>JAURMM010000151.1 GCA_030830685.1 Gammaproteobacteria bacterium | reverse complement strand
TCACGCCACCTCGTTATCATGGGAGCATAGACGAGTCCGGATAGCTATGTACCTGTCGAATCCTCGATGAGTTCTGATTTCGGCAGGTGTTCATGCGTTTCCCGATGATGCTCGCGCCCTCGCTCCTTCGCCTGTGGGCACGACGTCACCATCCGTGGGTCTTGCTCTGGCCACTTGCGATTACCCAGGTCACCTCCTGGGGCACCTTGTACTACAGCTTCCCCCTGCTCTCGGCACCAATGCGCGCGGAGCTCGGCTGGTCGCAGTCACTGTTGAGCGGCGCGATCACGGCCGGCTTGCTGATCACCGGGCTCGCTGCCTATCCCGTGGGTGCGCTGTTGGACCGCCATGGGGGTCGTGCCCTCATGACTTTCGGCTCAGTCGGCTCGGGGCTGATGCTTGCACTCTGGTCGCAGGTGACGCTGCCCTGGCAATTCTACGCACTGTGGATGGTGCTCGGGGTGTTCCTCGCCTGTTGCCTCATCGAGCCGCTGTTTGCCGTGATCAACCAGGTCTTCGGCAGCCAGGCACGCGCCGGTCTTACCGCCGCGACTCTCGTCACCGGACTTTCGGGCACCATTTACGTGCCCCTGCTGGGTGCGTTATTGCAATCGATCGACTGGCGCACAGCACTACTCGTGATGGCAGCCTTGAACCTTGGCCTCAATGCGCCGCTCCACTGGTTATTCGTTCCGGCAAGAGCGTCCGTGGCGCAAAACACGCATCCACTCACACGCCGCCGTGGCAGCGTGGTCATGCGCCGGCGACTGCGTAACCCGGTCTTCTGGGGCTTGGCGCTCTGGTACACCTCCTACAGCCTGACTGCAAGCAGCCTCATCTTTCAGTACGTCCCGGTACTTCGCGGAGAGGGCGTCAAGGAGGCGGTGATCCTGTTCACCTTTGCGCTGATAGGGCCGGTGCAGGTGCTCGCACGCATTGTGATGGTGACCTTGGGGCGGGATCTTTCCATTGCCCGTCTCGGGGCATTCACATCATCGCTCGCGCCGCTCGCCGTGCTGCTGCTGATCTTCGAGCCGCACGATTTCTTCTGGCTGTGCGTGTTCGTGTCGTGCTTTGCCACGTCGCATGGCATCACCACCATTCTCCGTGGCACCGCGCCCGCAGAATGGCTGGGACGGGATCATCTGGCACGCACCATGGGCGCCATTGCTTTCCCGATGATGGTGGCCATGGCACTGGCGCCTTCGCTCACTGCCTGGGCCTGGGACGCCACCGGCAGCAGCCGCTTCATGCTGTGGATGGTGTTTGCCGGAGCCCTGCTCGGCACCTTCGGGTACTGGCTGGCCGTGCTGGCAAGGAGAAGCGCGCGGCGTCGGTCATGAGTGCTGGGACTGCCAGGAGTCGCCCTGGCGGTCCCAGCCGTGCAGGCTCAGGCCTTGACGGCGATATCGCAGAGCACAGGGTCCTGTGCAACCGCGATCTCGTTGTCGATCTGCACCCCGCAGCCGGGGCAGCAGAACTGGCGGAACACCACCTTGTCGTCGATGAAGTCCGAGGGTTCTCCAATCAACGGATTGGAGGCCGACACCGGATGTTCTTCCAGGATGCAGGCATCCTTGTAATTGCGGCTCACATCGCCGAGCTCCGTGCTGCAGTGGCCGCAAGCCCAGAAGCTGCCCTTGTCGTCGCGTTTCACCTGCAGGGCGACACTCGCTTCGCACAGCAGGCTGCCTTCACGTTTGGCTGCCGGCAGTTTGTGGCGCGCGACGCGTGCGGCGCGGATCCCTGCACGATGCCGGGCGGTGGCTTCCACATCCACAGTGTGCTGATCGTCCTTGAGTACCGCGCCATAGATGGAGAGGGCGGCGGCTGGGGTGATGGCATAATCCTCCAGATCGCGCTCGATATCCGTTGCATCGCGTTCGAAGGGATCGCCAAAACCACCACCGCCGGTCCAGCGTACTGCATAGACATCCGCAGGATTCTGGATGAAGTTTTCCTGACGCAGCTGCAGGAGCTCAGGTTTGCCCTCGACTTCGGAGGCATCCTCGATCATCCGGGACTGCTGCATGCGTGTGGCGATGTCGGTATCACGCAGGAAGGTGTAGGCATTGGTTGTGGAGGGGTAGCCACCCATCATGCCTGGCGAGGTCGGCGTGGCATTGCCGGACGACAGGGTGTCCTGGGTGATGAAGTCCGTGTTGTGGGGAATGAAGCAGCTCTCGGCGGACAGACCGCCGCGATATTTGCCCGCACCCCCGGAATCCGGTAGCTCCTTGCGATAGAGGAACAGGATGGGGAAGCTCTGCTCGGTATGCTCGATGTTCGGCAGCTGGCAGATGGGCGTGCGCGACTGGCCGCCGGTATTGATTCCATCCGCATGGGCGAAGGCTCCGATGGCACCACCGATCGGATCGATCAGCAGGTAGCCATAACGCTCACCCCATTGGTCCGTGCCGCGGAACAGTGTGGCTGGCCACTGGCTGGTCCCTCCGATGCACATGATGTCCCGTCGCATCTCGGCGTCCGGATAGATCATCTTCGACAACACGTTGTAGGCGGGGTAGAGCGAAATCTCCATGGACTGAATCGGCGCCGTAGACACCGACGCCGGGAAGTTCGCGCAGTTGAGCGTGCCTGGCGTGGGATCGAAATCGACATGCCGCAGGGCGCCACCCACTGCAAAGTACTGGTCCCAGCACAAAAGCTCGGTGACCGCGACCATGATGGCACCTCGCCATCCGGAATAGGTGGCGTTCATCGCGCCTTCCTGGCCAGCTGAGCCATCATTGCTGAAGATCAGCTTGTTGCCTTCCTTGCGCAGTTGCAATTGCACCCTATGGGTACGGCGGTCGCCGGGACGGCAAGCCTCGATGTAGGTGCGGTCCTGCCAGTAGCCGTCGGGGATGCGCGCCATCTTGGCGAGATAGGCCTTCTCGGAGTTGTCGATGATCTTCTTCATCACGCCCTTCACGGTGCGCGGACCGTAGCGACGGATGAGCTCCAGCACGCGGTCGCGTGCCGTGGCGTTGCCGGCCATCTGGGCGCGGAAGTCGAGTGCCACCAACTGCGGCTTGCGTGAGGCACGCAGGTACACCGCTTCGATGTCCCGGCGGATTTCGCCTTTCTCGATGATCTTGATGGGCGGCAGCATGATGCCTTCGTCATAGACCGATTCGGCCGAGGGGCAGAAACTGCCGGGCGTGATACCGCCGATGTCGTACTGGTGCAGACAATTGGTGACCCAGCAGAAAAGTTCGCCTTCCCAGAACACCGGGCAGAGCAGCATCACATCCTGCTGGTGGGCGGCGCCCACCCAAGGATCATTGGCGAGGAACATGTCGCCTTCCTGGATCCCGGGATTGTCGCTGCGGAATTCCAGCGTCCATTTGACCTGGGTGTCCGTGACGCCGGACATGTACTGCATGTACGGGCCGAAATAGACGAATTCCGCGTCCTCCGTGAGCAGGGAGGGATTCAGGTCCAGTGCATACATTGCGACCGGCGAGCCGGACAGGCGCTGGATGGTTGCACCGTGTTCCTCGTTGATCTGCCACAGATTGTGGCGGACCACCTCATAGGTGACCGGGTCGACATCGGTCTCCCAGTCGCGGTGCAGCTTGAGCTTGGGCGAGATGCGTAACTCCTTGGGCGGCACATAGGGATGATTGACGCCGTCGAAGTCGATGTCCGTGATTTCACTGATGCGTGGCATGGGGGGTCTCCTCGGCGGCGGCTCAGGCGGCCAGCCCGGTTTCGATGACAAAGTTCTTCAATGCATCCATGCTGACCGTCTGGCCAGGATGCACCACGATGGAGGTGGTAGTCGTCTCGATCACGCAGGGACCTTCCAGGGTATTGCCCGGCTGCAGACGATACCCGTCGTAGATGGGCGTGGGCGCCAGGCGTTTCCACTCGGCCCAATAGATGTCCCGGGTGCTGGTCTGCGCATCGGTCGGGATCTCGCCTGTGGTGGTGGCGGCTTCCTTGATGCGGGGCTTGCGTGATTCGGCACTCGCCCGCACCCGGAACGTCACGCATTCGAGGCGCGCGCCCGGCAGCGAGGCGCCGCGACCATAGAGCTGTTCATACCGCCTGACGAAGCGTGCGCGCAGATCATCGAGGTCTGACTCCTTGAGCGTGCCGCTGTCGAGTTCCACTTCCACTTCGTTGATCTGGCCGCGATGCCGCATGTCGATGGAGTAGCGGAAGCGTTGTTGCGCTGGCGCAATGCCGTCTTCCTCCAGCTGGACGCGGCCCTTGGCCGCAAGTTCCCCAAGCAATGCATTGATGCGCGCAACCTCGAACGGCGAGGACATGATGTTGACCTGCTCATTGACGTG
Organism: Gammaproteobacteria bacterium; assembly: GCA_030830685.1. Classification (GTDB taxonomy): domain Bacteria; phylum Pseudomonadota; class Gammaproteobacteria; genus CAIKBL01. The sequence continues at coordinate 2,088 of JAURMM010000151.1, read as the reverse complement.
CAGCGTGTCGGCAGAGGCCGCACCAAAGGCACACCAGGTGGAAGCCGTATCCCCCTGCGGCACGACCACACGCTTGATCCCCGCCTCGCGCGCAGTCACCGCCATGTGCACCGGGCCCGCGCCGCCAAACGCGAACAGCACGAAGTCGCGGGGGTCCAGCCCTTTCTGGATGGTTGCCTTGCGCACCAGATCCGCCATCTGGAATTCCGCAATTTGCGCCACCCCACTGGCGAGCTCGTAGAGGCTCATGCCGAGCTCGTCCGCCAGCACCTGCAACCCTGCAGTGGCGCCCGCGCGATCGAGTTTCATCGTGCCACCCGCAAAGTTGTCCGCATCGAGATAGCCGAGCACCACATCGGCATCCGTGGTGGTGGGTACCGTGCCGCCGCGGCTGTAGCAGATGGGGCCGGGTACTGCGCCTGCGCTCTGCGGGCCCACCCGGAGCGTGCCGGTAGTCTTGTCTATCCACACCTTGCTGCCGCCACCGGTGCCCATGGTCTGAACATCCACCTTCGGCAGGAAGTACTCGTACTGGTGGACCAGGCTCTTGTAGGACACGACGGCCTTGCTGTCATGAATCACACCCACGTCGAACGACGTACCACCCATGTCGGTGGTGATGATGTTTTTCTCGCCCATCACTTCGCCAAGATAAAGCGAACCCGTCACTCCGGAGACGGGGCCTGAGTCCAGTGTCAGTAGCGGCGCATCGCTCGCCTTGCGGACGGAAATCGTGCCGCCGGCGCACTGCGTGATCTGCAATGGAGGCTGGTAGCCAAGCTCTTTCAGCCGGCGATCCAGATCGGTGAGATAACCAACCGTGAGCGGCCCGATATAGGCGTTGAGCGCAACGGCCGTGGTGCGTTCGTACTCGCCCCACTTGGGCGCGAGTTCATGCGAGCAGGTGACATAAAGGCCCGGTGCCATCTCGGCGGCGATTTCCTTCACCCGACGTTCGTGGGCCGGTGCGAGGAAAGACCACAGAAAGCACACGGCGAGGGCTTCCGCGCCTTCGTCGAGCAGGCTTCGGATTGCCCCACGCACTTCGTCTTCATTCAGATTCACCACCACCTTGCCGAAGCAGTCCACGCGCTCGGAGACGCCGCGAATCAGCCGCTTCGGGATGATGGGATCGGGTTTGCTACTCTCCGGAATGTGCACGATGAGCTTGATGTCCTGGCCGGAGAGTCCGCGTGAGCCGCGCATGATGTGAATCACGTCGTTGTGACCACGGGTGGTGATGAGTCCCACGCGTGCACCCTTGCGCTGGATGATGGCATTGGTCCCAGCGGTGGTACCGTGGTTCAGCATGGTGATGGAATCAAGCAGTTGGGGCAGAGCAAGGCCTACGCGCTCGCCGGCGCGCTGCAGTGCCTCCAGCACGCCTTCAGCGAAATTACCGGGCGTGGAAGGCGCTTTGGAAATGGTGAGCTGCCCGTGTTCATCGATCAGCACGCAATCGGTGAACGTGCCGCCGATGTCGAGACCGCAAAGGAAAGATGCCATGGTGGAGTCCGTGTCTGGATGGAAGAAAACGTCATGCCGGCCTGCCCGTGGTCTGCTGCTGCAGAGGACGACGGGGACCCGCGTGGGATAGAATTAAACGAACGTTCAAGCAAGAGCAATCCTGCCCTGCAGCAAACGAGCGCCGTCTGTGCAACGCGAATGCGCTTGAGGAGTACCCGCGCCATGCCCAAGACCGGACAGATTCAGGATCCCGTCTCCACACGCCAGCGCATCCTGGATGCAGCCGAAGAGCTCTTTGCAGAACATGGCTTTGATGGCGTGTCGATTCGCCAGATTACTGCCCGTGCCGGAGTGGAGCTGGCGCTCGCCAACTACCACTTCGGCCCCAAGCAGGATTTGTTCGTGGCGGTCATCACGCGGCGCGCCGATGCCCTGAACAGCGAGCGCCGCCGGCTCCTCGAGTCGCTGCCGGAACCTCCCACGGTCGAGGGCCTGATTGATGCCTTCTCGCGTCCCTTCCTCGAAAAAAGCGTGCATGGGGGGCCCGGCTGGAAGAGCTATGCCCGGCTCATCGCCCAGACGGCCAATGCGGCACGCTGGACCCGGGACATCATGACGGCG
>JAURMM010000150.1 GCA_030830685.1 Gammaproteobacteria bacterium | reverse complement strand
TGCGCGACTTGCTGGGATTGAAGGCTTGCTCGTTCTCATATGAACAGGCCATCTCGCACTGCAGGCAACCCGTGCATTTTTCAGGCTCCAGTTGCAAGGCTTTGTGCATGGCAAATCTCCCCGAGGTAGTTGGTTTCTGACGGTCCGGATACAGCGTCGCAGACTAGCGAGATCGGTCTCAAAAAACCAGACCGACGAAAATCTGCATGGCATCGGTCCGTGCCCTGCGAACTTCGCTACCATGCGCAGTCGAAGTCACCGTATTTCCATCGCCTGAGAGGGGTCTTGTGTTCAGTCGTCATCTACTGCATTCCCTGCTCTCGATCATGCTGTCGGTGAGCGCCAGTGCGTCCGTGCAGGCGCTGGATGTGAAACTTGCCTTCCTCGGCACCGCAGACAGCGCCGCGCACCGTGGAGCCCGGCAAGGCCTGGCAGAGGCACAGGCACAGGGGGAGTTCCTTGGCCTCACCTACACCTTGGAACTCATCGCCCCTGGCGCGCCCGTCCCCCCTGGCACGGCGGCCGTGGTAGTCGCCGCGCCGGCCGCCGCGCTGGAAGACGCAGTCGCAGCGTATGGAGGCGTACCGATGCTCAACACCACACTGGCGGATGACGGCCTCCGCCGCAGTTGCCGGCCAAACCTGTTTCACACCCTCGCGAGTGCGGAGATGCTGCGCGATGCGGAGGCACAATGGCGCAAGGCCTATCCTGAAGGGCCCGCAGCCCAAGCACACGTCTGGCATGCGGATTTCACGCGTTATGCCGCGGCACAGTTGAACAGGCGTTACCGGGACACCTTCAAGCAGCCCATGACGGACGAGGCCTGGGCAGGCTGGGCCGCAGTAAAACTGCTCTCGGATACGGTGGCGCGGGAACAGACCGCCGACGGGGCTGCGCTGCTTACTGCCTTGCGTGAACGGCTGGCCTTCGACGGCCAGAAGGGCGTGGATCTCAGTTTCCGACCCGATGGCCAGTTGCGCCAACCGCTGCTGCTCGTAGTGGACGGCACACTCGCCGGCGAAGCTCCGGTACGCGGCGTGGTGGACATCGAGGATCTCGACAGCCTGGGTCGCGTCGAGTGCCTCCCCTGAACAAAGCCCCCAGACTGGAAGCATGCCCATGAAGAACTTCATTTCCGCCCTCATATTGCTGTGCGCCGTGCACATGGCGCACGCGGGACCGCGTGTGTTTGTCACCAATGAATTCGATGATTCCGTGTCGGTGATCGATGCCACCACCCACAAGGTCACGGCTACCGTGGCCGTGGGCAAGCGCCCGCGGGGTATTGGGGTCGCCCCGGACGGCAGTGAGATCTATGTAGCGGTGAGCGGCGAGAATCACATTGCCGTGATCGATCCCGTGAGCCTCAAGGTGGTCCGGACCTTCCCCAGCGGGGACGATCCGGAAACCTTTGCGGTGCACCCCAATGGCAATCTCTACATTTCCAATGAAGAAGACGCCAAAGCCTCGGTGTTCAATCCGGCCAGCGGGGAGAGGGTGGCAGAAATCAAGGTGGGTATCGAACCCGAGGGTGTGGCGGTATCGTCCGACGGCATCCGGGCAGTCGTCACCAGCGAATCCACCAATATGCTCCACATCATCGCCATCCCTGAGCACAAGATCGTGGCCAACATCCTGGTGGGTGCTCGGCCGCGGGCGGCGAGCTTCAGTGCGGATGGCAGCCTCGTCTACGCCACCTCCGAGATCAGTGGCGAAGTAAAGAAGGTGGATGTGGGCAGCGGCGAGATCGTCGGGCGCATGCCGCTCGCCGATGACAAGGCCAAGCCCAAGGACATCCTGCCCAGCCGCGACGGCAAGCAGTTGTATGTGGCCGGAGGGCGCGCTGATCGGGTCTTCGTGCTCGATGAGCAGACGCTCGAAATCCTGCACGAGATTCCGGTTGGCAAGCGCGTCTGGGGCCTTGCACTCAACAAGGGAGGCAGCCGCCTCTACAGCACGGATGGCGCCAGCAACCAGGTGTCGGTCGTCGATACCGAGACCTACAAGGTTGTGGCGACGGTCCCCGTCGGCAAGATGCCCTGGGGGCTCGTCGTGGTTGAGTGAGATTCAGCAGTCACGCCCGGGAGCTTGCGCTCCCGGGCGTGAGACGTGCCCTCAAAAGCGGACCCGCAACCCCACCCAGCCGCCAATAGGCGCGCCCACACCCAGGAAATTCGGACTGTCGTTGGTGAGGTTGGGCAGGATTTCGGTGGGATCCTCGCCAATCAGGCCGAAGCTCTCATAGTCCGTATCGAACAGGTTGTTCACACGACCGAACATCTCCACGCGCCCGTTCACCCGGTAGCTCATGCGCAGATTGACGACGGCATAGCCGTCCACGGTGTCCAGCAGATTGGCTTCATCGCCGCGCAGCACCTGGTCCGAGTTGTAGAGCACTTCGAGGCCCAGGCGCACACCCAGCGGCAAGGTGTAATCACCGCCCACCTTCAGCTGGTGGCGAGGGATGCCGGGCACGCGGTCGCCCGGCCGCACGGCGAGTTCACCCGCTGCGTCCGCATCCGGGTGATTGGGGCTCA
>JAURMM010000021.1 GCA_030830685.1 Gammaproteobacteria bacterium | reverse complement strand
GCAGAGCACCTGATTACCACTGCAGTCCGGTGGGCAACGCGGGCAATATCAGTGCCTACTGGACCGGCTTCAGTGAGTATGCCGGCATCAAGCCCAAGACCGCCGCTTGCGCGTATTGCACGGATAATTGCGCGTTTCCGTTTCCTGCCGTGACTGACACGCGGCCGGTGATGGTTGGTTACCAGGCGGCCGGTTCGGCTCCTTTCATCGCCGGTCACCCGGTCGCCGAGCCCGAGACCATCGCCACCGCCATCCGCATAGGCAATCCGCAATCCTGGGATCTCGCCTGGGCCGCAGTGCGCGAGTCGGGCGGTTGGTTTGATGCGCTCACCGATGAAGAAATCCTCAAGGCTCAGCGATTACTGGCCGAGACCGAAGGCGTGTTCTGCGAGCCGGCTTCTGCGATCTCCGTGGCGGGGCTGTTGCGCGACGTCGAGCGTGGCAAGATTCGTGAGGGCAGCCTCATCACCTGCACACTCACGGGCCACGGTTTGAAAGATCCCGACACCGCCATCAAGCAGAGCAAGGGCGCCGTGCTTGAAGTGCCTGCAGACAGCACAGCGGTCAGAAAAGCGATCCTTGACCACCTCTGATTCATGACTGCGAGCCATGACGGCCGTCGTCCTGTTGCTGCCTGCGCTGTCCTTGCTCGAAGGACAGGATCTGCGGGATATCTCGCGTGAACTACCGCGCCTCGCAAGTCTGCTGGGCCGCGCCCGGCAGGTCGCGCGACCGGAGCCCTTCGAATCCGCGCTGCTGTCCGAGCTTGGCCTGTCACCTGCGATTGGTCTGGCCGGCCTGACTGCGCTGGCTGATTTTCCGACGGAAGAGCCCACACAGCCTTGGCTACGCAGCGATCCGATCTATCTGCACGCGGATCCCAACAAGGTGCTGGTGCAGGGACGACTGCGCCTCGGTGCCGAAGAGGCAGCGAGCCTGCTCTCGACACTGAACACCGAATTCCCGGAACTCGGTTTTCGCGCGGGACGCGATCCCGCACGGTGGTATGTATTCCAGCCTGAGGATGTTTTGGGCGTTGCACCGTCGAGACTCTGGTTGCATGGCCGTTCACTCACACCCTTCATGCCTCAGGGCGCGGCAAACAGGCAGTGGCGCCGCTATCTCAATGACATCCAGATGGTGCTGCACGCGCACCCCATCAATGAGGCGCGGACGGCGCGCGGTGAGCTGCCTGTCAATGCGGTGTGGTGGTTCGGTGGCGGGGTGCCGCTCGAACTCACCACAAGCCGCGAGCGCACGTATTTTCTGGGGAATGATGCCTTGCTTGCGGGCCTCGCCCAGGCCACCGGCCAGACTTTCAATCCGGAACCCACGCCGGCAACACTGCTTGCGGGCGAGCGCACCGTGATGTTGTGCGGCGAGGGGGGTGATGCGCTGACGCCGGATGTGCCAATGCTCAGTCTCGAGACATTGGAGAAAACCTACCTGCCGATGCTTCAGCGAGCACTACTCCTGCGCCGCATCAGCACGCTCACCCTTCTGTGCGGCTCGCATCGCCTGCATCTCGGCAGCCTTGAACTCCTGCGGCTCTGGCGCGCACCGCAACGCTTCCATCTCGAGTGAAACTCGCGATGAACACGCAGGGCAGCCACATGATTCGACGTCGATCCCCGGCGGATGATTCACATCTTCCGCATGAGCTTCCGCCGGTACTGCGTCGCATCCTGGCCGCCCGTGGGGTGGCGGCAGCACATGAGCTCGACCTGCATCTGCGGCATCTCCTGCGTGGCGATACCTTGCGCGGCATGAGTGATGCCGTGGAACTACTGGTGCAGGCGCTGCATGCGCAGAGCCGCATCGTTTTTGTCGCGGATTTCGATGCCGATGGTGCCACCAGTTGCGCGCTCGGCATGCGCGCCTTGCGCGCGCTTGGGGCTCACCATGTGGACTACGTCGTGCCCAACCGTTTCGAATTCGGTTACGGCCTCACCCCACCCATCGTCGAACTGGTGCGAGCGAAGGGCGCGGATCTCCTCATCACCGTCGACAACGGTATCTCGAGCCTTGAAGGCGTGGCTGCGGCGCGTGCCGCGGGACTCAAGGTTCTGATCACCGATCACCATCTGCCTGGGCAGACGCTCCCTGCTGCCCACGCCATCGTCAACCCTAACCTGCCGGGAGATCCCTTTCCAAGCAAGGCCTTGGCTGGGGTGGGCGTCATCTTCTACGTGATGCTCGCGCTCCGGGCCCGCCTGCGTGAGCAGGGCTGGTTTTCAGCTCAAGGCCCTGCGGAGCCCAATCTCGCCGAGTTTCTGGACCTAGTGGCACTTGGCACAGTGGCCGATGTGGTCCCGCTCGACGCCAACAACAGGCGGCTGGTGGCTCAGGGGCTGGCCCGCCTGCGCGCAGGACGCGGCCAGACGGGAATCAGGGCCCTGATTCGCGCGAGTGGACGGGATCCTACGCGCCTGCAGGCCAGCGACCTCGGTTTTGCGGTCGGGCCTCGGCTCAATGCCGCTGGCCGCCTGTCAGACATGGGGCTGGGAATCGAATGCCTGTTGAGTGACGACAGCAGACGCTGCGAGGCGATGGCGCGTGAACTTGATGCGCTGAACCGGGCACGTCGCGAACTCGAGAAGGAAACACGCGAGCAGGCGCTGGAACAAGTGGTGCAGGATTTCAGCACTGATGGCGACCTGCCGGCCGGGTTGTGTGTCTTCGATCCTGCCTGGCACCAGGGCGTCGTCGGAATCGTGGCGGGGCGCGTGAAGGATCGCCATCATCGTCCGGTCATCGCCTTTGCCCTCACTGGAGATGGCGAATTGAAGGGCTCGGCCCGTTCCATTCCCGGCGTGCACATCCGCGATGTGCTCGATACCGTAGCAGCGCGCCATCCGTCCTTGCTTACGCGCTTCGGGGGCCACGCCATGGCTGCAGGACTTTCCCTGCCGCTTGCGCATCTTGAGGACTTCTCGGCGGCTTTTGCGGCAGTTCTCGAGGAACAGGTGGAGCCCACGTTGCTCATGCCCTGCCTGTGGTCCGATGGAGCATTGGCCCCGGAGGACATCACGCTCGATTTGGCGCACCGGATAGCTGCGGCAGGCCCATGGGGACAGGCCTTTCCCGAACCTCTTTTCGATGATGTGTTCCGTGTGCGTCAGCGCAGGGTCGTCGGGCAGGAGCACATGAAGCTGCAACTGGACATCGGAAAGCGCACTCTGCCCGCCATTGCCTTCAATGCTGCACATACAGTCTGGGCCGAATCGGCCAGCCTGCTCCACGCAGCGTATCGCCTGTCCGTGAACCACTATCAGGGCAGTGAGGAACTGCAGCTCATCATCGAGCATGCAGAGCCCATGACACCCTGAACGAGGCCTGCTGACGGAGATCCGCCCAGCGGCTACAATCGCGCCTCTTATCTGCGGTCGGATACCATGGAACTCACAGGCACGCTCCAACGCATCAAAGATCTTCAGCGCCGCTTCGAGGCGCTTAGGGGGTATCTTTGACTACGATACCAAGGCAGATCGACTGATCGAGGTCGAACGCGAACTCGAGGCCTCGGATGTCTGGGACGATCCTGCCCGCGCCCAGGGGCTCGGCAAGGAGCGTGTGGTCCTCGAACGCATTGTCGGTAACCTGCGCGCCATCGATGGGCGCCTAGCCGATGCGCGTGAGCTGTTGGAGTTGGCGGCAGAGGAAAACGACGAGGATGCCGAACAGTCGGTCCTGAAAGATCTCGACGATGCCGACCGTGCCTTGGGCGCCCTTGAATTCCAGCGCATGTTCAGTGGGGAGATGGACCCGAACAATGCCTTCCTCGATATCCAGGCAGGCTCAGGTGGCACCGAGGCTCAGGACTGGGCGGAGATGCTGCTCCGGATGTACCTGCGCTGGGGTGAGGCGCGCGGTTTCACGTGCGAGCTGATTGAATGCTCCGCCGGTGAAGTCGCCGGCATCAAGAGCGCCACGGTGCATGTCGTCGGCGATTATGCCTTCGGCTGGCTACGTACTGAGACCGGTGTGCACCGTCTGGTACGCAAGTCACCCTTCGATTCCGGAAACCGCCGGCATACCTCATTCGCCGCAGTGTTCGTGTCGCCGGAAATCGACGATGACATCGAGATAGACATCAATCCGGCCGATCTGCGCATCGATACCTATCGCGCAAGTGGCGCCGGTGGCCAGCACGTCAACAAGACCGACTCCGCGATCCGCATCACACACATCCCGACCGGAGTGGTGGTGTCCTGTCAGAACGAACGTTCCCAGCACAAGAATCGCGATCGCGCGTTCAAGATGCTGCGCGCAAAACTGTATGAACAGGAAATGCTGAAGCGTACGGCAGAGAAGCAGGCACTGGAGGACGCCAAGTCGGATATCGGCTGGGGACACCAGATCCGGTCCTACGTGCTCGATCAGTCGCGCATCAAGGATTTGCGCACCAACCTCGAAACAGGAAACACACAGGCAGTGCTGGACGGTGGCCTCGATGCGTTCCTGGAAGCCAGCCTCAAACAGGGCCTGTAGTCCGTTCCCCTCGCGCGAGAAAACATGAAGGCCAACCATGAGTGATGCGTCAGACTCCAGCACCGAAGCCCAGATTCTGGAACAACGGCGCAGCAAACTGGCTGCTTTGAGAGCCGCCGGGAACGCCTATCCAAACGACTTCCGGCGCGACACGCTGACCCGGGACCTGCACCAGGCCTATGCGCATACCGACGCGGAGGCCTTGGTCACAGCCAGTCGTCGCGTGGTGCTGGCCGGCCGCATGATGACCCGCCGGGTCATGGGCAAGGCTGCTTTTGCCAACCTGAAGGACATGTCCGGCACCCTGCAGCTTTACGTCAAGCGGGATGTCATCGGCGAAGAGGCTTACGCGGCGTTCAAGCATTGGGACCTCGGCGACATCATTGGCGCCGAGGGCGTGGTTTTCCGCACCAACGCGGGCGAACTCTCGATCCAGGTGGAGAGCATCCGCTTGCTCACCAAATCATTGCGTCCGATGCCTGAGAAGTTCCATGGGCTCACCGACCAGGAGGTCCGTTACCGCCAGCGTTACCTCGATCTCATGACCAATGATGAGACGCGAAAGGTGTTTCGGGTGCGGTCGCAGACCATCGATTTTATCCGGCGCTTCCTTGGTGATCGGGGCTATCTAGAGGTGGAAACCCCGATGATGCAGCAGATCCCCGGGGGCGCCACGGCGAGACCTTTCATCACGCACCACAATGCACTCGGCATCGATCTCTACCTGCGCATTGCGCCTGAGCTCTATCTAAAGCGCCTGGTGGTGGGGGGGATGGAACGTGTCTTCGAGATCAATCGCAACTTCCGCAACGAGGGTCTGTCGCCGCGTCACAATCCTGAATTCACGATGCTGGAGTTCTATGCGGCTTACGCGGATTATCGCGACCTCATCAGCCTGACCGAGCAGATGCTGCGCGAATTGTGCGAGCGGGTGCTGGGCCGTACCGAAGTCGAGTACCAGGGCCATCGTCTGGACTTTGGCGCACCCTTTGCGCGCATGACGATGAAGGAATCCATCCTGGCGCTCAATCCGGGTATTGCCCGGCACGAGCTGGAGAATCTGGAGACGGTGCGGGAAATTGCTACCCGACTGGAAATTGCACTCGACCCGGGCATGGGTCTCGGGCGCATCCAGACCGAGATTTTCGAAAAGACCGTGGAATCACGCCTGATCGCGCCGACTTTCATCATGGAATATCCGGCGGAAGTCTCACCGCTCGCGCGGCGCAGTGACCATGATCCGGAAGTCACGGATCGCTTCGAACTGATCGTTGCCGGGCGCGAGATTGCCAATGGCTTCTCCGAGCTGAATGACCCCGAAGACCAGGCCGAGCGCTTTCACGCTCAGGCTGCGGCCAAGGCGGGCGGAGATCAGGAAGCCATGCACTACGACGCAGACTACATCACCGCTTTGGAATACGGACTGCCGCCGACGGCGGGCGAGGGAATCGGGATCGATCGTCTCGTCATGTTGCTGACGGACAGCCCGACCATTCGCGACGTTCTGCTGTTTCCCCACCTGAGGCCGAGAGCCTGACAGCAGGATCAGGGCGGGATGGCGTGGTCCGCCATGCCCACCCGCCACGCTAGCTGCGGCGCGCCGCTACCCGCATGCGCAGGGCATTGAGGCGAATGAAACCTGCGGCATCTGCCTGATCGTAACTCCCCGCATCATCCTCAAACGTGGCGAGACGGGTGCTGAAGAGGCTGTCCGTGTCGGACTGGCGCCCGACCACGATCACGTTACCCTTGTAGAGTTTCACCCGCACCATGCCATTCACCCGCTTCTGGGAGGCATCAATCATCTCTTGTAGCATCAGGCGCTCGGGGCTCCACCAGTATCCGTTGTAGATCAGCGAGGCGTAACGGGGCATCAGCTCATCCTTGAGGTGCGCGACCTCGCGATCGAGGGTGATGGACTCGATGGCGCGATGCGCGCGCAGCAGGATGGTGCCGCCCGGGGTTTCGTAGCAGCCACGTGACTTCATGCCCACATAGCGGTTTTCCACCAGATCCAGCCGGCCAATACCGTTGGCACCCCCGATGCGGTTCAGCTCGGTGAGCAGTGCCGCAGGTGACATGCGCTTGCCATCGATGGCCACGAGATCTCCCTGCTCGAATTGCAGATCCAGCTGGGTCGCCTGATCCGGCGCAACCTCGGGTGAGACTGACCAGCGCCACATGTTTTCTTCGGCCGGGGTCCACGGGTCTTCGAGCACACCGCCCTCATAGGAGATGTGCAGCAGATTGGCGTCCATGGAGTAGGGCGACTTGGTGCCGGACTGGTACTCAATCGGAATATCGTGCTGCCTGGCGTAGGCGAGCAGCGTCTCACGCGAAGTCAGATTCCATTCACGCCATGGGGCGATGACCCGGATGTCTGGCTGCAAGGCATACGCACCGAGCTCGAACCGGACCTGATCATTCCCTTTGCCGGTTGCGCCATGGGAGATGGCGTCTGCGCCCGTCATTCGGGCAATTTCAACCAGGCGTTTGGCGATCAGGGGTCGGGCAATAGAAGTGCCCAGCAGGTACTCACCTTCATAGATCGTGTTGGCGCGGAACATGGGAAACACGAAGTCCCGCACGAACTCTTCGCGCAGATCATCGATGAAGATTTCCTTCACTCCCATCAATTCTGCCTTGCGGCGCGCGGGTTCCAGTTCTTCACCCTGACCCACGTCGGCCGTGAAGGTCACGATTTCGCAGCCGTAGCTTTCCTCCAGCCATTTAAGGATGACAGAGGTATCGAGGCCGCCGGAATAGGCGAGGACGACTTTCTTGACGGAGTTCTTGGACATGGGAGTCGCGCTTTCAAGGGGAATTGCGGAGAGCGCGCATTGTGCCCGCGGGTCCCCTCAACCGTCCAGCCGCCGTCCCTGCGCCGGGTCGCTCAGCCCAGTGCTGCTCCGGCCTCCTGCAACAACTCTCGAAGGAGCGTTCGGTGGCAATGCGCCTCATCTGCGCAGTAGCACCCTACCGAAAAGGTCGAGTGCTGGGACAGCGCCGCCAGCAGCGCCAAGGTCCGACGGTTTTCGGGGGTCTGCATCTCGCGGCGATAACGCCGCGCGAATCGGGGCCAGGCGGTGTGCTCTGTGGCTTGCCGGAACTCGCGCAGGGTGGTCGCCGAGGGCGCGAGATTGGGGTACCACACATCAAACCAGTCGCCGCTCGCACGCGCCTCCTTGGCCACCCCGCGTGGGGGGAAGCGGACGGTGCCGATCCGCAAGCCTTCACCGGGCAGGCGCGGGCTACCCAGCCTGACTACAAAAACAGGCATGAGGCGGAATGGCCGGCTCTGCCGGACTCAGGGAATGGGGATCCGTTCATGGAGCTGCAGTCTGCCTGCCTGGCGCAGAGGAAGGTAGTGCTGGGCAAGGACCTCCGTAAGACCGGGCAGGCCTTGCAAGGTTTGACCGCTAAAGAGGACGAAGTCTGCCCGGGTGGCGCGCAGGCGTTCTTCCACTGTGGATTCACTCAACAACCCGCTCAGCCGGCGCTTGGTGGCGAACACGGCGAGGTGCGGGTCCACGGGAATGCCGGCCCGGAATGCGATGAGCGGATCATCGGTGATCATCGTTGTGCTCTGAGTGGTCCGCGCGTGAAGCACCGCCAGCATCTCCCATTTCCAGTGCTGGCCGGTGAACGATCGCGCGCCGCGAGCAGCAGCAGTCCGGCGCACAGCAAAGTTGTGAGGCGAACGATGGTTACCGAGGCGCCCAGGATGGCAAATGTCCCGCGCAGCAGCCAGGCAAAAACGGGGACTGGTCGCTCCAGATATCAACGAACAGCCGCTCGCCCGTGCCATCAGGAAGGTCTTCATCAGGTTGAAGCCCTCATCAGTTCCAAAGCTGAACGGATCCGGTCGAATCTGTAGCCAGACCATGGAAAACAGGAAGGCTACGATGACGATCCATGGGACCAGCGCTTGCAAGCCTGCACTACCTGAGGGGGCATTCATGGCTGCACGGTCTGCCGGTATTTTTCCGGCACCAGCGCGGCAAGCCACTCGCGTCGTCCACCAGGGGGCACTTCAAGCGACCTCCGGGTGGACGCGATGAGTGTATAGCCCCCGACTTCATCTTGGCTGTCGATGATGAGCCCCGCACGTGTTGCCACCGAATCAACGATCCGTTGATCGATTGAATCCCGCCGCCACGGTCGCGCGTCCGCCTCGCGCAATACGTACTCGTGCGCCGCCTCAGCGCTGAGGCGCAAAAAAAACAGGTGTCGAAATGTCCGCGTCGCCCGCACGCTTGAAGCTGCCCTCCCGGATACGTCCGCGAGTACCATCCCCTCGCTGGTGGAGATTGCCGTCGAGATGGAGATGCCCCGAGCCTTTAACCAGCACAAGCTTTGGCGGAGAATCCGGACCGGGAGTGAGAACATTGCCGATGACGGCGACGCTGGCAGGCTCTGCCACAGTGTCGGCATCCCCCGTTGCCTGTGGCGAACCGACTGAGATCGCCTCTGCTCCCGGATTGTGAACGACGTTGTTGAGGGCCAGACCAGTTACATCCTGCTTGAAGCGAGGATTGCACCCACTGTTGTGCGCGAAAAGATTGCGTGCCAGCACCACCTTTGCCACGTGATCATGAATGAGGCTGCCCATCGATTGCTGGCCTTTGGGGTGCGTGGAGGCCCTCAGCCCCTCTGCGATGAGGTTGTCATGGAACAGGACATCATGCGCCGTTGGTCCGGTTTCCGGACCGGTGGCGCTGCGGTTTTCGTCCACGGCCCAGGTCAGTGAGCAATGACCTACCCGCACATGGTGACCCGCGGGACCTTCCACGGAGATTCCATCCGGCATCCAGATACCATTGCCACCAGGACCCACATCGCCGGGGCGAATCCTGAGGTGAGTGATTTCGACTTCATGACTGCGTACCCGAATGCCGCCCCGGATAAGTGTGATGCCGGGTTCAGGGGCGGTCTCACCGGCCACTGTGAGATGTGGGGTCTTGATCTCGAGATCCTCGTCCCTCAGATCGATCACACCGCCAACCTCAAAGATCATGAGTCTGGGTGAGGGCGCCGCGAGCGCAGCCCGCAGCGTGCCCGGCCCTGAATTGCCGAGATGTCTGACCTGGATGACTTCGCCTTGAACACCACCAGAAGTGGGAGACTCGATGACCGATGGCGCTTGTCCACACCCGCTGCAGAGCGCTCCAATCAAGCAGAACCACGCGAACTGACCAGGGCCTTTGCCTGGCCGCGTGCGTTTCATGCCAACAATACGCGCTCCAGGCAGCTCCTGAACGCACCGGGTGCTTCGGCATGAGGCCAGTGACCAGCACCCTCGACGGTATGGACTTCGAGCCGTGGAAAAAGGGCCCTGAACGTCGGCAGACAGGCCTCGGTCACGCGATCGGACAGGCTGCCACGGATCACGTGAGTCGGGCCGTTGAACAGTGCTTCCCTGGGCACGGGTAGTGTGCCCGTCAGCGCGGGCATCGAAGCCAGCAGACCGGGAAGGTTGATCCGCCATGCAGAACCGTCGGTGCCCACCTGAAGATTCTGCAAGAGAAACTGCCGCAGTGTATCGTCATTGACCGTGTGGGCGAGGCATTCATCCGCCTGCTGGCGCCGTGAAATGTCTGCCAAGGGCATTGCAAGCATGGCCTCTATGATCGGCGTGTGCTGATCGGTATAGGCCGTGGGGCCGATATCCACCAGCACCAGCTGTGCGATGTCCACGGTGCCTTGCAAAGCCAGGGTCATGGCTGTTTTCCCGCCCATGCTGTGTCCCAGCAGTGTCACCTCACGCAGGCCAAGTTGCCCGATGAGACGCGCCAGATCCTCGGCCATCTCAGTATAACCATGCATTCCGGTGTGCGGTGACCTGCCATGATTACGCTGGTCCACACTGATGACACGATAACTGTCCGCCAATGCGCGTGCATGGCTCTGCCAGTTGCGCGCGCTTCCGAAAAGCCCGTGCAGGATGATCAGTGGCGGACCTGAACCCTGTTCATCAAAGGCGAGCGCAACGCTGTTCATGGCACGCGCAGGTGGGGCGGCAGGCGGGACTGCTCCAGACTCGAGCGCGGCCAGATGTCCAGAAGCGCGATGTCTTCTTCTATGCCCGGCATGGTGTCCAGTGTGCGGCAGCAGGCGGCATCGGCCCATACAAAATCCGTGTGCTCAGCATTGAGCGTGATCGATCCACCCAGCCAGCGCAGATGAAAAAGATGAATCTCATAGACTCCACCATAAAGCGAATCCCGCAGTGGGCCGAGCGCGCGCAGCTCTTCCACCAGCACCGCTGATCCGGCTTCCTCCCTGAGTTCGCGGAAAGCGCATTCGCGTGGTGTCTCGTTTGCCTCGATATGCCCCGCCGGAAAGCCCCAAGTGTTCGGGCCGAGAGGGCGATCAGGCGCTCGCCGGAGCAGCAGCAGACGGTTTGCTGCATCCTCGATCACGCAAATCGAGAAGCGCGCCTTGGGTGCCGTGACGTGCGGCTCCTGTGTCATGGCGACGCCTCAGAGCATGAGTTCGCGGATATCTCCGAGCAGGCGGCACAGATACCGTGCAAACTCCGCCGCTGCCACTCCGTCGATCACGCGGTGATCGTAGGACAAGGAAAGCGGCAGCATGAGTCTGGGCACGAAAGCCGTCTCACGCCAGACCGGCTTCAGGCTGGCGGGTGAAACCCCAAGAATGGCCACCTCGGGCGGGTTGATGATCGGGGTGAAGGCGGTGCCGCCCACGCCGCCCAGACTGGTCACGGTCATGCACGCTCCCTGCATCTCTGCAGGTGTGAGCTTGCCATCCCGCGCCTTGCCGCTGATTTCGCGGAGTTCCCGGGCCAGTACGAGGATCCCTTTCTGGTCGACGTCGCGAATGACGGGCACCAGCAGGCCACGTTCAGTGTTCACTGCCACACCCAGATGAAAGTACTGCTTGTGGATGAGCGCGCTACCGTCACCACTGAGTGAGCTGTTGAAATCCGGATAGCGGCGCAGGGCGACGACGAGCGCTTTCAGCATGAAAGCGACCAGCGTCAACCGCGCACCCGTCTTCTCGGCCTCTGGCCCCTTGGCCTTGCGAAAGGCCTCCAGTTCCGTGATGTCGGCCTCATCGAACTGGGTGACATGCGGGATGCTGACCCAGGCCCGGTGCAGATTCTGCCCCGTGAGGCGCCGAATCTTGGTGAGCGGGGTCGTGCTGATCGCCCCGAAGCGGCTGAAATCGATTTCCGGCTGTTGCACGGGGAGTGACAGGCCGGTCGTCGTCGGGGGCGCCTTCAGCGCGCGCTTCACGTGCGCCGTGACGTCCTCCTTAAGGACGCGTCCCTTGGGCCCGCTGCCCTTGACCTCGTTCAGCGTCACTCCGAGTTCACGTGCGAACTTGCGAATGGCGGGACTCGCGTGAACCCGTCCTTCACTTTGCATCATGGATTGACTGGCGCCGGGCGGCGTGAGAGTGCGCGGACCCGGATCGGGGGACGCAAAACCGTAGGTCTGCAGTGAGTTCGACGCAGGCGTGGCGGGAGCGATTTCCACCACGGCCTGAGGTACGGGTGTTTCCGCAGGGTGAGTCGTCGAGGCTGCCGGAGTCGCTGGCGGCTCTGCTGGCTTGGTCTCACTTGAGGCCTCTGCAACGGGTGTCGCGGCTGGCGATGCTCCCGCTTCCAGCGGCTCCACCGTCAGCAGCAGATTGCCCTCGGAGACCTTGTCGCCCACTTTCACGCTGATGGCCAGAACCTTGCCGGCAAGTGGTGCCGGGATGTCCATCGTTGCCTTATCGCTCTCCAGCGTGATGAGCGGATCTTCAGCGCTGATGATATCGCCTGGTTTGACCAACACCTCGATGACGTCCACAGCCTCGAAGTCGCCGATATCCGGCACTGCCACCTGAATGTCGTTAGCCATGATCAGACGCTCGCCGGATTGGGTTTTTCGGGATTTATCCCGTACTTGCGGATTGCCTCGGCGACCTTCTTCTGCGGCAGCTTGCCGTCATCCGCGAGGGCCTTGAGGGCGGCGACCACGATGTAGTGCCGGTTGACCTCAAAGAACTCCCGAAGCTGTGCCCGCGCATCCGAGCGACCAAATCCATCGGTCCCCAGCACCCTGTAGCGGCCAGGGATGAACTCGCGGATCTGATCGGCAAATGCTTTTATGTAATCGGTGGCGGCGACTACCGGTAGTGTTGCGCTCGCCAATTGCTGTGTCACCCAGGGAACGCGCGGCTTCTTGTCCGGATGCAGGAGATTCCACCGCTCGCAGTCAAGGCCGTCGCGGCGCAGTTCGTTGAAGCTGGTTGCACTCCACAGGTTGGCCTTGATGCCAAAATCGGACTCGAGCAGGGCTGCTGCGGCCTGCACCTCGCGCAGGATGGTGCCCGAGCCCATCAGGTTGACCTGTGCGTCGGTCTGCCGCTCGAGGCAGTAAAGCCCTTTGATGATGCCTTCCTCAGCCCCCTGCGGCAGCGCCGGGTGCGCATAGTTCTCGTTCATCACTGTGATGTAGTAGAAGCAGTTCTCCTGCGCTTCGAGCATCTGCTTCATACCATGGTGAATGATGACCGCCAGTTCGTAGGCGAAGGTCGGGTCGTAGCTGCGGCAGTTGGGAATGGTGGCCGCAAGGAGGTGACTGTGTCCGTCCTGGTGCTGCAGGCCCTCGCCGCCGAGCGTCGTTCGCCCCGCCGTGCCGCCCAGCAGGAAGCCCCGCGCCTGCATATCGCCCGCGGCCCACGCGAGATCTCCGACCCGCTGAAAGCCGAACATGGAGTAGAAGATGAAGAAAGGGATCATCTGCAGGTCGTGACTGGAGTAGGCGGTAGCCGCCGCAATCCACGAGCACATGCCGCCCGCTTCGTTGATACCCTCCTCGAGGATCTGGCCCTTGATGTCTTCGCGGTAATACATGAGTTCCTCGTGGTCCACGGGCTCATAGAGCTGGCCCACTGAGGAATAGATGCCAAGCTGGCGGAACATGCCCTCCATGCCGAAGGTTCGCGCCTCATCTGGCACGATTGGCACTACACGTGAAGACAAGGTCTTCTCGCGCGTGAGCACTGCGAGCAGGCGTACGAAGGCCATGGTGGTCGAGATTTCGCGATCTTCGGTGCCCTTGAGCATGGCCTCGAACATCTCGATTCCAGGCACCTTGAGTGGGGCACTGGCTTTCGGCCGTCGGCGCGGGAGGAAACCACCCATTGCGGCTGTGCGCTCGCGGAGATATTTCATCTCCGGGCTGTCCTCCGGTGGTCGGTAGTAAGGGGCCGAAGGAAGATCTGCATCGGGAATGGGCAGATTGAAACGATCGCGGAAGTGGCGTAGCGCATCCTCCCCCAGCTTCTTCTGCTGGTGTGTGATCATCTTGCCTTCGCCTGCCTCACCCATGCCGTAGCCTTTGACGGTCTTGCACAGGATGACGGTGGGTTGGCCGGTGTGGGCCATGGCACGTGCATAGGCTGCGTAGACCTTGTGCGGATCGTGCCCACCGCGGTTGAGGCGCCAGATGTCGTCATCGCTCATGCTGGCCACGAGCTGCTTGAGCTCCGGGTATTTGCCGAAGAAGTGCTCCCGGACATACGCGCCGTTGACTGCTTTCATGGCCTGGTACTCACCATCAACCACTTCCTCCATCCGCCGCAGCAGCAAGCCCTTGGTGTCTTTCGCGAGCAGCGAATCCCAGGCCGCACCCCAGATAACCTTGATGACATTCCAGCCTGCGCCCCGGAAATCGGATTCCAGCTCCTGGATGATCTTGCCGTTGCCACGGACCGGCCCGTCGAGGCGTTGCAGGTTGCAGTTGATCACGAAGACGAGATTGTCGAGCTTCTCGCGGGAGGCGAGGGCTGCCGCGCCAAAGGACTCCGGCTCGTCCATCTCGCCATCACCCATGAAGGCCCAGACCTTGCGCCCTTCCGTGCGGGCCAGTCCGCGGTGTTCGAGGTAGCGCATGAAGCGCGCCTGATAGATGGCCATGATGGGGCCGAGCCCCATGGACACGGTCGGGAACTGCCAGAAGTCCGGCATCAGCCACGGATGCGGATAGGAACTCAGGCCTTTGCCGCCGACCTCCTGCCGGAAATTGTCGAGCTGGTCTTCGCTGATCAGGCCGAGCAGGTAGGCCCGCGCATAGATGCCGGGCGCGGAGTGTCCCTGCATGAAGATCAGATCTCCACCGTGGGTTTCGCTGGGGCCACGCCAGAAATGGCTGTATCCGACCTCATACAGCGTAGCGGCCGAGGCGTAGCTTGCGATGTGTCCGCCGAGTTCGCTGTTCTTGCGATTGGCCCTGACGACCATGGCCATGGCATTCCAGCGGTTGATGGAGCGGATGCGCCATTCAAGTGCCGGGTCGCCAGGAGTGTACTGCTCAAGGTGCGGCGGGATGGTGTTGATGTAGGCAGTGTTGGCGGAGTAGGGCAGATCTACACCGGAGCGGCGTGCTGAATCGATCATGCGCTCCAGCAAGTAGTGCGCGCGCTCAATGCCTTCGGCCTCGGCCACGGCGGCCAATGCTTCCAGCCATTCACTGGTTTCAAGGGGGTCGAGATCGTCGGTCACTGAAGGAGGCATGGTAGTCAACTGGCTCAGGAAAGCGCACGATCGCGCAGGGCCAGTGTAGCGCAAGTTTCCGGCGCCGCGTGGCGCGCGCCGGTTATTCTCGGCCGATCATTGCGCGACACCCGGCACCGGGGTAGGGCAAGGCTCCACGCGGGGGCAACTCAGGCCGTTTTCGTAAATGAAAGTGATGAAATCCCCACCGGGCATGAAGCGCTCAGTCAGCGCCTGCAGATGCGGGCCCCGGTCAATCTCCGTCAGATAGCACTGGAACGCCTCTGCACTGCCAGTGCACATGAAGCGCAGCGGGCGGACCTGCCCGGCATTGGTGGACAACTCATAGCCGCCATCGATACGGCGCCACGCCTTGGCGAAACGCGTGTTGGCACAATCGCAGGCAAGGTAGCGGTCGGCAAACTCGATGAGCTTGCCAACGGTCAAGCCCGGGGTTGCCGAGTCTGCCTTGCGTGAATTGATGAGACGCGCAGTCAGCAATTCCCGTGGAGTGAGTGACGGGTCAACGACGGGTTCGGGCAGCGGCGCTGCCGCTCGCGGAGGTGGTTCTTTCTTCATGAAGCCTGGTTTGAGGTCTGGTGCCTTGCAGGCGGTGAGCAGCAACAGGCACAGCAGCCAGCTCCAGCGCTTGAACATGCGGGCGCTTTCAGGCGAGCGATTGAAGAAAAGCATGGCGTTCCCGGGCGAAAAGAATGCGGGCAGTGATGAGGTCCAGCAGGGTGCGCACTCGTTTCTCGAGCTCCCGGCCGGGGCGATAGTCGGCGGCTGCAAAATAGTCGATGCGCTCGGCCCTGACCAGTTCGCGACAGGTTTCAAGCGAAGCCTCGTGGGTGGGATTGTGCACGGCAACGGCGAATCCACCGTACTTCTTGGCAACCGTCATGCACGGCACATCGGTCAGGCCATCACCAATGTACAGCATGTGGGAAAAAGGAATGGGGCGCGCCTCTTCCGGCATGTATTCATTGATCGACTGATGGGCGTCCTCGCGACCTTTGTTGATCCGGAACAGGTACTGGGTCTTGCTGGTGTCATTGATCACGATGGTCGGGAAGCAAGCGACCTCATGGTGATTGAAATGATATTGAGAAGCATAGATCCGCTCGAAGTGGTGCTTGATCGAGATCCCTTCGAGAATTTCCTTCAGGCCGGCGGAGATGATGTAGTGCCGGACCTCGACCGCGCCACCCGAGCGTTCGGCAACATAGCGGTTGATCCGCTCGAACCACCCCGGGACGCCTGGGTAGTAGCGGATGTCGCGCGCCAGTCTGCGCAGGGCTTCGCGGCTTAGATGCGCCTTGTTGGCCTCGATTTTCTCCACGAGCAGTCGCATGTAGGTAAGGATGGGATCCCCGCCGGTCGCCCGTACCTCGGCATTCACTTCCTCCCAGAAGGCAGGGGCAGACAGGCCGAGCTGCGGTAGCACGGTGTACTCCTGCATCGGCAGGGGCGTGAGCGTGCCGTCGAAGTCATAGATCATGGCGAGTACATTGCGTGAAAAACGCGCCCGAACCCGGGTTTTCCCCTGCTTGATCACGGGCATGCGCCTCATGTGCGATCGAGGTCCAGCAGGCGCTTTATGCGTTGCGCAGCCGAGGGCATCGAATCAAGGATCTCATGCACCATCGCCGCCAGCTCTGCACTGGGTGCGCGAAAGTCCGGCACCATGAGGGTCCACATGCCGGCCGCGACCGCCGCGCGGGCGCCGACTTCCGAATCCTCCACTGCGATGCAGAGCTCAGGGGCAAGACCGAGCCGTGCGGCGGCGGCCAGGAAGACATCGGGTGCGGGCTTGCTCTGCGCAACCTGATCGCCGGTCACACAAACCGGCAGATGGTCCAGCAGTCCGGCCGCCTCCAGGGCGCGCTCAGCGTTGCCGGAGCGGGTGGCCGTGGCGACCGCCACGGGCACACCGCGCGCGCGCAGGAGCTGCAGCAATTCGGGCACGCCGGGTTTGGGCTGGATGCCCCGTTCATCGACTTCCAGTCGGTAGCAACGTTCGAAGCGCTTGCGGTAGTCCGGCAGTGGAAAGTCGGGCCCGAACTCAGCCATGAAGGCGGCTTCGACGCGTGCGCCGGGCAAGCCGAGCACACTGGCATAGAAATCGTCGGTCAGTTGGCGGTCGATCTCAAGTGCGGCGGCCTGGGCCGCAGCGCGAATGATGCGTTCGGAGTCGATCAGGACGCCATCCATGTCGAAGACCACGCCGGCGAGCCTGGGCCGGCTCACGCGCTGAACTCCGGGCGTGCGAAGAGCTCGCTCGGCGTGGCGGCAATGATCAGTCGCTCGAGTTCCTGCTGGTCCAGAAAGCCCTCACGCACGGCTTGATTCATAGCCTCCAGCCACGGATCAAAATAACGGGCGGTATTGAGCAGCATGACGGGCTTCTCGCACTGGCCCAGTTGTCGCCACGCCACCACTTCAAGCAATTCGTCGAGCGTGCCTATTCCCCCAGGCAGTGCGAGGAAGGCATCCGCGAGTTGCATCATCGATGACTTTCGCTCGAACAGGCTCCCAACATGCTCCATCCGGTGCAGTCCGGGATGCGCGATTTCCCTACGATCAAGAAAGGTGGGCAATATTCCGGTGACCTCTGCGCCGGCAGCGAGGGCCGCATCTGCCACGAGGCCCATCAAGCCAACCTGTCCGCCGCCGTACACCAGCCCCCAGCCTGCGCGGGCGAGGCCCTGACCCACGGCCGCAGCGGCTTCGGCATACTCGGTGCGCCCGCCTGTCCGGGCACCGCAGAACACGCAGAGGCGTTTCATGGCCCTGAGCCCGGTGCCACCGGGGGCCTCGCGATAGGCTTGGACTGAGGCCTGGCCTTGGGGGCGGGTGCAATTGGTACCGGAGGACCTTGCTCCTCCTCGGGCGCCGCTATCCACAACAGCTCGCCATTGTTGATCTGCCAGATGCCGCCAGGTGTCCGGGCGAGGTTAACCAGACGGCCCGAACCGCACTCCGCTCCACACTGGAATTCGAGATACACCAGCGCCTCGCTGCGCGCGGCATTGAAGCCTGCACGGGACAGACGCACCAAGCCCGCGGCCAGCGGATATTTCCTGAAGAAAAGTTTCCAGCCCTGTTGCGGCTCGTCACCCCGGAAGAGCGTTTCGCGTGCCGAATCTGACAGCAGCACATGGGGCACCCGGGTGGTAAATCCCTGCCCCAGCGAAAATTGCCGCTCGTTCATCAGCGACCAGTCACGCAAGAGTTCGAGCGAAGTGCCAAGTTCCTTGGCACGGACTTCGTCAGCCTTAACAGCAGGAAGAATGCCCGCGGGATCGCCCGTCGTCGTTTCCGCCACGATGACCTGCTGAGCCTCGGGTCCCAGACCATGATCGAGCAGGGCCCTGAAGACCGCGTATTCCTCGCTCGGCAGCTCGGGTGCCGCGGTGGCTTTGCCAGCCAGCAGCAAGCACAGCGCGAACATCCAGGGCACGAGCCGAAGCGAGGGGGCAGCAGAGAGAGGTGTGGATTTTGACATCTTGGGCGATTGACTTGCGGCACGCGGTGCGAGGTCGGTTAGAATCCGCGCGCTCCGCCCCATTACACGGATGCCGCCAGAAACCGTCAAGCAGCCAACTCTACCCTCTGCCAATCTCAAGCGTCATCCGCCCCGCCATGCTTCCACCCATCTCGTCCCATGGTTCCCGCGGCGCTCGGCGCTCGCTTTTGAACGTGGTGACGGCTCTCCTTCTCGGCGGAGCCGCTTGCCCGGTTTGGGCATGGTCCACGCTGCATGACTGGGCGACCGTGGTGGCCACCCAGATCAAGGACCGCCAACCGCTGCCTGTGCTCTCGGCTTACGGGGTGGGCCTGGACATGACCGACGCCTATGCGGTGCAGAAGTTGGTGGTGCAGGGACTCGCGCTGCGGGCCAAGGTGGCGGGTTACAAGGCGGGACTGACCCGCCCCAAGGGACAGGTCCAGTTCAAGGTCCAGGAGCCTGTGACCGGGGTGGTGTTCCGCGAAAACATCCTGCGCGGTTCCCCGGTATTGCTGCGCCGTGAGTTCAAGCAGCTGACAATCGCACCTGGCCTCGGTTTTGTGCTCCGAGCCAAAGTATCTGCACCCTTGACCGATCCCGCCCAGACGGCCGCGCTCATCGCCGCGGTCCTGCCCGTAATCGATTTTTCCAATTTCGATTTCGAACAGCCGCGGGTGGTGACCGGCACCGACCTTGTGGCCGGCAATACCGCCACTGCGCGCCTGCTGGTCGGCAAACCCTTCGCTGATTCGCGCCCCGCGACCCTGGACGGGCTGCTGGTCGAGCTTTCGCGCGAGGGCGTCGTGGTCGACCGTGGGCGTGGCGTCAACGTGATGGGGGGACAGCGTCAGGCCTTGATGTGGCTCATCAACCGCCTGCTGGCCCACGGCTGGGAACTGCCGGCGGGAGCTTTGTTGGTGACCGGTGGGCTCAGTGACCCGGTGCCTGCGACGCCCGGTGAGTACAGTGCCCACTTCTGGGACCACGGCACGCTCGAATTCCGCATCAGGCCCTGAGGGCCACCCCGGCGCTCAGCGCAGACCGCGATCCCTCACCACTGTTGCTGCGATCTCCTCGATGGATACCGTAGTCGTGTCCAGGAAGGGGATCTTCTCGTTCCGGAACATGGCCTCTGCCAGCGACACTTCGCGACGACACTGGGCGAGTGTGGAGTAGGCACCGTGCGGCCGGCGCTCATGCCGAATCCGGCTGAGCTGGTCGGGCTGAATCGTTAGTCCGTAGATACGTTCCCTGCAGGTCTCCAGCGCCGGCGGCAGGCGGCTGCGTTCAAAATCATCCTCTGTGAGCGGGTAATTGCTGGCTTTCAGCGAGTACTGCATGGCGAGGTAGAGACAGGTCGGGGTCTTGCCGCAGCGGGAAACCCCGACGAGAACCACATCGGACTCGCTCAGGTCCCGCAGGCTCAGGCCGTCATCATGGCTCAGCGTGAAATTAAGCGCGGTAAGCCGGCGTTCGTAGGCTGAGACATCGGCCATGCCATGCATGCGGCCCGCCGTGTGCGAGGATTCCTGGCCCAGCGCGTCCTCCAGCGGTTCGATGAAGGTGCCGAACAAATCGAACACATGCTCATTGCTGTTGGCGATGACGTACTGGGTGGCCGGGTCGGTCAGCGTGCTGAAGACCAGAGGTGCCACGCCATCTTCCTCCCGCGCGGCCCGGATGATGTCTGCAGCATTCTGCGCAGCCACCTGGTTCTTCACGAAGGGCAGGGTGCGCATGCTGAACTGGGTGTCCGGAAACTGGGTCAGGAGGCTCTGGCCAAGGGCCTGGACCGTGATCCCGGTGCGATCCGAGACGAAAAAGACACGGCGTTTCATGAATGGGTGAGCCTCTGATTTAGCGGAAGGCGGTGAGTCGGGTAGAATCCACGCTTCTTCCGACCCCAGCGAAAAGCAGCAGGAATCCGCATGAGCGATTATATCGTCAGCCTCGACCAGACCGGTATGGACCAGATCGATCGGGTGGGGGGCAAGAATGCCTCGCTCGGCGAGATGATCCGGCACCTGAGCCAGGCGGGTGTGCGTGTTCCCGGTGGCTTTGCCACGACCTCCGTCGCATTCCAGGATTTTCTCGATCAGGGCGGTCTCGCAGAGCGCATCAAGCGCCGCCTCGAGACGCTCGATACCAATGATGTGATAGCGCTTGCGGCGGCTGGTCGCGAGATCCGCCAGTGGGTTGTCGAGACGCCGCTGCAGCCGGCGCTCGAGAGGGCCATCGATGATGCCTACGCCACCATGAGCGCAGGGTCAGGTGATGGCTTTTCCGTTGCGGTGCGCTCCTCAGCCACGGCGGAAGATCTGCCCACAGCCTCCTTCGCAGGCCAGCAGGAAACCTATCTCAATATCACCGGGATCGACGAGGTCAAGCGCCGCATCAAGGATGTCTTCGCTTCTCTCTTCAACGACCGCGCCATCTCCTATCGCGTGCATCACGGGTTCGATCACCACAAGGTTGCCCTTTCTGCCGGAATCCAGCGCATGGTGCGCAGTGATATCGGTGCCAGTGGGGTGATGTTCACTCTGGATACGGAGTCCGGATTCCGCGATGTGGTCTTCATCACCGCAAGCTACGGCCTCGGTGAGCTGGTGGTGCAGGGTGCCGTCAACCCCGATGAGTTCTACGTCTACAAAACCAGCCTCCGCGCAGGTCGGCCCGCCGTTCTCCGGCGCAACCTTGGCAGCAAACACATGCGGATGGGCTACTCGAGTGGCCGCGCCGATGGGCATTCCGTGGTCACCAATGAGGTACCTGAATCAGATCGCCAGCGCTTCTCCATCACCGATGAGGAAGCCGAGGAGCTTGCGAAGCTCGCCATGCTCATCGAGGATCATTACGGGCGTCCCATGGATATAGAGTGGGCGCGCGATGGGCTGGATGGAAAGCTCTATGTGGTGCAGGCGCGGCCGGAAACCGTACAGAGCCGCAACAGCCAGATCATCGAGCGATTCGACTTGCAGCAGCGGGGCAAGGTGTTGGTGGAAGGACGCAGTATCGGGCAGAGAATCGGCGCCGGTGTGGCCCGCGTGATCACGGATTTGTCTACGATGGCCGATCTCCGTGATGGCGATGTGTTGGTGACGGACATGACGGATCCGGACTGGGAGCCTGTGATGAAGCGGGCGGCCGCAATCGTCACCAACCGTGGTGGACGCACTTGCCATGCCGCCATCATTGCGCGAGAACTCGGGGTACCTGCGGTAGTCGGCTGCGGTGATGCCACCTCCCGGCTCACGGATGGCGAAGAAGTTACTGTCTCCTGCGCCGAGGGCGATACGGGCTTTGTATATGCGGGCAATCTGCCCTTCGCACAGCGCCAGATTGAACTCAACGCCATGCCGGAAATCCCGGTGAAGATCATGATGAATGTCGGCAATCCTGACCGAGCATTCGCGTTTGCGAATCTGCCGAACAAGGGGGTAGGGCTGGCCCGGCTGGAGTTCATCATCAACCGCATGATCGGCATCCATCCGCGCGCCTTGCTCGAATACGACTCCCTGGCGGCGGAGCTCAAGGCGACCATCGCCCCGCATGTGCAGGCCTATCCGTCACCGCGGGAGTTTTTCGTGACCCGCCTGACAGAAGGCATCGCGACCATCGCCGCTGCATTCGCACCGCATCCGGTGATCGTGCGCATGTCTGACTTCAAGTCCAACGAGTACGCGAACCTCATCGGCGGCCAGGTGTACGAGCCTCACGAAGAAAATCCGATGCTCGGCTTCCGCGGTGCCTCACGATACGTGGCTGATTCCTTCCGCGCCTGCTTCGCGATGGAATGCGAGGCGCTCAAGCGCGTTCGCGATCAGATGGGTCTGACCAACGTCGAGGTGATGGTGCCCTTCGTCCGCACACCGGATGAAGCCGCCGAGGTTGTTGCCCTGCTGGAGAAGCATGGCCTGAAGCGGGGGGAGAACGGCCTGAAAGTCATCATGATGTGTGAACTGCCCTCGAATGCGCTCCTTGCGGAGTCATTCCTGCAGCATTTTGACGGGTTCTCCATCGGTTCCAATGACCTCACCCAGCTGACCCTGGGACTGGATCGCGATTCTGGCCTGGTAGCGCACCTCTTCGACGAACGTAACGAGGCGGTGAAATTCCTGATGTCACGTGCCATCGCCGCCTGCCGCAAGGCAGGCAAGTACATCGGCATCTGTGGCCAGGGCCCCTCGGACCACGAGGATCTCGCGGCCTGGTTGCTGGAGCAGGGGATCGAGAGCATCTCGCTCAACCCGGACACGGTGGTGGAGACCTGGATCGATTTGGCCAATCGCACGGCCTGAGCAGTCTTTGGTGGGGTGCGCGCGGGGCGAGGGCAGCCTTCAGTCCCCCGCCGTCACGCTGTAGTGTGAACGAGGGTCAGGCGAATCCACTGATCCGCATGGAGAGATCGACCGCGCGCAGATGCTTGGTCAGCGCGCCGACCGACACATAATCGACGCCGGTCGCCGCAACCGCCGGCAGATCGTCAAAGTCGAAACCGCCAGAAGCCTCCAGCGGCACGCGACCCGCGGCCAGTGTCACCGCCTGGCGCATCTCTGCAAGCGAGAAGTTGTCCAGCAAGAGCATGTCCGCGCCCGCTGCGATGGCCTCTTCGATCTGCACGAGTGTCTCCACCTCCACTTCAATCGGCACCTGCGTGCCGGTCGCGCGCAGCGCATAAATGGCGGCCCGGACGCCACCGGCAGCGCTGATGTGGTTTTCCTTGATGAGAATCCCGTCGTGCAGTCCCGCCCGATGATTGAATCCTCCACCGCATTTCACTGCGTATTTCTGGGCGCGGCGCAGGCCAGGGATGGTTTTTCGAGTATCCAGCAGCCGCGTTGAGCTGCCGGCCAGCTGTGCCACATAGCGCGCCGTGACGGTGGCGGTCCCGGACAGACTCTGCAGGAAGTTGAGGGCCGCGCGCTCACCGCTGACCAGTGTGCGTGCGCTGCCGGAGAGTTCGCACAAGAGTGCACCGGCCAGGACCCGGTCACCGTCTCGGGCATGCCACTGTATCCGCACCGTAGGATCTACCGCTTCGTAAACTGCATCGAACCAGCGGGTGCCGCACAGGATTGCTTCCTCGCGGATGATGACGGACGCGTGTGCCTGGCGGTCTGGCTGAATCAGGGTGGCCGTGAGATCGCCACTGCCGAGATCTTCTGTCATGGCCAGCCTGACGCTCTCCCCGAGATCCGCGAAATAGTCCATCCGGGTGGCGGCGCGATCGAAGAGGGAAGATGACATGCTAGAATCCTGTGCGGTCTGGCCTTGGCTGATGGCGCTGCGTGCGGCAGCGCCCGATAATCGAACGAGGCGCACTATAGCCCAGGACGCATGAGCCCATGAATGAGGGATTGACCCCGCTGCTCTTCAGCAACGGATGGCACAGCACTGCACGCAGGATTCCTTCGCCCAATCAGGATGAGCGTGTGGGAACTGCCGAGGTGGACATGATCGTGGTGCACGCCATCAGCTTGCCGCCCGGGCAGTTCGGAGGTAGTTGCATCGACGCCTTGTTCACCAATGCGCTCGATACGGCCGAGGATCCCAGGCTGGCAGGGCTTGGGATGCTGCGGGTCTCGGCCCATTTCCTGATTGACCGCGGTGGCGCACTGACGCAATACGTGCCGCTTCAGGCCCGTGCCTGGCATGCGGGCGTTTCGTCTTTCGGTGGGCAGGAAGGGTGTAACCACCGGTCGATCGGTATCGAGTTGGAGGGAACGGATGAGACGCCGTTCACGGATGCCCAGTATGCAGCGCTGCGCGCGCTGTGCGCCGCACTGATGCAGGTATACCCGCGCATCACGCCTGCGCGCATCGTCGGTCATTCCGATATCGCGCCGGGTCGCAAGACGGATCCAGGTCCGTGTTTCGACTGGATCAGGCTGCGCGCGGCAATCCTTACGCAACAGCTGTCCCGCGCACCGCGGCCTTGAAGCCGCTCAGGCCCAGGAAGTCAGCAAGGTGTGCGCGGAGACGAGCTGATTGCCGGTCGGCTGGCTCATGTAGACCAGATCACCTTCGTACCAGTCGCCGAGCACAACCCGTTCGTAACACCTGCCCTCAAGCTCAAATGAGTGAATGGCTGGTCGGTGGGTGTGCCCATGGATCAAGCGCGGTACATCCTGCAGGCGCATTACTCTGACGACCTCGAGTTCCTCGGCATCCATGATGTAGTCATCCTTGGCGCTCATGGACTGCTGGGTGCCGGCACGGGTTTCGGTCGCGATACGACGACGCTCGGCCAATGGCAGGTTCAGAAACTGGGCCTGGCGTGCAGGCGCCCGTACCGTCTGCCTGAACTGCAGGTACTGGAGATCCCGCGTGCAGAGCAGATCCCCGTGCGTGAGCAGGGTCGGCACTCCGGCCAGCACGATGCGATGGTAATCCGGCAGCAGCTCCGCCCCGGTTTCCGCAGCGAACCGCGACTGCATGAGGAAGTCGCGATTGCCGGTCATCACGCCGAGGTGGACGCCACGCCCGGTCAGAGTTCGAAGGGCCTGAATCAGCCGCCGGTGCAGAGGATCGTCATCATCATCCCCCGGCCAGAACTCGACCAGATCCCCCAGCAGGTAGAGCGCATCAACGTTGCCGGGGGCCCTGGCCAGCAGGGCGAAGAATTGTTCCGCCCGGCCCGGACGTGTTGCGCACAGATGCAGGTCGGAAGCAAAGAGCGCGCGGGACATGCCCGGATCAGACCAGGGTTACGCTCGTCATGATGATGGCCTCGGCCGGCACATCCTGCATGTAGCCGCTGCGGGTGGTGCTCACACCCTTGATTGCGTTGACGACCTCCATGCCGGCCACGACCCGGCCGAATACGCAATAACCCCAGCCATCAGCAGTCTTGGCGCGATGGTCGAGAAAGAGATTGTCGGAGACATTGATGAAGAACTGGGCCGTGGCGGAGTGCGGGTCATTGGTACGCGCCATGGCGACGGTTCCGACCGTATTGGAGAGCCCGTTGTCGGCCTCGTTCTTAACCGGCGCGCCCGTCTGTTTCTGATCCATGTTCTCCGTCAGACCACCACCTTGAATCATGAAGCCATTGATCACCCGATGGAAAATGGTGCCGCTGTAGAAATCGTCAGCCACGTACTGCAGGAAGTTGGCGACGGTATCCGGGGCGGCCTTGGGGTCGAGTTCCAAGGTGATGTCGCCCTTGTTGGTGGTGATGCGGACTTGGGGTGAGGACATGGGCAGGATGCTCGTGACTGGGATGGCCGTTGATCGTGAGGGATGGCGTGTGAACGTGCAAGCTGAGGAGCGCGGCGGCGAAGCCTCTGGAGGCGCTGGTGCAATTGACCCTGTGACACCCGCTGCGTATTATGCCCGTCCTTTCGTCGGGCAGGTGCCCTGAAAGGTCGGCACGGGGCATAGCGCAGTCTGGTAGCGCACCTGCTTTGGGAGCAGGGGGTCGGGGGTTCGAATCCCTCTGCCCCGACCAAAATTTCCCACCGCAACGACGATTGGTTGACCAAGGGTTGGCCCGGGTTTGAAATGCGCCTGTAGCTCATTCGGATAGAGCATCGGCCTTCTAAGCCGAGGGTAGCAGGTTCGAATCCTGCCAGGCGCGCCACCGCTTCGCCTGGAGGGCCAAGGCCCCGGAGTCGGGCGGGCTTTGAATCCCGGCCCGGACATTTCCGCAGACTGAATGAAGATTCAATGGCGGGCGTAGCTCAGTTGGTAGAGCACAGGTTTGTGGTACCTGGTGTCGTGGGTTCGATCCCCATCGCTCGCCCCATTCATCTTCGATGATTCCCTGGATTCAGGGCCGTTAGCTCAATTGGTAGAGCAGCTGACTCTTAATCAGTAGGTTGTAGGTTCGAGTCCTACACGGCCCACCAGCTCCATCGTCTCTGCGTGCTTCCCCAGCACTCCTCCCGGACGCCAGAATGGTGATTCCGTCCTCAAACCACTACGCTGTGGCTCGGTATTCAAATTCATAACCGAGGAAAGTCTCATGGGCATATCAATCGACAAGGTGCTGTCTGATGGCAAGGCCACGCTGACGCTGCTGAAAGTGCTGGCCGACAACAGCTTCGACTCCATCCTGATTACCGATGCCACGCCTGCTGGCAAGATCATGTACGCCAACAATGCGTTCAAGAAGCTGACGGGATACACGAAGGAAGAGGCCATCGGAAAAACGCCCCGTATCCTGCAGGGACCAGCGACGGACCAGAGCGTGATCAACCGGCTGAGGCAGGCTCTGGAAACGGGCAAGACTTTCGAAGGCCGCGCCATCAACTACAAGAAGGACAAGACACCCTTCATCATGCACTGGCGCGTGCTGCCGGTGAAAAACGGCTCGAAGATCAGTGGGTGGATTGCTATCCAGCGAGAGGTGTCCGGCCTCTGAATCCCGACACTCCTGCGGCCTAGTTCTCCCACCACAACATTCACCTCATCGGCGCGCCTCCCCGGGCTTTTCCGGGGAGTATCGGCCATGGGGTGTTTGTGGCGGTTGGCGAGCAGTCGATTGATCTGTTGCTGGCTTGGCATCAAGACACACCAAAGGCCGTCCAGCCGAGCTCTTTGGAACGCAAGGCTGGGAAATACTTGCAGCAGTTAACGCGGCTCAGCCTTCGCGAGCGCAATGAGCCAGTTACCACGTTATACAGACTGGATGCTGATCTTCTGCCAACTCAGAGTCGGCGACATTGCCCCTCACCAAGGTGCCCAGGCCGTCCGCCGTTCTGGGTCGTGCCGTCCACTGTGAGGTAGGCGCTGTTGCTCGCGTTATCAAGCAGAAAGCTCCATTGCACGGAATATGCCGGTTCAGTGCCGCACGTATAAGTTAACCGCAACATACCCCGTTGGGACCTGTTCATGGTGTACTTGCTCCCCGTCGGATCAATGATTGCCTGACAAGAGGAAGACGATCCTTGCACTCTGAGCGTGTAATAGACACTACTTTTGTGGACAAGATGACCAAAGCTATATTGGTCCTTAGTTCCATCAAGGACCAAGCGTGCATTGCCTACATAATCCAGCAAGTCACAGCCGCCATAGCCCAGACTGCCGGCTAACTGACACTGCCACACACCACTCGGTAGCGTGGTGGCTATCCGGCTGACCGGTCCCAGTAACCCAGTGGGATGGCTGGTGAGATCCGTGGCTGTGGCAGATTTAAAATTAGACGCTACCGCCCTCGCCCGAACCTCAACGTAGCGCTGCGCGCGCGGGTGCAGCGCTTCGAGCGCGCTCTTATCGCAGAGACGGTTGCGTGTCCCAGCACCAAACGTGAGGTCGCCCGGCCGCTGGGAATATACATTGCCTCTGTCATCAACAAAGAAAGATTCAACTGAACCGCTCGACAGTCATGCAACACATTCCAAATAAGCCTCTGGTGGGCCTTCCTGCGGACACATGGGACGAGGAGGGTTACCTCTACCACTCGATTGGTGACAAATACATGCGTGCCGTGGCGGAGGTGTCGCGCTGCATTCCGGTCATGATCCCCGCCATGGCCGATGCCTTTGATATCGACAGCGTGCTCGAACACCTGGATGGTGTGCTGATGACGGGGGCCGTGTCCAACGTACATCCACCGCACTACGGGGAAGCCCCAAGTGTCGATCACGAACCCTACGATCCGCTGCGGGACAACCTGAGTCTTGAGCTCATTCGCCGCTGTCTGGCCCGCAAAATGCCGATGTTCTGCATCTGCCGGGGCTTTCAGGAACTGAATGTGGCACTGGGCGGCACGCTGGAGACCGAACTGCAACGCAGAGAGGGTCGTCTGGATCATCGGGAGCCTGACCACGGCAGCATGGATGAACGCTTTCGGCCGGTTCATCCGGTACGTATGTTGGCTGGAGGTTTTCTTGCAGGGGTCCTGCAAAGGGAGGAGATCATCGTCAATTCCCTGCACAGACAAGGCATCGCGAGGCTCGCCGATTCGCTGCAGGTTGAAGCTTTGGCACCTGATGGAGTCATCGAGGCCGTGAGCGTGCGCGGTGCGTGCCATTTCACGCTCGGGACCCAATGGCATCCGGAGTACAAGGCGCACGCGAATCCAGATTCGGTCAGGTTATTCACTGCGTTTGGGGACGCGGTGCGTGCCCATCATCAGCGGCGTACCTTGCCGACACGTTGAGGCATTGGAGCGAATTCTCTAGAAATGGCCCACCACTGCATCGGCTGGACTTGAGCCTCTGATTCGCCGGTGGAGGCGCACGGCATGCTGATTGCGGATCATCGATGCGATCCTCTCAACCGCATTCCGGATGACGCTGCATGGGGTATAGAACGAGCAGGGAAACCTCGCGAACGTGCTGCGACGCTTCGCTGAGCCGGGACCTTTGGACGAAGTGGTTTGAGAGAGTTGTTGCGGGGTCAGGCGCTGACGCGTCCTGGCTCCGCCACGTGCCGGTTTTTCCAGCGCCAGACAAGCTGTCGCAACAGCGGTAACCGGTCGACAAACAACACGCCTTCCAGATGATCCAGCTCGTGCTGGACGACCACAGCCTCCATGTCTTCGAGATGACGCGTGAAAGGCCTGCCGTGTCTGTCCTGTGCCTCGACCGTCACACGCAGGCATCGTTTGACGCGTCCCTCAAGCCCCGGTACAGAGAGGCAGCTCTCTTCGATCACGGCCCATAAATGCCGCGCCGTGATGCGGGGGTTGATGAACAGCGTGGGAGCGTTCCCGGTTCCTGACGCATCCACCACCACGATGCGTTGGTTGTAGCCTACTTGCGGGGCGGCCAGCCCGATGGCGCGGCTCGCGCGCAGGGTCTCGAACATATCGTCCACCAGCTCGTGCAGCGCGCCCCCGAAATCGGTGACAGGAACGGCCTGGTCGCGCAGGCGGATATCCGGGTATTCAAGAATCGCGAGGCGACTCATGGCGAATGGTGCAGGTGAGCACGGCGGCCAGTGTGCAATTCGTTGCTTCGGTAAACGAGCGGGAGCAACACCGCCACCGTCAAGACCAGCAGCGAAGCCTCGATGAGGTATACGGCAAGATATCCGTTGGCACCCGAGGTTGGCACAAGCTGCACCTCTGGTGCCACGAGGTTGACCATGTCCCGCAGGATGCCGCTGCTGGCAACGCCTACGCCGGCGGCCGTGGCCTGTACGGCGCCCCAGGCCCCGAGCGCGAGCCCGTTATGTTCCTCAGGCGCACTCTGCATGGTCGCCGTCAGCGTGCCGTGGCCGAATAGCGCGCCGCTGAAGCCTATGAACAGATTGCCGAGCAGGAAGATCATCGGGGACTGGAGACTCGCCGCGACAATCACCGCCATGAAGGCCGGGATGCCCAACAGGGCGCCTGCCAGTGCCATTTTGAGGGGTGAACCACCCTTGCTCAGCACATGTGAAGCAAAAGCAAAACCGACCAGGCCGCCACCTGCCAGCAGTGCGGTCAGGCGCGTGGTCGCAGAGACTGCCATCCCCAGAATCTGCCCGCCGAAAGGTTCCAGAAGAATGTCCGCCATGCTGAAGGCGAGCGTGCCAACGCCCACGATGAACAAAGCCCTGAACGTGTTACCCGTTTCAAGCAACTGCAGCCACGTGCTCCTGAACGACGGGGCAGGGGCTGGTGATGAGGTCGGTCGCCGCGATTGGCGAGGCTCCTGCTTCCACAACGCAATGGCATTGAGCGCGAGCCCGGTCACTGCGGCTGTTTGAATCACCTGCACCAGCCGGCCCGGTGAGAAATCCTCCAGAGCATGTCCGAACAAGAGCGCACTGCCGAGCATTCCCAGCAGCAACATCACATACATCAAACCGACAACTCGCGGATGGGATTCGTGCACCGTGAGGTCTGTCGCGAGTGCCAGGCCGACGGTTTGCACCACATGGATGCCCGCCCCAACCAGCATGAAAGCAAGAGCGGCAGACAATCGACCAATCCAGACCGGCGCCTCAGCGGCATGGCCCGCCCCGCCCAGCACGAGCAGGGCAAAAGGCATGATTGCGAATCCCCCGAATTGCAGCAGGCTGCCCTGCCAAAGATAGGGCACCCGGCGCCAGCCGAGCGCACATCGGTGGTGGTCAGATCGAAAACCGATCAAAGCTCGCAGCGGCGCGAACAGGACGGGCATCGAGATCATCAGACCGACCAGGCTCGCCGGCACT
Organism: Gammaproteobacteria bacterium; assembly: GCA_030830685.1. Lineage (GTDB taxonomy): Bacteria > Pseudomonadota > Gammaproteobacteria > CAIKBL01. The sequence continues at coordinate 39,481 of JAURMM010000021.1, read as the reverse complement.
CCCAGTTCAACGATCATCACGCGATTCAAGGTGCCGACGAGCAGCACCAGCGACATGCCGACCGAAATCTGGAAGAGCGACAGCCGGAGCAGGCGCGGCAGCGGAAGGTCCGGTGTTGCGACATCGGCAAAGGGAAGAAAGCGGGGACTGTTCGCGAGCCACAGCCGGAATCGGCTGGCGTCAGTCTTGCTCATGTCAGAAAGACTTTTGATGGACAGACGGCACCGGCACCTGATTCCTCAGGGCCGGTACTGTCCGGGAACCGCCAGCTTGCGCCAACGGGTCCGGCACTCAACCCCCCTGAAGGAAGGCCGAGAACCAGGTGGTATTGGTCAGCACTGCAAGGTGCACAAGCAGCGAAATCACCAGCACGGTGCCCAGAAAAAGCGGCAGACCGACTGTCGGTTTCACCACGCACCAGATTCTTCCTTGGTTCATCTGTGTGCCCTCCTAACCAAACCACGGGGTGTAGACGTACGCCAGGATATGCGCCACCACGGAGATCGCAAAAAACACGCGCGCTCCATCAATGACGTGCTTGTGCAGCTCCTCCGACTCGCCAATTGTCAAGCCGGTGGGCCAAACCCTGTTCGGATCGTCAAGGTCATTAGCCATAGCCATGCCATCCTCCTCAGATAAGCATTTGTTTTCCGCCCGTCGCGGGAGCAACGCGCGGTGCCTGGTAAGGGCATCAAGAAACCCCCATTCCGGGCAGGGTCACTCTAGAAGTGTCAATTTTGAATGTCAAACAAAACTGTAAACAAAAACTGACAAATCGAGGCAAGCAACAAACGATTCAGGCGCGCGTACACCTCACCCGCACGGGGGGCAGTTTGGAGCAGGCAGGAGGAAAGGGGCGCGCAGCGCCCCTTCGAGGCAGTCTCAGCCGGCGCGGCAGAGGGCGGGAAGCCCAAAGAGAGAGGAAAGGGGCGCAGGGTTGCGGCTAAGGAGCTTGAGGCCGAGAGCCTTGGAAAGCGGGGCTGCACCCTGTCGCAGGAGCTTCAGGCCGAGCGTCGATGAAAGCGGGGCTGCGCCTTGCTTCAGCAGCTTGAGACCCAGCAGCCGGGACAGGGGAGCCCCGACGGAGCACAGCACTGGCATTCCGATGACGTCGGACATGCTGAGCGTGTGGGGGTACAGGTCTCCCAGGAAGCCTGGGCGGGATTTCTTCAAGGCAGGGAGGCAGAGCATGTTCGACAGCGGCGTAGGCTGGTTCCAACGGACCGGCAGCGCCAAGGCTGAGGACAGAGGGGCTGCCTCATCCCAGGCTCGACTTGGCTCAACGGCGCTGGCCAGTCCACTCTCCGTAGCACCAAACGACTCCAAGGTCCGGATAGCGAGACCTGCGCTTCCGAACGGCGGGTGGACGACCACAAGAGAGCAGCCACCCAGAATTCTCTCGGCAAGGACCCTGGCGCGCGAGCGCAGCACGTAGCCCGCCATCACCGAGGCTGTGATTTCATCCAGGGATGCGTGATCGGAGGGACTAGGCGCGCTCACGAGGTGCACGCGACCAGGCGCAAATTGCGCGGCAAGCAGGGCCGCTGCCGCATTCTGCGCCTGACTTGCGCTGATGAACAAGCGGACGATGGGTTCTCTCATGGCGTTCCTCCAGTCTTTGAATAGGGGCGGGAGACCTGTTGACGGGGCATGGCGAACGCCCTCCCGCGGGGCGGAACGCGGAAATCCAGCGTACGCCTGTGTTTCCCGCAAGTGAAGCAAAAAAACCCGTTGACACGTGGAGTTTATGAAATGAGAATGTTTCTCACTAAGATTACTCTCTACTCCGCAGGACCGTTACCCGATGAAGCCGCAGCTCTCTGAACACCTTCCCGCCCTTGTCGTGTTGACCTGCGTGGCGCACGCACTACCCGCCACTGCAGACGGTGCCACCGTCACGGGTCGCCTGCCTACTGTGGAGGTTGTTGGCAGCTCCAATCGTTTGCCCGACATCGCAGGCTCGGCATCCATCATCGACAACAAGGAAATCACGCAGAGTCACGCTTTCACGGTCAATGAGGCGCTGCGCAAGATGCCCGGGATCAATGTGCGCGAAGAGGAGGGCATTGGCCTGCGTCCGAACATCGGTCTGCGCGGACTGAACCCCACCCGCTCTACCAAGGTGCTCCTGCTCGAAGACGGCTTGCCTCTCGCCTATGCGCCCTACGGGGACAATTCGAGCTACTACCATCCACCGATCGAACGCTTCGAAAGCATCGAGATTCTGAAAGGCTCGGAGCAGATACTGTTCGGGCCGCAGACGATAGGCGGCGTGCTGAACTACATCACGCCCACGCCGCCGCAGGAATTCGGCGGGCGGGTAAACCTCTCCGGAGGTAACCGCAACTACTTCAATGGCGGTCTCTCGCTTGGTGGCAAAGGCATGCTCCTCAATTTCGCACACAAGCAGTCTGATGGATCGCGTGACAATGAAAACTCCGAGATGAATGACGTTGCCCTGAAGGGTGTTTTCAACCTCACTGCCAACCAGGCGGTCACCCTCAAGGCGAGCTATTTCGGTGAAGACTCGCAGGTGTCCTATACGGGACTGACGGATGCGGAACTTCGTAACTTTGGCTATCGCTACAATCCGTTCAAGAATAACCAATTCACCACCGACCGCTGGGGTGCATCGGCCAGTCATGAGATCGCCTTCAATGATGCGGTGGTCCTGACTACCAACTTCTACTTCACCCACTTCAATCGCGAATGGTGGCGCCAGTCGAGTACGACGACGGACTCGCAGTGTGGCGTAGGCTTCATCAATGCGCGCCTTGCGGGTGAACGCGTTGATCCGGATACCTGCAATTCCACGCAGGGACGCTTGCGCAGCTACTACACCTACGGCGTTGAGCCGCGCTTGTTGGCCGACTACACGATGTTTGGTATCCGCAACGAGTTTCAGACAGGTGTGCGTGCCCATTTCGAAATGCAGGACAGGGTACAGCTCAACGGTACGCAGCCAACCGTGCGCGGGGGGCAGACGCTGGCCGAAGACAACGAACGGGATGTTGATGCCTATTCACTGTTCGCCCAGAACAGGTTCTTTCTTGGTCAGTTCACGCTCACGCCGGGATTCCGCGTCGAATACGTTGAAAACATCCGGGCGAATGGAATCAATGGCACTGAGGGTGACGATGATCTCGCGGAAGTGATCCCGGGTGTGGGGATGACTTTCAATCCGTTGGAAACACTGACCCTGTTCGGCGGTGTGCACAAAGGATTTGCGCCGCCGAGGACTGAGGACCTCATCGGAACCTCTGGACTCAGCGCAACCTTCACTGATGTGGACGCGGAAGAAAGTCTCAATGCGGAACTCGGTTTCAGGGCGGAGCCCTTGCCCGGTGCTCGCGTGGAGAGCACCTTGTTCCGCAACGATTTTGACAACCAGATCATGGTCGGCTCGATTGCGGGTGGCAGTACCCCCTTGGCACAGGGTGAGACGCTCTACGAAGGATTGGAACTGTTTTTGCGCTTGGACAGCCACGCGCTCATGAGCACTCGTCATAACGTCTACCTTCAGGCAGCTTATACTTGGCTGCCAACGGCCGAGCAGACGACCGCAGTGACTGAGGTCGCCTCGGGCACCGTCGTGCAGAACTCGCGTCCGGGGCTGAGACTCCCCTACGCACCTGAAAACCTGTCCACGACCACGCTCGGCATCACCCTCGAGAATGGCCTCGATCTCCGCCTGGAAGCCGTTTACGTCGGCTCGCAATACGCGGACTTCGCCAACACGGAAGCCGCCAGTTTCGACGGCAACGGTCAGGTCGGGCTCATCAAGTCCAACCTCATTTTCAACGCCGCGGCGACTTACCCCTTGCAGCGCTGGGGAGCGTCGCTTTTCCTCACCGCCAAGAACCTGGCTGACCGTGACTACGTCGTCGATCGCACGCGAGGCATTCGCGTGGGCATGCCGTTGTTGGTGCAGGGCGGTGTGGAGTTTGCCTTCTAGTCACAACGAACACCTTCCTGGCGGACCCTCCAGACAGGATTACCGCGCCTCACCCCGCTCGCATTCCGTGCGGGGTGAAATTTCATTCCGCTCGACGGACTGCCTGCGGCAGGATGACAGCCACTGTGCGTACAGTGCGAGAGGGGATTCCTCACGGTGGTCTTATGTCTCGAAGACAAGCTCGCGTTTCTTGCAAGGGCCTCGACTTACCGTCCTCTAGTAACCGAGGTCGAGGTCATAGAGACCCATCTGTCCTGGGTGTTCATGGCTGGGGAAGCTGTCTACAAGCTGAAGAAGCCTGTGCTCCGTCCGTCTGTCTATTTCGGCTCATTGGCCACCCGGAAAATCCACTGCGAGTCAGAGATCAGTCTCAATCAGCGCCTGGCACCCTGGGTTTATCGCGGGGCAGTGCCTGAGCCGATGCTTGATGCCATCGGCCGTCCTATGGCGTGGTTCTATGGCACCGCGCCCAGCAGCATCAGCAAGCTGACGAGCTTTTCGTCCCGCCTGCGCTGAGGGTCGCGATGCAGAGACTACACCAGACAGGCGTCCGCCCCTCGCACACTATCCAGCGGACGGGTTTTTTGTTCGCCATCTTCGAACAACCGCTCCTCGAGCCGGCCCGGGGTCACTCCGAGAAGCCTCCCGATTGACGCACCTGCGACCTCCTAGCCCGGGAGCGCAAGCAGGATCAACTGCATCAGCCTGGATCCCCGGCACGCAAATTGGCACTCGTCAGCGTTGCATCATGCGCGGCAAGGTCAGCAATGACCTGCTCGTCGGAAATCTGGGTGAAATCTTCGTAGAACTGACCGACCGCCGCGAAGATACGCGGGATTACGAGGCACACGATCTCATCCGCTTCTTCCTCGAGTTGAGCAAGTGCGTCGCGTGGGGCGACCGGTATGGCCACTACGATCCTGGCTGCGCCAGCCCTGCGCAAGGCTGAAACGGCCACCCGCATGCTGGCGCCTGTAGCCACGCCATCGTCAACCAGAATGACTGTCTTGCCCTTGTAGTCGGCAGGGGGGCGCTGGCCTCGGTAGACACGCTCCCTTCGCGCGAGCTCCCGCTGTTCTGTGGCGGTTTCCTCCGCCAGTGCCTCGGGGCTGATATCCAGCCAGTTGATCATTGAGCGATTGAGCAGACAGGCGCCGCCGCTCGCGACCGCACCCATGGCAACCTCTGGCTGTCCGGGGACCCCCAGTTTGCGCACGATGAAGACGTCTAGGGGCAGTCCGAGGGCCAGCCCCAATTCGTGTGCAACCGGAACCCCGCCTCTGGGTAGGGCAAGCATGAGGGTGTCCGGCGCGCTCGCCCAACGCCTCATCACTTCAGCCAAGGCTCGTCCTGCGGCACGTCGGTTCTCAAAAGTCCGCTCGTCCACACATCCCTCCAACGGCCTATCGCCCAATGGACATTCTGCCAGTCTTCGCGCCGGCGGGCACTGCGCGGAACCAAGACCATACGCTGATCACCCACTGTGGGCCATCGGAGTGGTCTACCCGGCATCGCCCAGTAGACGGATCTGAGATGATTTCTGAGAAATGAGACAAAAATAAACTTGAACAGATAGTTAGGATGATTTATTAATGTCATATATTACTTAACCTGATCGCCCGCAGAGGGGTTCTGCGGGAATGTGAAATGAGGGGTTTGATGACCGTGCGTCTGGACAGGGTCTTTGCGGCGGACACCACCTTGGGCAGTGGCCAAGGTCGAACCGTGCTCGTGGTTGACCCGGACCGCACCGCGCGGGCTGTCATAGTCAATCTCTTGCGGCAGGAGGGTTACCGGATTCTCGAGGCGGAACGCGCGGACAAGGCCCTGTTCCTGGCCCTGGAGAAGTCTATCGACGCCTTTTTGCTTGCGCAGCACCCCGCCGGGCTGGCCGCGGCTGATTTTTGCAGCCGGATCAGGGCGATGGCTCGTTACCGGCACGTGCCGATCCTGAGCATCCTCATGCCTTTTGATGAGAAGGCCGTGAGCGACGCATTTGCGGCCGGCGCAGACGACTTCCTCACTCGACCCGTGAATGGCCAGCACCTTAGAACGAGGCTCGCCGGAAGGCTCCAGCGTGCGCAGGCCACGCCTGTCTTGCACGATCCGAATCCCGGACTGGCGAGCTACCTTGTGCCACGAGTCCGTGACGTGCATGACGTGACCGCGGGGGGACCCGAAATGGCTGTTGAAGCCCGCGAAGCATGCGTGCTCGCGGTCCGTCTCACGCTCCCCAGAGCCTCGGCCGAGGCAGCATTGCGCACGGTTGCCCGCTATCTTGGAATGCAGGTGGAATGCGTCTACCGCCATGGGGGCTATGTCGCACGCCTCGAAGCTGATGGCCTCAGGGCAGTCTTCGAGGCATCGGAGCGCCTTGGGCAAGCGGTGGCGTGCGTGCAGGAATTGTGCGCGCAGTTAGCAGAGGGGGAGGGCACAGCTGGTCACGGTGACCTGCAACTGCGCGCCGGCCTGTGCGAGGGGCTGTTGTCCCCAACCGCGTCTGATGAAATCCTGGCAATGGCAGCCACACTTTGCGCAGGGGCCAAGCCCATGGAGATTGTGGTTACCGGAGGTCTGGTCACCCGGTTGGAATCAGCATACGGGGGGTTGAACGTTCGTGCGGCCCCCACGCATTCAGAGCGTGCATCGCAGTTTTATTCTCAGGCAGGAGAGCCGCCGCCAGCGCGGCCGTGGGCGGCCTAGTGGCGTGTTGCCGCCGGGACGTCTGACGGGGAGGCTTCTTGAGGTCCGCGCCTCGTGACGCTGGCGTGGTGCATGACCATGCGCCACACGCCTGCCTCTCGACGATAGACATTGGTGGTGATGAGCGCAGGTAGCCGCTGTCGTTGCAGCGGCAACAGAATCGTCTCAGGCAGCACATGAATGGCGAGTTCGCCTTGCTCGAAGCGGCTGAGGCATTCGATCTCGAACCTTCTAGGCAGCTGCCCACGAAAGATCTCTCTCCAGCTTGCGCGGATCGCGTCCGGGCCCCTCAGCAACGGGCCCATGGGGTGCACACAGGAGATATCCGGACTCGTTGCCCAGACGGTCATCATGGCATCCACGTCACCACGTTCGAAGGCTTGGTAGAACGCTTCTTCAGCCATGCCCGGTGAGTCCATGAGTCGAGTGGCCATTTGCTATTCCCGGCTGCTCTGGGGAAGGACTCCCCGCACGACCTCAGCGGTCGGCAGGGACAGTCTCCAGAGGGTACCCGACCTCAGTGAGGCGTTGCTGCAGGAGCCCACGGTCAAAGCCCGGCATGGCCTCCCGCCCGATCAATACCGTCGGCACCTTGGTTGCGCCGGACAATTCACGCAATTCGCGCTGCAGTGACGGATCCCGCTCGACGTCCCGTTCAGCGAACGGAATTCCGCGCTTCTGCAGCAGCAGACGCACCAGATCGCAGGTATCGCACTCCGGAACCACGAAGAGGGTCACCGGGTGAGCTTTGGCGACTTCCTCCTTGCTGGGCCGCCGGGCCGTCGCGCTTCCCAGGTGCATGGATCCGATGCGCTTGGAGTCGGGTGGGCAGGCATCGCGGTAGGAGAATGTCCCGTCCGCATCCCGGCACTCCATGATCGTGACCGCTACCGCGCCAGGGATTGACGTGCTCAGGGCGCAGATCAGCGAACCCCGCCAAAAGAGCCGGCAGAGACGGGGAGGCGTGCACCCGAGCATCGTCAGGATTTCCATTGACCCGCGTTTCTTGCATGCATTCATGGCTCGAAAGTATAGCATCGGGCGTATCTCGCTTGACTGCCGGACCATCGCCATGAGCCGCGTGGAGGCAGGGGCCGGGGTGTCCAAGGCACACCGCTGCCTTTATAATGGAGCGCGTTTGGTTGTGACCCCTCTGGCACGTTTTCCGTCCCGACGGCAGCTGCGCCCCGAATGAGAGGGAATCATGCCGGCATCGGGATGAGACTCCGACCGGGCCCGCACGGCAACCCACGCAACCGCACCTGTGCGAGAGTGGCGGAATTGGTAGACGCGCTGGTTTTAGGTACCAGTGGGGTGACCCGTGAGAGTTCGAGTCTCTCCTTTCGCACCATCCTGCACGGTTCAGACAAAGTCGTCGCCGTGCTTCAACATCACGCAAATGCACCACGCACTTACAGTACCGAGGAATTATGCAGGTATCGCTTGAGCAGCCCGGTGGGCTGGAACGCCGTCTGAAAATCGAGGTTCCTGAGCAGCAGATCGCCGATCAGGTCCGGAGTCGTCTTCAAAGCGTGGCCCGCAATGCACGCATCGATGGTTTCCGGCCTGGCAAGGCGCCGGCTCGCGTCATCGAGCGACAGTTCGGGCCGCGGGTTCGCGGTGAAGTCATCTCGGAAGTGGTGCGTTCCGCCTTCGTGGAGGCGGTGACATCCCATCAGCTTCGTCCGGTGGCTGACCCGGTCATTGACCCTCTCATTGCTGATGAGGGACAGGGTCTTGCCTTCACCGCCACCTTTGAGGTCTTCCCGGAAGTCACCTTGGCGCCCTTTGAAGAGCTCGACATTGAAAAACCTGAATGCGAGGTCACCGATGTGGACCTCGAAAAGATGATTCAAGTACTGCGCGAGCAGTCGAAGGAGTTCAGGGAAGCAGCGCGACCGGCTGCGGATGGCGATCGCGTGCAGATGGACTTCGAGGGGACCCTCGAGGGTGAAACGGCTCCGTTCGAAAACGGCAGCGCCAAGGATTTCAACCTGATCCTGGGCCAAGGGCGCATGATCCCGGGCTTTGAAGAAGGACTCGCTGGCGGGAGTGCAGGGGAGGAGCGCACTCTCAATTTGAAGTTTCCTGACGACTACCACAACACTGACCTGGCCGGCCGTGGCGTTGCCTTCAAGGTCAAGGTGAACAAGGTGGAAGAGCCAGTGCTCCCAGAGCTCGACGACGCATTCTTTGCGCGGTTCGGGGTGGAAGAAGGGGGTCTCGAGAAGTTCCACGCCGAAGTGAGGGCCAACATGGAGCGCGAGCGTGACCGCGCCTTGGCCCGCCGCTTCAACGAGCAGGTTCTGGAGAGTCTGCGCGAGCAAAATTCGCTTGACCTTCCAAAGGCACTCGTCAGGGCCGAAGCCGCGCGCATGCTCCAGGAGATGCGCCGCACGCTTACCATGCGTGGACTCGACCCCGCGCAGTTCGGCGACGGTGAAGATTCGGGTGCGTTTGAAACACCTGCGTCCAACCGGGTGAAACTGGGTCTCATCATGGCGGAGATAATCAAACTGGCCGGCATCAAGCCCCAGCCAGCCAAGGTGCGGGAACGTGTGGAAGCACTGGCGGCTTCCTACGAACAACCGGAAGCTCTTATCAAGTGGTACTACGAAGAGCCGAGCAGACTGAGCGACATTGAAGGGCTCTGCATGGAAGAAGAAGCCGTGGCCTGGATCGTCGGGAAGGCCCGCGTGAAACCGGTTTCCCTGTCGTTTGACGACCTTATGAATCCAAGGCAGACTGCCAAAGAACCCGTGAACGGAGAGGCTTAATTGAGATTTCAAGGCAATAGCGGCATGCAGGAGACACGGGCCCTCAATCTGGTACCGATGGTGGTTGAACAAACCGCCCGAGGGGAGCGCGCCTATGACATCTACAGCCGCTTGCTCAAGGAACGCGTCATTTTTCTGGTTGGGCCGGTGGATGACAACGTAGCCAACGTCATCGTGGCGCAGCTGCTGTTCCTGGAATCCGAAAACCCCGACAAGGACATCCATCTGTACATCAATTCTCCGGGGGGCGTTGTAACTGCCGGGTTGGCTATCTACGACACCATGCAGTTCATCAAGCCCGATGTGAGCACCTTGTGCATCGGACAGGCTGCCAGCATGGGTGCCCTTCTGCTCGGCGCCGGTGCAGCGGGCAAGCGTTTCAGCCTGCCGCATTCACGAGTGATGATTCACCAGCCTTTGGGAGGCTTCCAGGGGCAGGCCACCGATATCGACATTCACGCACGCGAGATCCTGAAGGCTAGAGATCGTCTGAACGAAATCCTGTCCAAGCACACCGGGCAGACGGTGGAGCGAGTGGCGGCGGACACTGACAGGGACAACTTCATGAGCGCGGAGGATGCGCGAACCTATGGCATCATCGATGCCGTGCTTGAGAAGCGCGGGCCTACTAGCCCAGCAGACGTCGCGCGTTGAGTGATGGCACGTCAGCCGGCAACAGAGACAGTTTGAGTCCGTAGCAGTGAGGATGTGCGAATGAGCGACAGCAAGAATTCCAAGGGTTCCGACGGCGACAGACTCCTCTACTGTTCGTTTTGCGGGAAAAGCCAGCACGAGGTACGCAAGCTGATTGCCGGCCCGTCGGTTTTCATCTGCGATGAATGCGTGGAACTCTGCAACGACATCATCCGGGAAGAGATTCAGGAGAAAGCCGGCAGTGCCGGGGGCAGCAAGTTGCCCGTGCCGCATGAGATTCGCAATATTCTCGACGAATATGTAATCGGCCAAGGCCACGCGAAGAAAATCCTTGCGGTCGCCGTCTACAACCACTACAAGCGGCTGGAGTCCAGGGTCAAGCAGGGTGAAGTGGAACTCGCAAAAAGCAATGTGCTGCTCGTGGGCCCGACGGGCAGCGGTAAGACCTTGCTGGCCGAGACCTTGGCGCGTCTGCTCAATGTTCCGTTCACCATCGCCGATGCCACTACGCTCACCGAGGCGGGCTATGTGGGCGAGGATGTCGAGAACATCATCCAGAAGTTGCTTCAGAAGTGTGACTACGACGTCGAGAAGGCACAGACCGGAATCGTCTACATCGACGAAATCGACAAGATTTCCCGCAAGTCAGACAACCCCTCTATCACGCGCGACGTGTCCGGAGAGGGTGTGCAGCAGGCGCTTCTGAAGCTCATCGAAGGCACAGTTGCGTCGGTGCCTCCCCAAGGTGGACGCAAGCATCCCCAGCAGGAGTTCCTGCAGGTCGATACTTCGAACATCCTGTTCATTTGCGGAGGTGCATTCGCGGGATTGGACAAGATCATCCGCGACCGCTCTGAGAAGGGCGGCATCGGCTTTTCGGCCGAAGTGAAGAGCAAGGAAGACAGGCGGACCGCCGGTGAAATGTTGCATCAGGTAGAGCCCGAGGACCTTATCCGCTACGGCCTCATACCGGAATTCGTCGGGCGCCTGCCTGTGCTGGCGGTACTTGATGAACTGCACGAGGAGCAGCTGGTGCAGATTCTTACCGAGCCGCGTAACGCCCTTACCAAGCAGTACGGTAAGCTGTTCGAAATGGAAGGCTGCACGCTCGAGTTTCGTGAGGACGCCCTGCGTGCAGTGGCCCGCAAGGCCGTCGAGCGCAAGACCGGCGCGCGTGGATTGCGCTCGATTATTGAGCAAAACCTGCTCGATACCATGTACGACCTGCCGTCTCTGCAGAACGTCTCTAAGGTGGTTGTGGACGAGGCCACCATCACGGGTGAATCCAAGCCACTCATCATCTACGAATCGGCAGAGATCCCCAAGGCCGCCTCGGATTGAAATCCTTATGGAGAGACCTGCGGCTCGTAGGGTCTCTCACCCGGAACCGCCGGCCTCTGAGTCGGCAGCGTAGCTGAACCTTCATTCCCGGGATGGCCGCCAACCGCGACCACCCCCAGACAGGGGCCGTTCCTTACATGAATGAACGCACCAATCTCCTTCCTCTCCTGCCCTTGCGTGATGTGGTGGTTTATCCCCACATGGTGATTCCGCTATTCGTCGGCCGGGAGAAGTCAGTCAAGGCACTCGAAAAGGCAATGGAGGACGCCAAGCAGATCCTGCTGGTTGCCCAGGTGAGTGCCGGGGAAGACAACCCGGGAGCAAACGACATTCACCCGGTCGGTACGGTTTCGAACATCCTGCAGTTGCTGCGGCTGCCAGACGGCACGATCAAGGTCCTGGTTGAAGGCGTGCAGCGGGCTAAAGTGAACGCTTTCCACGAGGAAGAAACCTTCCAGGCAGCAACTGTCGAGTTGCTCGAGCAGCAGGCGATCTCCGAGCGGGAGTCTGAGATTCTCATCCGATCGCTGATGGAACATTTTGATCAATACGTGAAGCTGAACAAGAAAGTTCCGCCCGAGATCGTCTCGTCGCTTACCAGCATCGATGATCCTTCCCGCCTGGCGGATACCATCGCTGCGCATCTTTCGATCAAGCTGCAGGAGAAGCAGAAGATTCTCGAAATCCTCGACCTGCGGGAACGTCTCGAGCATCTCATCTCGGTCATGGAGACAGAGATAGATCTGCTTCAGGTAGAGAAGCGTCTGCGTGGCCGCGTCAAGAAGCAGATGGAGAAGAGTCAGCGCGAGTACTACCTTAACGAGCAGATGAAGGCCATCCAGAGCGAACTCGGTGAAGGAGAGGATGGGGCCAACGAATTCGACGAAATCGCAGCCCGGATCGAGAAGTCCGGCATGCACAAGGAAGCGCGCAAGAAGGCTGAGGGGGAATTGAAGAAGCTGCGCATGATGTCGCCCATGTCCGCTGAGGCAACGGTCGTTCGCAACTACGTCGACTGGATTCTCAATGTGCCGTGGAAGGCCCGTTCAAAGGTGGGGGTGGACCTCGCGCGGGCCCAGAAGATCCTGGATGAAGACCACTACGGCCTTGAAAAGGTCAAGGAGCGCATCCTTGAGTATCTCGCGGTCCAGCAGCGCGTGAAGAAGATGCGAGGCCCGATTCTTTGTCTGGTGGGACCCCCGGGCGTTGGAAAAACCTCTCTTGGACGTTCGATAGCACGCGCCACCAATCGCAAATTCGTCCGTATGTCCTTGGGCGGCGTGCGCGACGAGGCTGAAATCCGTGGCCACCGCCGGACCTACGTGGGGTCCATGCCCGGCAAGATCCTGCAGAACATGTCCAAGGTTGCGACGCGCAATCCGCTCTTCCTTCTCGATGAAGTCGACAAGATGGCCATGGATTTCAGGGGTGACCCGGCCTCGGCCCTGCTTGAGGTGCTGGATCCGGAACAGAACTCCACCTTCAATGATCATTACCTCGAGGTGGATTACGACCTCTCCGAAGTGATGTTCGTGACCACGGCCAACAGTTTGAACATTCCCGCGCCCCTGCTCGATCGAATGGAAGTCATTCGCCTCGCCGGGTACACGGAGGATGAGAAAGTACACATCGCACAGCGCTATCTCATTCCCAAGCAAAGAGAGGCAACTGGCCTGAAGGAGAAGGAACTGCAGATCAGTGAGGCTGCTTTGCGCGACATCGTTCGTTACTACACCCGCGAGGCAGGCGTGCGCAGCCTCGAGCGCGAAGTCGCCAACCTATGCCGCAAGGTGGTGAAGCAGGTGTTGGAGAAACCGTCCACCAAAACCGTAGCAATCACCCCCAAGGTCCTTGAGAAGTTTCTCGGCGTGAAGCGTTTCCGCTTCGGTCAGGCTGAGGGCGAGGACAGAGTCGGTCAGGTCACAGGACTGGCGTGGACCGAGGTCGGCGGTGACCTGCTGACGATCGAGGCTGCCATCGTGCCCGGCAAGGGCAAGGAGACCTACACAGGACGCCTTGGCGACGTGATGCAGGAATCGATCAAGGCAGCCATGACCGTGGTGCGCAGTCGTGCCGCCACGCTTGGAATAAAGCCCGATTTCTATCAAGCCATCGACGTTCACTTTCACGTGCCCGAGGGCGCGACGCCCAAGGATGGTCCCAGTGCCGGTGTAGGCATGTGCACGGCGCTGGTGTCCGGCCTGACGGGAATCCCTGTCCGCGGAGACGTGGCCATGACGGGCGAAATCACCTTGCGGGGTGAAGTACTGCCCATCGGGGGCTTGAAGGAGAAACTGCTTGCTGCCCTGCGAGGGGGTATAAGGACGGTCCTCATCCCGCAGGAGAACCAGCGCGAACTGAAAGAGATACCTGCGAACATCCTGCAGGGACTAACCATCAAACCTGTTCGCTGGATCGAGGAAGTTCTTGAAGTGGCACTGCAGAGAATGCCTGAGCCCCTGCCGGCGGATTTCGCGGAAGAGGCCGTGACCAGCGAGGAACGGGCGGGCGCTGCCGGCAAGGAGCGGGTGCGCCGACACTGACCGTGTCCCGCTTGGCGGGACATCACCATGAGACAAAAACCACGGGGAATTGCATGAACAAGACTGAATTGATTGACGCTGTCGCCGGTGCGGCTGATTTGTCGAAGGCCTCCGCGGCTCGCGCAGTAGACGCGGTGACCGATGCCATCCTGGCCGCGCTTGCCAAGGGCGACAATGTCGCGCTGGCTGGCTTTGGTACGTTCACCGTCAAGGAGCGCGCTGCCCGCCAGGGACGCAACCCGCGCACCGGTGAGACGATTGACATAGCGGCCTCGCGATCGGTCGGATTCAAGGCTGGCAAAGCATTCAAGGATGCCTTAAGCTAACTGGCTCTCGGGTGCTTAGCTCAGCCGGGAGAGCGTCGCCCTTACAAGGCGAAGGTCGTGGGTTCGATCCCCTCAGCACCCACCACCTATGCAGAACATTGGAGTGGTAGTTCAGTTGGTTAGAATACCGGCCTGTCACGCCGGGGGTCGCGGGTTCGAGCCCCGTCCACTCCGCCACCATCAGGGACACCGGGCTGGAGCCGCGCTAGGCTCCATTCCGGCACCCAACCTTCATCCTCATTCATGACCTGACCCCGACCAAGTGCGCGGGACAGCGGCCCGTGCGTGGCGGATCCTCGAGGGCCCAACATGCTTCAAACCATACGCGAGAAAATACAGGGCATCGTTGCAGGGGTGATCATTGCCTTTCTCTGTCTGACCTTCGCAGTGTGGGGCATAGAGTCTTACCTGAACGAAGCACGCAAGGTCGTTGTGGCCGAAGTGAACGGCGACGAAGTCGAGCTGGCTGAGTATCAGGAGACCTTCCAGCGTTTGAGACAGCGCGCCCAGGCAGAACTCGGTGATGCCTTCGATCCCGCCGTGTGGGGCGAAGCCGAGGCCAAGCAGCGCGTGCTTGATTTCGTAGTGGACGACAAGGTGCTCGGACAGACACTCGATAACTCACGCATCCGCGTTGGGGTGGAGCAGGTCGCGGAATTCTTGCGCAGCTCTCCCAATTTTCAGGTCGATGGCAAATTTTCCACGGAACGTTACTCCCAGGTGACCAGCATGCTGGGCTTCACCGAACAGGCTTTTGAGGCCCAGGCGCAGCGCGACCTCGCGCTCGAGCAACTGAGAACCGGCGTTGTGGCCTCTGCTTTCATCACGGCTACCGAATTTGATGAGGTTTCGCGCCTGCAGGCACAAACCCGCACGGTGGGGCTGGTGACACTGCAGCCCGCCGCACCCGATACCCAGAAGGTTACAGACGCGGATCTGGAGGCTTACTTCAAGGATCACGCGGAAGAGTTCCGCATCCCTGATCGGATCGCTCTCGAATACACAGAACTGAGACTCGAGACTCTGATGAGTGAAGTCGTGCTGGCGGAAGGGGACATGGTCGCTTACTACGACTCGCATCAGGCCGATTTCACAGTGGAAGAGCAGCGTGCAGCAAGCCATATCCTGGTGCAGCTGAAGAACGACACGAGCCCTGACGAAGCGGCCAAGGCCAAGACTCGTGCCGAAGAGCTGCGCGCGATGGTCGCCGGCGGCAAGGATTTCGCGGCTGTTGCCAAGGAATTCTCCGATGATATCGGCTCCCGCGCTGAAGGTGGTGCTACCGGGCTGTTCGGAAAGGGCATCATGGCGCCGGAATTCGAGCAGGCCGTCTTCACCATGCAGCCTGGTGAAATCAGCGAGCCGGTCCGGACGGAATTCGGCTATCACATCATCCGACTCACGCGCGTTCAGCCCGAAGCCGTCACGCCGTATGCGGATGTCCGAGGCGATATAGAGCAACGACTGCGTCGCGAGAAAGCTGAAGAAATGTACTTCGAGGCAGCGGAGCGCTTCAGCGAAACGGTCTACGAGTTTCCAGAGTCGCTTGCGGAAGCGGCCGAGGAGTTGGGCCTCGAGGTGCAAAGCACCAGCAGGCAAGACAGGGAGCAGATTGTCGCGCAGTTCAACGCAGCAGTAGCGGATACGGTGTGGGAGCCGGAGGTCCTGACCCAGGGACTCGTGAGCGCGCCCGTTGAAGTGGGAGACGATCGCATGGTGGCGGTGCGCGTCGCACAGTATGAGCCCTCACACCTGCCGGAGTTCGCTGCCGTCAAGGACGAAGCTCGTAACCGGATTCAGACCGAACGCAGCCATCAGCAAGTAAAGGAGCGCGGCGAAGCGCTGCTCGCCAAGCTCCGCGCTGGAGAGGCACCCACCACGCTGATGGCAGCGGAAAAGCTGAAGTGGGAAGTTGTGGAGAACGCGAGAAGGGATGACACGCGTCTCAATCGTGCGGTGCTACGCGGCGCGTTCAGGGCCTCGCTAACCAAACCCAACGACCGCACCTATCTCGGTGTGGAGTTCGGTGACGGCAGCCATGCCGTGGTCGAAGTCTCCAACATACAGACGCCAAAAACCCTGCAGGAAGCGGACTCCGCGGCCACTGGCCGCATACGTCAAAGTCTTGCCAGAGCCCGCGCAATCACTGCCTGGCGTGATTTCGTAACGGGCCTGCGCGCAGATGCGCGCATAGAGCTGCATCCAGAGCGACTCTGAATCACTCCCGGCCCGCCAGCAGTGGGCCTATCCTCTCAAACCTACGGGCTCGCCGACGCGAGCCTTGTCTCGTCGGAACCGGCTCTGTCAGAGTGAACCGGTCATGCCCATGATGTTGTAGCCGCAATCCACATAAGTGATTTCCCCTGTCACCGCGGAGGCGAGATCGGAGCAGAGGAAGGCGGCGACATTCCCGACCTCCTCGATGGTCACGTTACGACGCAGCGGAGCATTCTTTTCAACGTGATCAAGGAACTTTCGCATGTCCTTGATGCCGGAGGCGGCCAGCGTCCGGATTGGACCCGCCGAGATGGCGTTCACACGTACGGCTTCCGGTCCCAGACTTTCGGCCATATAGCGCACATTGGCTTCAAGGCTGGCCTTGGCCAGACCCATCACGTTGTAGCTCGGCATGGTTCGCACCGCGCCCAGATAGCTCAAGGTGAGCATCGCGCCCTCGCGCCCCTGCATCATGGGGCGGGCGGCCTGGCCGAGTGCCGCAAAGCTGTAAGAGCTGACCTCGTGGGCCACCGAGAAACTTTCCCGGGTGAGTGACGCAAGATATTCACCCTGCAGGGCCTCACGCGGCGCGAAGGCCACGGAGTGAATAAGGATATCGAGATGCTGCCAGTGCTGCCCGAGCAATTTGAAGACCGCCTGAATTTCTTCATCGCTCTGAACCTCGCAGGGCAGTACCAGCGATGAGCCGCATTCTGCGGCGAACTCCTCCACGCGGGACTTCAGTCTCTCGTTCTGGTAGGTGAAAGCGAGCTCGGCCCCCTCACGATGCATGGCCTGGGCGATACCCCAGGCGATAGATTTGTTGCTTGCGACGCCGACGATCAGTGCTTTTTTGCCCGCCAAGATGCCCATGGAATCCGTGCTCCGTTCCTGTCATGAACCGATGGTGCCGCGCGTAGGCGCGAAGTCGGACAAAGTGTACAGTGGGGCGCCATTCCCTGTCCCCTCTCCTCAGGTAAGCCGACCGCAATGGATGTCCTTGTTGCGACCAGAGCCTTTGACCCTCTCCATAGGGTCTGCCTGAGGAAAGACTCGCGCCTCATGCTGCGACGGGTGCTGGCGCTGTGCGGCGTATTACTGTCGGCCCTCTTTTGCGGCTCGTCTGGTGCCAACGGCGGGCCATGGAATGCGCCTTATCCGCTCTCGGACCGTGGTCGCTCAGTGCTGTTCTCGACCTTCCAGACTTCACCACGGCATCTTGATCCTGTGTCTTCCTACAGCGAGAACGAGGCCATTTTCACCGGCCAGATCTACGAACCACCCCTGCAATACCATTACCTGAAGCGACCCTATGCACTGGTGCCTCTCACCCTGCAGGCAATGCCGGAGGTGGATTATCGCGATGCCACGGGCCGGCGGCTGGAGGAACCCGTCACCGAGCAGGCCGTGGCGTCGGTGATCTACAGGTTGCGATTGCGTCCCGGGATCCGTTATGCCCCGCATCCCGCGCTCGCCCGGGATAGGGCCGGGCGTTACCGCTACCATGCACTGACCAAGAATGAGATTGCCGAGGCCGACACGCTCGCTGGTTTCAGTGCAACCGGTACGCGCGAGCTGGTTGCTGCTGACTATGTGCACCAGATCAAGCGCCTGGCCCACCCGGATCTCCACTCTCCCATTCTCGGTTTCATGGAACGCTACATCGAAGGCCTCGATGCGCTCGCACGTACGTTGCGTGAAGAGCGTTCGCATTCAACGGATCCGCTGGACCTGCGTGCATTCCCGCTGGTGGGAGCAAGGGTGATCGACAGATACACCTTCGAGATAGTGCTGAAGGAACGATACCCCCAGTTCCTTTACTGGCTGGCGATGCCTTTTTTCGCGCCGGTCCCCTGGGAAGCAGACAGCTTCTACGGACAACCCGGCATGGCCGACCGCAATCTCAACCTGGACTGGCACCCCCTCGGTACCGGCCCCTACATGCTGGCCGAGAACAATCCCAATCGCCGGATGGTGCTGGTACGCAATCCGGAATTCCGGGGTGAGAACTATCCCTCCCTGGAAGCACAGACAACAAAGCGGGGCCCCGCGCCGCCTTCGGCAGAACCCAGGTTGCCGCGTATCGATGAAATCCATTTCATGCTGGAGAAGGAAGAGATCCCTGAGTGGAACAAATTTCTCCAAGGCTATTACGACACTTCTCCCATTGCCCCCGATGGATTTGAGCAGGCGATCAGGTTTGATGCGCAAGGCAAGCCCGAGATCACGCCCGAGATGCGCGCGAAGGGGATCAGACTCTCCGTCGCGACCCGGATGTCGATAAGCTACGTCGGTTTCAACATGCTGGACCCGGTGGTGGGTGGCCGCGGACGTCGAGCGCGCCTGCTGCGCCAGGCGCTCGCCATCGCAGTGGATACGGAGGAGCTGATCTCAATCTTCGGCAATGGACGAGGCGTGCCCGCGCAAGGACCGCTGCCACCCGGGATTTTCGGTCACCGCACTGGCGAATCCGGTATCAACCCCGTTGTTTACCGATGGCAGGACGGCAGAGCGCTGAGACGTCCCCTCGAGGAAGCGCAGATGCTGCTTGCGGAGGCCGGATACCCCGACGGCATCGATCCGGCCACCGGGAAATCTCTGGTCCTGCACCTGGATGCAACTTCGTCTGGCCCCGATACCAAGGCGTTGTTTGGCTGGTACCGCAAGCAGTTTGCGCGGCTTGGCATCGATCTCGTGGTGCGCAGCACGGACTACAACCGCTTTCAGGAGAAGGTGCAGCAGGGTGAGGCGCAGATCTTTACCTGGGGTTGGAACGCAGATTATCCAGACCCCGAGAACTTCCTGTTTCTGTTGTATGGCCCGCATGGCAAGACCCGGCATCTGGGAGAGAACGCTGCCAACTACGCCAATCCTGGATTTGATGCCCTGTTCCACCGCATGCGCACGCTGCCCAATGGTCCGGCGCGGCAAAAGGTGATCGATGAGATGGTGTCCCTCGTGCGGCTCGACAGTCCATGGCTCTGGGGATTTCATCCGCAGGCCTATGCGCTTGAGCATGCCTGGATGGATGCCGCCGAGCCCAATCTCATGGCGCGCAATACCCTGAAGTATCGCCAGATCGATCCGTCATTGCGGGTGAAGCTGCAGGCACGCTGGAACGAGCCTGTGCGCGCGGTGGTATGGGGTGTCGCAATCGGTGTGCTGGTGCTGATGGCTGTGGTGGTTTGGCGGGTGCGTCAACGCGCGCGAGCGGTGGCGCCATGACGGCCTGGTTCGTGCGTCGGCTTGGATATTTCCTGCCGATTCTCCTCGGCGTGAACCTGCTGACCTTTGCACTGTTCTTCGTGGTGAATTCTCCCGATGACATGGCTCGACGGCATCTCGGTGAGCGCCACGTCTCGCCGGCTGCCGTCAGCGACTGGAAACGCGCACATGGCTATGACCGGCCTGCATTCCTCAACCCCGCGCAAAACGGACTGGCGATGGTGACCGACACTCTGTTCTTCGCAGGGTCCTCGCGGCTTTTCTCCTTCAACTTCGGACGCTCCGACGGTGGCCGACACATCGGCTGGGACATTCGTCAGCGCATATGGCCAAGCCTCGCCATCGCCCTGCCGGTCCTGATTCTGGAATTGCTCATCGCCGTGCCCCTCGGGCTGGCCGTCGCGCTCCTGAGGGGCAGCGCCTTCGACCGTGGACTCACCTTGCTGTGCGTGGCCGCCATGGCCATCTCCAGCCTGTTCTTCATCATCGCGGGGCAGTTCCTGTTTGCGAGGATGCTCCGATTGATGCCCATTTCGGGCTTTGCCGAAGGATGGGATGCCCTCAGGTTTCTGCTGTTGCCGGTTGTCGTCCAGGTCTTGGCAGGGCTGGGCGCAAGGGTGCGCTGGAACCGAACGGTATTCCTCGAAGAAACCTCCCGGGAGTACGTGCGCACGGCGCGCGCCAAAGGTTTGTCGGAGGCGCGTGTCCTGTTCAGGCACGTGCTGCCCAATGCCGCGCTTCCGCTCATCACCACGATTGTGGTCACTCTGCCGGGCCTCTTCCTCGGCAGTCTCATCACGGAATCATTTTTTGCAATCCCCGGACTCGGCAGCTACACGATCGACGCCATCCAGAACCAGGATTTCGCCATCGTCCGGACCATGGTGTTCCTTGGCTCACTCCTTTACATCCTGGGCCTGTTACTCACGGATCTGGCGTATGCCTGGGCTGATCCCCGCATTCGCCTCGGTGGCAACTGAACCCATGGGCTTGCAGCTCCTGCCCACCGACCTGCTATTTCTAGGCGCGCTGGCGCTGGCTGCGGTATACGGCCACAGCGCAGCCCGGGAGCCCCTTGCCCGGGCGCGCTGGAGCCGCGTGCTGCACTCGCCCGGGGGTGGCATCGCCTGTCTGGTACTCAGCGTCTATCTCGCCGTGGCGGTGTTGGACAGCGTGCGCGTGGAGAGGGCGGAGCAGGCGCCGCTCACGGTGCTCGATCTGGTGCTGACGCCATTGCGTACTGGTATGGAGACGACCTACTCGGCACCTTTCGCCACCCACGCGCATGCACGTGAAAACCTGGAGCACGCCCCGGGCCTCTGGGTACGGGATTATCCGCGATTGAAATTCGGAGGCAGGCATCTTGCCCTCCCGGAGGAAACTGCTCGAGATCTTGTCCGGCGCATCGCGCTCGGTACTGCCCTCGGGTTTGGTGTATTCGTAGTGCTCACGCTGGTGATAAATCAGCTGAGGGGCAGATCTCTGCGGGGCGCAATCACGCAGTGGTGGGAGCCGGCCTGGCGCTGGCATTGGTCAGCATTGGGTGTGTTGTGTCTTGGCATCACGATTGTGGGTTGCCTGGCGGATGGCTGGCATGTGCTCGGCACCGACAAGGTTGGTCAGGATGTGTTGTATCTCAGCCTGAAGAGTGTCCGCACGGGGCTCGTGCTCGCGGTGCTCGCGTCGCTGATCACGCTGCCGATTGCACTGGTGCTTGGGGTGCTCGCCGGCTATCGCGGAGGATGGGTGGATGATGTGATCCAGTATCTGTATACGACCTTGTCCTCTATCCCCGGTGTGCTGCTGATCGCGGCCGCTGCCTTGTCCCTGGACCTCTTTCTCAGCCGGGAGGCTGGCGCCCTGCACAGCCTCGCCCTGCGCGCCGATCTCCGCTTGCTCGCGCTTTGCGCGGTGCTCGGCCTGACCGGCTGGACGAGCCTGTGTCGTCTCTTGCGCGCCGAGACCATGAAGCTCAGCACGATCGAATTCGTGGCATCCGCCCGTGCGCTAGGCAGCCCCTCCGCGGCACTGCTGCGGCGGCACTTGCTTCCCAACCTGATGCCGCTCGTGATCATCACCACCGTGCTCGACTTCAGCAGCCTGGTACTGGCTGAGGCCGTGCTCACCTATATCGACATCGGCGTCGACCCGAGTACCGAGAGCTGGGGCAACCTCATCAATGGTGCGCGCCTCGAGCTTGCGCGGGAGCCTGTGATCTGGTGGAGCCTCGCCTCAGCCTTGGGTGGCATGTTTGGTCTTGTGCTTGCTGCCAATGTTTTTGCTGATACCGTGCGCGATGCCTTCGACCCTCGCTTGGGGCCGGATGCCAAGGGAGTCCAGGGTCGTGCTTGAAATTTCCAATCTCGTCTTGGTCGCGCAGACGCAAGGCGCCAGCACCAGGGTGGTGGATGACCTGAGTCTGTCGCTGAAGCGAGGCCAAACCACCGTGCTCGTGGGCGAGTCGGGCAGCGGCAAGTCGCTGACCGCGCTTGCCGTCGTGCGCTTGCTGCCTCCGGCGATTCGGGTTGCTACGGGATCCGTGAGGCTCGAGGGACGGGATCTGCTGCATCTTTCAGAGCGGGAGATGAATTCGGTACGTGGTGCCCGCATCGGTTTCGTATTCCAGGAGCCGCAGGCCGCCTTGAACCCGGTGATGCGTATCGGGCACCAGATAGGTGAAGCCTTGACGCGGCATCGCGGTTTGCGTGGAAGGCTGCTGCGTGAACGGGTTCTGGAGCTACTGGCCGCGGTGGGTATCCCAGAGCCGCAAAGACGGTTCAAGGATTATCCCCATCAATTCTCCGGTGGCATGAAACAGCGCGTGATGATCGCCATCGCGCTCGCAGCCGAACCGGACTTCCTGATCGCCGACGAGCCAACGACTGCACTGGATGTCTCGACCCAGGCCCAGATTCTCGACCTGCTGCAGGCAACCCAGCGGGCTCGAGGCATGGGCATGTTGTTCATCACGCATGATCTCGCGGTCGCCCATCGCATGGCCGACAGTCTCGTGGTGATGAAGGAGGGCAGTGTGGTCGAGCATGGCAGCAGGGACGCGCTTTTCTCGGCTCCGGTGCATGCCTACACACGGCATCTTTTTGCAGTGTCGCCTCGGCTTACGCCTTCGGCGCTGCTCACGCCGTCGCCGGTCACGGGAGAGCCGCTGTTGGCCGTGCGTGATCTGAATGTGCACTTCCCGCAGCGCGGAGCACGCTGGTGGTCACGCACCCGGAGCTTTGCAGCAGTGACTGATGCCAATCTGGAAGTTCATGCGGGAGAGACTGTTGCCGTGGTAGGCGAGTCCGGGTCGGGCAAGACCACGCTCGGCAGAACGCTGTTGCGACTGCAACCGGCGCAGTCTGGCCGGGTGGCTTTTCTGGGACGTGATCTCTTTGCCCTTCCCCCGGAATCGCTGCGGCGCGCGCGACGGGAACTGCAGGTGGTTTTCCAGGATCCCTTCGCCTCCATGAATCCGCGCATGACCGTCCAGCAAATCGTGGAAGAGGGCCTGGTTGCACAAGGCCTGCTGCGCGAGCCTGGTGCAAGAGCGGCTCATGTGGGGAATTTGCTCGAAAAGGTCGGGCTGGATCCAGCCTGGAGTTCGCGTTTCCCCCATGAATTTTCGGGTGGGCAACGGCAAAGGATCAGCATCGCCCGGGCTCTTGCAGTCGCGCCGCGATTGATTGTGTGCGACGAACCAACGAGTGCACTCGATGTCTCCGTGCAGGCACAAATCCTCACGTTGCTCAAAGCGCTGCAGCAAGAGCAGGGGCTTGCCTACCTCTTCATCACCCACAATCTCGGCGTGGTGGCACAACTCGCGCATCGTGTACTGGTGATGCATCAAGGGCGTATTGTCGAATCAGGCGCTGCGAGGGAGGTACTTTTCGCCCCACAGCAGGATTACACCCGCATGCTGCTTGCGGCTGTCCCGAGTCTGCCTTGATGGTGTCTGCCCGGTTTCCGGAGCTTCGCCGTGACTTGCGCGCCTTGTTCTTGGTGGGCTGGCCGCTCATTCTCAATAATCTTTTCAGCATGGGTGTCAATGTGGCGGACACCCTCATGATTGGTCGCCTCGGCGCCACGCCACTCGCGGCGCTCGCCGTCGGATCCGGGCTCTGGATCGGCATCTTTCTCGGGGGGCTCGGGATTCTCATGGCGCTC
The DNA here is from genome assembly GCA_030830685.1 of Gammaproteobacteria bacterium. GTDB lineage: Bacteria > Pseudomonadota > Gammaproteobacteria > CAIKBL01. Next base: position 15,576 of record JAURMM010000021.1, on the reverse strand, counting down.
GGGCCCACCGTCTCGCATCACTACGGGGCCCAGAGGATGATGGAAATCGGCCATGACACACGCCAGGCGCTGTGGCTGGCATCGGGGATTTCAGTCCTGGCCATCCTGTCGATGCGCAATGTCTCGCCACTGCTCAGTCTGATCGGCATCGCACCGGAGATCAGGGAACTAGCGGTCGACTATCTGCACGCGCTGTCATGGGGTGTGCCGGGCGCGTATTTCTATCACGCGCTCCGGCAGATGAATGAAGGCGTGGGGCGCACGGTGCCCATCATGGTGGTCACCGGACTGACTCTGCTCATCAATGTCGGGCTCAGCTTCGTGCTCGTGTTCGGAAAACTGGGGCTGGTGCCACTTGGTGTTCAAGGCTGCGGGCTCGGAACTGCGATCAGCTTCTGGTGCATGTTTCTGATGATTCTGCTGCACGTCCGACGACATCCCTACTATGAGCGATTCGACCTCTGGCGAGGCATGGCGAGGCCCGATCGGCGTGCCATCGTCCATCTGCTGGCGCTTGGCTGGCCCATCGGCCTTTCCCTGCTGCTGCAGGCAGGATTGTTCACCACACTGGCCTTGTTGATGGGGCGGTTGGGTGCAGATTACGCCGCAGCACATCAGATCACGCTCAACTATGCGGGACTGGTCTTCATGGTCCCGTTGGGGCTCGCGTTTGCCACTGCGGTGCTGGTGGGGCAAGCCATCGGCCGCGGTGCCCCGCGGGAGGCGCGGCGCACCGGATTTGTGGGCGTCGGTCTGTGCTTCTCCATTGCCGGAACGATCGCCATCGCCACCTTTGCCTCGGCGCCCCGCATTGCAGGTCTGTACACCCGGGACCCTGCAGTGGTGGCGCTGGCCACTTCGCTGCTCGCAATTTCGGCTTTCCTGCAGTTGGGCGACGGGACCCAGAGCGCAGCGGCAGGGGCCTTGCGGGGACTCAAGGACACGCGGGTTCCCATGCTGATCAATGGCGCGATCTACTGGGGCGTCGGCTTCCTGACGGCCTGGGCGCTCGGACTTGGGCTCGGCTGGGGCGGACGTGGGATCTGGATCGGTCTGGCGCTCGCGCTATGCACCGCCGCCGTGGTGCTCGGTCTGCGCTTCCGCTACATCGTGGGCCGGCATATCGCCGGCCCTGCTTGACTGATGATTCAGGTGCGCGTCGGCTCGCGCATGGTCACGAACTCCTCGGCCGCCGAGGGATGGATGCCGATGGTCGTATCGAATTGCCGCTTGGTGGCACCGGCCCGCATGGCGACCGCAAAGCCCTGCATGATTTCTCCGGCCTCTTCGCCACACATGTGCATGCCGACCACACGGTCGTCGGCCGCAGACACGATCATCTTCATGAAGGAACGTTCTTTCTCCGCGCTCACGGTATAGCGCAAGGGTGTGAACGTGGAGGTGTAGACCTTGATCGCACCAAAACGCGTGCGGGCTTCTTCCTCACTGTAGCCCACCGTTCCCACGGGGGGCTGACTGAAAATGGCGGTTGGAATGTAGTCGTAATCGACCTGCGTATCCTGTTGGCCGAAAAGCCGCCGTGCCAGCGCCATGCCCTCAGCCAAAGCCACGGGAGTGAGATTGACGCGGTTCGTGACATCCCCCACGGCGTAGATGGAAGGAATATTGGTGCGGTAGTGGTCGTCGACGAGAATGGCGCCTGCCGCATCGCATTTCACCCCGCACTGCTCCAGACCGAGGTCTGTTGTGTTGGGACGTCTGCCGGTGGCATAGAGCACTACATCACACTCCAGGGTGCTGCCATCCTGCAGGGTGAGCAACAAGCCTTCGGCGCGTTTGTCGATCCGCACAATGTCCTGGCCGAAGCGCAAATCCACGCCCTTGTGGCGCATCTGGCCGGCGAGGAACTCCCGGGTTTCCTGATCGAAGCCGCGCAGGAACAGCTCCCCACGGTAAATCTGGCTCACCTGTGCGCCGAGTCCCTGCAGGATTCCCGCAAACTCCACGGCGATATAACCGCCGCCCACCACCACGGCGCGACGGGGCAATGTCGGCAGAAAAAAAGCCTCGTTGGACGTTATCGCATGTTCCTTGCCCGGGATATCAGGCACGAAGGGCCAGCCGCCGGTCGCGACCAGCAGATGACGGGCCGTGTAGTGTCGTCCCGCAACGGCCACGGTGTGCGCGTCCACCAGCACGGCCCTATCTTCCAGAATCGTGCACCCGGCGCCCTCCAGCAGACGGCGATACACGCCGTTGAGCCGGGTGATTTCAGTGTCCTTGTTGGCGATGAGCGTCGACCAGTCGAGGCTGGGTGTCGGGCCCTGCCAGCCGTAGCCTTCGGCCACGCGATGATCATGCGGAACGCGTGAGCCATACACGAAGAGCTTTTTCGGGATGCAGCCTACATTCACGCAAGTGCCGCCAAAGTAGCGCTCCTCGGCAATGGCGACCTTGGCGCCAAAACCTGCGGCCATGCGCGCGGCACGCACGCCACCAGAACCTGCCCCGATCACGAAAAAATCAAAATCAAAGGTCTTGGGAGTGCTCATCGGTCCTGTTCCGTTGTGGCTGCATGGAGATATGACGGCATGATTTCGTGCCGATGCCACAATGACAAGTCTTATCGAATGCACATGACAGGAACGCCTGGATTAAGATGCCACCGATTTCATCGCCGGTGAGCCCCATGAATGCAGACACCCCAACGCCCGTCGAGATTGTGGAGGTCGGTCCCCGTGACGGCCTGCAGAGCCAGCCCACGCTGATCGACACCGCCACCAAGCTTGCTTTCATCGAACGCCTGATCGCCGCCGGGGTGAGGCGCATGGAGGTGGTGAGTTTCGTGAACCCCAAGCGGGTCCCGCAGATGGCGGACGCGGACGAAGTGATCCGTGGGCTGCCGCAGCGGCCGGATCTGCGCTACATCGGACTGGTCCTGAATACGCGTGGCTTTGAACGCGCCGTGGAATCCGGCCTGCGTGAGATCAATACGGTGGTGGTAGCCACCGAAACCTTCTCCCAGCGTAACCAGGGCATGCCCGTGGCCGCGATCATGGACAGTGTGTCCGTCATCGCGCGCGAGGCGCGCAGTGCAGGCATCACTTGCGGCGTGACGCTGTCTGCCGCCTTCGGGTGTCCTTACGAGGGCCGTGTGGCACCTGCGCGGGTGATGGAACTTGCTGCCAGGCTGCTCGATCTCGGCGTGGATGAGATCGGGCTGGCCGATACGATTGGGGTGGCGGTGCCAGGGCAGGTGGATCATCTGGTGCGCGAAATCAACCGCATCCGGGGCGGGGTCCCGCTGCGCCTGCACTTCCACAACACGCGCAACACCGCGGTGGCCAATGTCTATGCCGCGCTGCTGGCAGGTGTACGCATTTTCGACGCCAGCTGTGGCGGCGTGGGCGGCTGTCCGTTCGCGCCTGGCGCCACGGGTAACGTGGCCACCGAGGATCTGCTCTATCTCTTCGAGAACATGGGGTATTCGAGCGGCCTGTCGATGGATGGCATCATCGACACCACACACTGGTTGGAAGGACCCCTCGGTGCTGCGCTGCCGGCAGCACTCAGTCGCGCGAGCCGCTTTCCTCCCGCGGCCTGAGCGGGAGGAAAGCGGCCAGTTCAGTAGGCGGAGGGTTCAGTCGGGGGAGGATTCAGTGTCGCCCGGCTCCCGTGCCAGCGCATTGAGCTTTGCCACCGTCTTCTTCCATTGCGCAATGGGCCGGATGGGAATGCCGGCATAGACGCCGGGGCGGAGAACATGTTTGGCGACGACCGATTTGCCCATCACGGTCACATCGCTGCAGATCTCGAGGTGCCCAGTGACCCCTACCTGACCCGCGAGCGTGACCCGGTCGCCAAGGTGGGTGCTGCCGGAGATCCCGGTCTGGGCCACGATGAGGCACTGCTCACCCACCTGCACGTTGTGGGCAATCATGACCAGATTGTCCACCTTGGTCCCACGCCCCACTCGCGTGGCGGTGAAGCGTCCGCGATCGATGGTGGTATTGGCGCCAATCTCGACATCGTCCTCCAGCACTACATGGCCGAGCTGCGGGATCTTGATGTGTCGCCCGTCACGTTCGAGGAAGCCATAGCCGTCACCGCCCACCACCGCGCCAGGTTGCAGCACCACGCGGTGACCAAGCACGCTGTCTTCGCGCACGACGGCATTGGGATGGATCACGCAATCATCGCCTATCGCGACCCGATTCATGATGACCACCCCCGGGTGAATCACGCACCGCGCGCCTACCCGCACCTGCTCCCCGACCACGACATGAGCACCCACAGAGCTGCCTTCGCCAATGACGGCTGTGGGATGGACGACCGCACTGGGGTGGATGATGTGCGGCTCTGCGTAGGTGAGGTGCGAGGGTTCGAAAAGGCGCGCCAGTTCCACGATTGCCAGATCCGGATCCGGGTGGAGCAGGCAGTGCTTGCCCTCCAGCGCATGCTCGGGCCGGGTGATGAAGGCGGGAATCCGGGAAGCGAGCGCCGCCCGCCGCTGGCTCGGCTTGCCGAGGAAGGAGAGGGCAAGGGGTAGATCATCACTCAGGCCGCACAGGCCCGTGATCTCGAACATGGGATCACCCGCCAGCTGCGCGCCGATGCGCTCTGCCAATTCCCCGAGTCGTCGCACGCGCTCTCCCCCTGTTGGCTGTCGATGGGTAAGAATAGGCTCAGCCACCCACTTCAGCAGGCACTGGGCCGGTTCGAACGGCCCGCACTATCGAGTAAGGGGAGAGAGAGTGTCAAACGCAAAGAAACGTCCGGCTTCGAAGCCCCCCAAGGCTCCGGCCACCACCGCGCCAGCCGGCAGCCGAGGTACAGACCGCCTCTCCTTGATCCTGGCCGTGTTGGGCGTGCTGCTCTCGCTTTACCTGTGGCTCAACCATCAGAGCGATGGCCTGCCCGGCTGCGCGGCAGGTGGTGGTTGTGATCGCGTCCAGCAGAGTCCGTGGTCCGTGCTCTGGGGACTGCCCGTGGCGGCGTGGGGGGCGGCAGCCTATCTCCTGCTCGCGGTGTTGAGCGCCTGGCCTGATCGTCGCGCGAGTGCTGCCGCAATCCCCGTGGCAGCGACGACTGGCATGGCCATCAGTGCTTATCTGACCGCAATCACCTGGCATGAGCTCAATGCCTGGTGCCCGTGGTGCCTTGCCTCGCTCGCCCTCATAACAGCCCTCACAGTCCGAGGCTGGCTCCGCAGCGAGCCCCTGCTTCGACGCTGGCTGGGCGGTCTGACTCTGGTGGCAGCGGTTGGCGCCGTCACGCTGGTGTATCAGGCGCAAGGGGAAGGCGTGCGCACGACCTCCGGCCTCGAGCCCCGGGTTCTCCAGCAGTTGGCGGACCACTTGCGTGAATCTGGCGCGCGCTTCTACGGCGCCTCCTGGTGCGGCGCCTGTGCGGGCCAGAAGTCCGTATTCGGGAGCGCCGCAGAGGCGCTGCCCTACATCGAATGCTCACCCCATGGTCCCGGCACCCCGCCGAGTACGGACTGCCTGGTGGCCGAAATCCGAACCTACCCGACCTGGATCATCCGCGGCAACAAGCGCCCGGGTGCCTTGGCCCCTGAACAGCTCGCCGCATTGTCGGGCTTTGTGCTGCCTGCGGCAGAAGGGGAGTGAGCACGCACCGGGCTCGCGTGCCCTCTGCCAGACTGCTCAGGGACCCGGGGCATTTCCTGAGCCTCGGCGGGGGCGCGGGGCTCATGCCGTTTGCCCCCGGTACCTGGGGCAGCGCGGTGGGTGTGTTGATGGCCTGGTGCCTGCAGGGATTGCCGGCTGCGTGGTTCTGGGGGCTGTTGATGCTCATGGGTGCCACGGGCGTTCCACTCTGCAGACGCACCGGGATCATCCTTGGGCAGGTGGACCACGGCGCCATCGTCTGGGATGAAGTCGTAGGGGTGATGGTGGCGATCGGGCTGGCGGCCGGGATCGGACTTCCCCCTGGGTCAGGTTCTGGCGGGGTGACGCCGCTAACCCTGTTGGCCGCTTTTGTGCTGTTCCGTATCCTCGACATCACGAAGCCATGGCCCATAGGCCTGCTCGAACGCCGTCTCGGCGGAGGGTGGGGTGTGATGGCCGATGATCTGGCTGCCGGTGCGGTGGCCGGGTTGGTGCTGATGCAGCTGAATCCAGGAAGATTTCTCGGCAGCCCATGACCATCAAGCCGCAGCAGATTGTCGTCTCTTGCATCCTGCTCACGTCGCTGTGGTGCTGGGAGCTGCCGTCCGCGCGGGCTGACATCTACAAGTACGTCGACAAGTACGGGCGGGTCTACCTCACCGACCGCCCGGAGCACGCGGGCTACAAGCGCCTGGTGCGCACCTGGAAAGGGTGGTCGCAATCACGGGGCGCTGCGTCCGTGAATTACCGGCTGCTCGCTGCCAACCGCCAACGCTTCAGCCGCACCATTGCCGAGGCAGCGCTCGAGCGCGCCCTGCCGACAGCGCTGGTGCATGCGGTGATCACGGCCGAATCGGCCTATGACCCGAACGCCGTCTCGACTGCCGGCGCGGTTGGTCTGATGCAGCTGATGCCGGCGACCGCCGAGCGTTATGGCGTGCACAACCGGCGTGATCCGGTTGCGAACATTGCCGGGGGGACTGAGTACCTCAAGGATTTGCTCGGCATGTTCAACAACGACCTTGTGCTGGCCATTGCGGCCTACAACGCGGGCGAGGGTGCGGTGCTGAAACACGGGCGCAGGATTCCGCCCTACGAAGAGACCCAGACCTACGTCAAACGCGTGCTGAAGTTCTACGACGACTACAAGAAGATGTCGCTCTGAGCGTCAGGCGACCCCGGCGCGGTTGGAGAGCCGGGGCCGCGACCAAGGCTCGATCCTACTCGTCGGTTACGCAACCCTCGGACGCCGACTTCACCGTCTTGATGAACTTGTAGAGGGTGCCGCGGGTGACCTTGTAGGGCGGCATGGTCCACGCTGCGTGGCGCGCAGCCATTTCAGCCTCGGGAACTGCGACATCGAGGCGCCCCTGCGCCGCATCGATGGTGACGACATCACCGCTACGAATGAGCGCAATGGGCCCGCCCAGCTGCGCCTCGGGCACCACATGGCCCACGATGAAGCCATGCGAGCCGCCCGAGAAGCGTCCGTCTGTGATGAGCGCGACGGAGTCACCCAAGCCCGCGCCCATCAGGGCCGAGGTGGGCGTGAGCATCTCCGGCATGCCTGGCCCGCCCTGCGGTCCTTCATAGCGGATGACCACCACGTCGCCCTTGCCGATCTCCTTCTGCTCCAATGCCTTCAGCATGTCCTCTTCCGAATCATAGACCTTGGCCGGACCGGTGAAGGTGAGGCCTTCCTTGCCGGTGATTTTGGCGACGGAGCCACCGGGGGCGAGGTTGCCACGCAAAATCTGGATATGGCCTGTCGCCTTGATGGGATTGGATAGCGGGCGGATCACTTGCTGGCCTTCGGCGAGGCCGGGAAGGTCGGCAAGATTCTCGGCGAGGGTCCGACCCGTGCAAGTGAGACAGCTGCCATCGATGAGGCCCTGCTCCATCAGATACTTCATGACGGCAGGAATGCCACCGATGCGTTGCACATCCTCCATCACGTATTTGCCGCTCGGCTTGAGATCGGCCAGCAGCGGCACGCGATTCGAGACCTTCTGGAAATCATCGAGCGACAGCTCCACCCCGGCCGCACGGGCCATGGCGAGCAGATGGAGCACGGCGTTGGTGGATCCACCCAAGGCCGACACCACCACCATTGCGTTCTCGAAGGCGGCCCGGGTCATGATGTCGCGCGGCTTGATGTCCCGTTCCAGCAGATGCCGCACGGCATCACCGGCTCGCCGGCACTCCTCCAGCTTCAGCGGGTCGACCGCAGGTGTGGAGGAACTGTAGGGAAGGCTCATGCCCATGGCTTCGATCGCCGAGGCCATGGTGTTTGCGGTGTACATGCCACCACAGGCCCCCGCGCCCGGGCAGGCGTTGCGCACGATTTCCTCGCGGCGGGTGTCATCGATGGTGCCGGCGATGTAAGCGCCATAGCACTGAAAGGCGGACACGATATCCAAGGTCTCGCCGCGGGAATGCCCCGGCTTGATGGTGCCGCCATAGACCATGACCGCCGGCCGATTGAGACGGGCCATCGCGATGATGCATCCCGGCATGTTCTTGTCGCACCCCGGAATCGCCACCAGTGCGTCATACCATTGACCGCCCATGGTGGTTTCGATCGAGTCGGCAATGATCTCCCGGGACTGCAGGGAGTAGCTCATGCCGTCGGTACCCATCGAGATGCCATCACTGACACCGATGGTGTTGAAGCGCATGCCGACCATTCCGGCTGCTTCCACGCCCTGTTTGACCTGGGCGCCGAGGTCCAGCAGGTGCATGTTGCAGGGGTTGCCCTCGAACCACATGCTCGCGATGCCGATCTGCGGCTTGTCCAGATCTTCGCGCTTGAGTCCCGTCGCATAGAGCATGGCCTGGGAGGCGCCCTGCGAACGGGGTTGGGTGATGCGGGCGCTGTAACGGTTCAGTTTGTCTGTCATGGCCGGCTCCGGGAATGCACTGCACGATGAGGCGGGGATCATACCGGCAAAGCCAGCGTCCGTCGCCGCGCCGTCGAGCTTGCGGCAAGCCCTGTGTAGAATGCCGACGCATGGACCATCAGCTTCAGCCGGATGCCGCAGTGTTCGTGCGCTTCATGCGCGAGGCCTCGCCCTACATGCGCGCGCACCGCGGACATACCTTTGTCGTCTATGTCGCCGGTGAACTGGTCGCCGAGGGAGCATTCCCCCAGCTTATCCAGGACTTGACCCTGCTGGCAGGGGTGGGTGTGCGTCTGGTGGTCGTGCATGGCACGCGCTCACAGCTTGTGCAGCGACTCGCCGAAGCCGGTCTGGAGACTGTGCTCAAAGGCCATCTGCGCGTGACCGATGCCGCCACGCTGGCGCACGCCAAGGATGCCGCCGCCGCCGTGCGTTACAGCATGGAGGCGCAGTTCGCGCATGCCACCCGCGTCAGGCCTCTCGGAGCCAGCCCCTTGCGGATCGTCAGCGGTAATCATGTCACCGCGCGCCCGGCCGGCATCATCGATGGTGTGGATCTGCAGTTCACCGGAGAGATTCGTCGGGTGGACACGGCCGCCTTGCAGGCCCAGTTGCAAGTGGTCGATGTGGTGCTGATCTCGCCGCTCGGTTACTCGCCCACGGGTGAGACTTTCAGTCTCAACGCGATGGATCTGGCGACCGAGGTTGCCATCGCACTGAAAGCGGCAAAACTCATCCTGCTCTCGCCGAGCGGCGCCTTGCTGGATGAGCATGGTGCGCTCCTGCGCCAATTGACGCTGCGTGAGGCGAGGGAACGTTTGAGGGAGTCGATCAACCCCAACCAGGGACTGGCCAGCGCGGCCAGAGCCTGCCAGTTCGGCGTGGGCAGGGTGCACCTGCTCGAGGCCACCGATGGAGCGCTCCTGCTGGAACTCTTCTCCCGCGATGGTGTGGGTACACTCGTCAGCGACACGCCTTTCGACCAGATACGCCAGGCTACCATCGAGGATGTGGGCGGCATTCTGGACTTGATCGAGCCGCTCGAGGCGAGCGGTGTGCTCGTGAAGCGTTCGCGCGAGAAGCTGGAAACGGAAATCGACCACTTCATGGTCGTCGTGCGTGACGGTGCAACAGTCGCCTGCGCCGGACTGTACCCCTACGTCGAGTCCGGTATGGCGGAAATCGCGGGCGTTGCGGTCGATCCGGCTTATCGCCGGCACGGCTTCGGCAAGTGGCTGATGGGTGCGCTGGAGACCCGGGCTCGGGCGGCAGGCCTCAGCAAGATTTTCGTCCTGACCACCCAGGCTCACCATTGGTTCATGGAGCTCGGCTACCTGCCGCACACGCTCGATGAACTGCCCGGAGAACGGCGCGCGCTGTACAACTTTCAGCGCAACTCCCAGGTCCTGCTCAAGTCCTTGCTCTGAATCATCGCACCGCCGAAGGCGGTCAGTAGTCGATGCGATCCTCCACCGCATGGCCACGCAGCGGAATGAGCATCACCCTGTCGAATTCGCAGACCACCGTTCCATCGCGCTTCTTGCCCAGTGTCCGAACGGTCACAAGGCCCGCAGTGGGGCGCGACTTTGATTCTCGCTTCTCGAGCACCACGGATTCCGCATAGAGCGTATCGCCCACGAACACCGGATTCGGCAGTTTGATTTCCTTCCAGCCCAGATTGGCAATGGCCTTCTGGCTGACATCGCTCACGCTCATGCCCACCACCAGGGAGACCGTGAAGGCGCTGTTCACCAGGGGTTGGCCAAACTCCGAACCCGCAGCGTATTCGCGATCGAAGTGCAGCGGGTGTGTGTTCATGGTCAGTAGCGTGAACCAGGTGTTGTCGGTTTCCGTGATCGTGCGCCCCGGACGATGCTGGTAGGTGTCACCCACCTCGAAGTCCTCGTAGTAGCGGCCGAAGGTTTCGCGATAGGTGTGGGGCGCGACTTCCAGTGCGTTCTTGACCATGTGAGTGGGCTCAGGCCTCTCCTGTGACTTTTTCTTCGACTTCTATCTCGACCGCGATGTCGTCGTCGCGCACGGTCACCAGCACATGGCCGCCATTCACCAGACGCCCGAACAGCAGCTCCTCCGCCAGTGCGCGCTTCAGCTTCTCCTGGATGAGGCGATTCATCGGGCGTGCCCCCATCAGCGGATCGTAGCCATGCTCGGCGAGCCACTGCCGCGCAACCTGATCCACTTCCAGAGTCACTTTCTTGCTGTCCAGCTGGCTCTCCAGTTCCACCAGGAACTTGTCGACTACATGACCGATGGTCGCCGGATCCAGCGCCCGGAACTGGATCACCGCATCCAGACGGTTGCGGAACTCAGGGCTGAACGTGCGCTTGATCGCTTCGCCGGCATCGGTTGCGTGGTCCTGCAAGGTGAAGCCGATTGAAGCCCGGCTGAGCCGCTCAGCCCCTGCATTGGTGGTCATCACGATGATCACGTTGCGGAAGTCCGTCTTGCGTCCGTTCGCATCCGTCAGCGTGCCGTGGTCCATCACCTGAAGCAGGACGTTGAAGACGTCCGGGTGGGCCTTTTCCATTTCATCCAGCAACAGCACGGCATGGGGCTGCTTGTGCACGGCCTCGGTGAGCAGGCCGCCGTTGTCGAACCCGACATAACCCGGGGGAGCACCGATGAGGCGCGACACGGTATGCCGTTCCATGTATTCCGACATATCGAATCGGATCAGCTCTATGCCCATGATGCGGGCGAGCTGTCGCGTGACTTCGGTCTTGCCGACGCCGGTGGGCCCGGCAAAGAGGAAGGAACCAATGGGCTTCTCGGGATTGCCGAGCCCTGAGCGGGACAGCTTGATGGCCGTTGCCAACGTGGAGATGGCTTCGTCCTGGCCAAATACGACCATCTTCAGATCCCGCTCCAGGTTCTGCAGCACTTCCTTGTCGGACGTGGACACCGTCTTGGGCGGAATCCGTGCAACCTTGGCCACGATCTCCTCGATCTCGAAAGTGCCTACGGTCTTCTTGCGACGGGAGGGCGGTGCGAGGCGCTGGCGCGCGCCGGCCTCATCGATGATGTCGATAGCCTTGTCCGGTAGATGCCTGTCATTCATATACCGGCTGGTGAGTTCCACCGCCGAGCGGAGCGCCTGGTTGGTGTACTTGACGTCGTGGTGCTCTTCGAAACGGGACTTGAGCCCCTGGAGAATCTTGACTGCTTCCTCTACGGAGGGCTCGTTGACATCAATTTTCTGGAAGCGGCGTGACAGCGCCCGGTCCTTTTCGAAGATGCCGCGATATTCCTGGTAGGTCGTCGACCCGATGCACTTCATCTCACCTGACGCGAGCATCGGCTTGATCAGGTTTGAGGCATCCATGACACCTCCGGAGGCGGCGCCTGCTCCGATGATGGTGTGAATCTCGTCGATGAACAGCACCGCGCCGGGCTCACGCTTCAGTTGGGCGATCACGGCCTTCAGCCGCTTCTCGAAATCCCCCCGGTATTTGGTACCGGCAAGCAGCGCGCCGAGGTCCAGCGAGTAGATGACCGCGTTGTGGAGAATCTCGGGAACGTCCTTCTCGATGATCTTCTTGGCCAGACCCTCTGCGATGGCAGTCTTGCCAACCCCTGCCTCACCCACATAGAGAGGGTTGTTCTTGCGCCGGCGACAGAGAATCTGGACCGTGCGCTCGATTTCATCCTGACGCCCGATGAGGGGATCGATCTTGCCGCGCCGCGCCTGCTCGTTGAGATTGGTGCAGAACTGATCGAGGGCGGTCTTGCTGGCTTCGCCGGCTTCTCCTTCCTCTTCTGCGTTGGCGGTGTTCTCGCCGGTGTTCTCTTCCTCTCCGAGCTTGGAGATGCCGTGGGAAATGCAGTTGACCACGTCGAGCCGGGCAATGTTCTGCTGGCCGAGCAGATACACGGCCTGCGATTCGCGCTCACCGAAGATAGCCACCAGCACGTTGGCGCCGGTGACTTCCTTCTTGCCTGAGGACTGGACATGGAATACGGCTCTCTGCAGGACGCGCTGAAAGCCCAGTGTCGGCTGCGTGTCGCGTTCCTCGTCCTCCGGCAGGGCAGGGGAGTTCTCGCGGATGAAATCCGCGAGCTGCCGCCGCAGCTGGTTGAGATCAGCACCGCAAGCCCTCAGCACCTTGGCGGCGGTGGGATTGTCGATGAGTGCGAGCAGCAGGTGTTCGATCGTCATGAACTCATGCCGCTGCTCCCGTGCAGCCTTGAACGCCAGGTTCAGCGTTACTTCCAGTTCTTTGCTTAGCACCGTGCCATCCTGCCTCCGCGTGTCGCGGTATCTGGGTTTCTAGGCCTGTTCCAGGGTACAGAGTAAGGGGTGTTGGTTCTCGCGCGAATAAGCGTTTACGTGCGCCACCTTGGTCTCGGCAATCTCGTGCACGAAGGTGCCGCAGACGCCCTTGCCGCGCGTGTGCACTTCGAGCATTACTCGCGTCGCAGCGGTGCGGTCGAGCGCGAAAAACTTTTCCAGCACATGGACGACGAATTCCATTGGCGTGTAATCGTCGTTGAGCATGATGACCTTGTAGAGCGGAGGTGTCTTGGTCTGCGGCGGTGCTTCTTCAACCGCCAGTCCCGATTCACGATCAGTTTCAATTTTCTTCGCCATGCGTCCGTCTGTCTGAGTCGGCTGTGGGTCATGCTTCCCGTCCGATTATAGGTACGCAAGCCCACAGGGCAACCGACGCAAAACCCCGTTACTGATGCGTGTTTGCGAGTATCGACAAGAGGTCGGTGTGTGCCCGCCTGTAACGGTTGCAACCCGCTCGCATTGACAGATGCTGCAGCGCAACTTAAGGTCCCGTCATTCCCTTGGGGTATTCCTCTGCCGGCCTTCGTTGAGTGGCAGATCGAGGCGCGATGACCCACGGGATGTGCGCCCGTTCCTTGAAGGACCTGCGGAGCAGCATTAACATGCCGCGCCGCGCCATTCAGGGGAGATGGTGAAATTTCTTCAAGGTGGGAATTTGTCACGCGCTGCCATCAGGCGGGGGCCTGATGGCGTGACTTTCGAAATTCCCGAGGTCGGGTAACCCCGCAGCAGTCACAGAACTTCATGGCATGCCTTGACAGGCAGGAGAGTAATCATGTCTCAATCGTTCAAAGACCAGGTCGCGCAACTCAATAAGGATTGGGCTACCAATCCCCGTTGGAAAGGCATCAAGCGCGACTACAGTGCAGAAGATGTCGTGCGCTTGCGGGGCAGTGTTCTGGTGGAGCACACCCTTGCCCGTCGCGGTGCCGAGAAGCTCTGGAATCTGGTGAACGAGGAAGCCTTTGTGCCCTGTCTGGGCGCGCTGACCGGTGGTCAGGCCGTGCAGCAGGTCAAGGCCGGCATCAAGGCCATCTATCTCTCCGGCTGGCAGGTCGCCGCTGATGCCAACACCAGCGAGACGATGTATCCCGACCAGTCCCTGTACGCCGTGAACTCCGTGCCAACGGTGGTTCGCCGCATCAACAACTCATTCAAGCGCGCCGACGAGATTCAGTGGGCCAAGACTGGCGAGCGTGCCATCGACTACTTCATTCCGATCGTCGCCGACGCCGAAGCCGGCTTCGGTGGCGTGCTCAACGCTTTCGAGCTGATGAAGAACATGATCGAGGCAGGCGCTTCAGGCGTGCACTTCGAGGACCAGCTTGCGTCAGTGAAGAAATGCGGCCACATGGGCGGCAAGGTGCTGGTTCCGACTCAGGAAGCCGTGCAGAAGCTCGTCGCCGCACGCCTGGCCGCGGACACGGCTGGCGTCCCCACCGTCCTGCTGGCACGTACCGATGCCAACGCCGCCAATCTTCTGACTTCCGATGTCGATGAGCGTGACAAGCGTTTCGTCACCGGCGAGCGGACCTCCGAAGGCCTGTACGTCACCAAGGCCGGCCTCGACCAGGCCATCGACCGTGGCCTGTCCTACGCGCCTTATGCCGACCTCCTGTGGTGTGAGACGGCAGTGCCCGATCTCGATGAGGCCCGTCGTTTTGCCGAGGCCATCAAGAAGCAGTTCCCCGACCAGCTGTTGGCGTACAACTGCTCCCCATCGTTCAACTGGAAGAAGAACCTGGACGACGCCACGATCGCCAAGTTCCAGCGAGAGCTGGGTGCGATGGGCTACAAGTACCAGTTCATCACTTTGGCCGGTGTTCACAACATGTGGTACAACATGTTCGACCTAGCACATGAGTACGTGCAGAAGGGCATGACGGCCTACGTGGAGATGGTGCAGGAGAAGGAATTCGCGGCTGCCAAGCGTGGCTACACCTTCGCCAGCCACCAGCAGGAAGTCGGCGCAGGTTACTTCGACGATGTGACCACCGTGATCCAGGGCGGCAAGTCCTCGGTGACGGCACTCACCGGTTCCACCGAAGAAGAACAGTTCCACTGAGCGCTGCGAGCACCTCGCGTCGGGGGCCTGCAGCCCTGGCGTGCGGAGCCGAAATCCTGTCGTGCATGCCGTCGCGCCCCGCGCGGCGGCTTCACCTTCTCATCCCAGCAAGCGCACCAGAACGTCCTCATACACCCGGGACAACTGCTCCAGTTCGTCCACCGGGACCCGCTCATTGATCTTGTGAATGGTGGCATTGTTCGGACCGAGTTCGAGCACCTCGCAACCCATCTTCGCAATGAAGCGTCCATCCGAAGTGCCACCGCCCGTGGACAGTTCCGGGGTGACGGCGAGCTCCGCATGCAGCGCGCCCACCACGGCCTCGACCAACCGACCCCGTCCAGTGAGGAAGGGCTCACCGGAGAGGTGCCACTCGATGCGGTAGTCCAGACCGTGGGCGTCCAGCGTTTCCTTGACGCGCGCTTTCAGCTGTTCCGGTGTGCTTTCGGTCGAGAAGCGGAAGTTGAAACGCGCCTCCAGTCGCGGAGGGATCACGTTTTCAGCCCCGGTGCCCGAGTTCACGTTTGAAATCTGGAACGAGGTGGGCGGAAAGAATTCGTTGCCCAAGTCCCAGTTCAGCGCGGTCAGGGCGGCAAGGGCGGGCGCGGCAAGATGGATGGGGTTGCGGGCGCGATCAGGGTAGGCCACGTGGCCTTGTACGCCTTCGATTGTGAGTCGTCCGTTCAGTGAGCCGCGGCGACCATTACG
>JAURMM010000149.1 GCA_030830685.1 Gammaproteobacteria bacterium | reverse complement strand
GATGAACATCAGCGAGGCGGTGCGATGCCGGTGAGCGAGGCGCGCGCGGACATCTCGATCCAGTTGCCATCCGGATCCAGCACGAAGCCATAACGCGCAACGGTGCCGAAGTTCACCGCTGCCCGCCCGAGTCGCCCGCCGCGGCCGATGATCGCCGCGATTTCGGCATCCGCATCAAAGATCTGCACGGTGAGGTAGCGAAAACCGGGGCCGATGAAATCGGGTGTATCGCAGCCACCCGGTCCTTTTTCCACCCAGAGCAGGCTGTCTCCGCAACGCGCTACATTCGGCGCAACTTCCTCGAATTCCAGCGCGCCGAGATAGAAATCCATCATGCGCGCAGGTTCTGGCGTGCGCACCGTGATGCCAATGCGTTCTACTCCGTGGGTGCCCGGTGGCACCAGCCGCACGGTTTCTCCGCTCGGCGCATGCCCGGACCAGGCTGGTCCCTCTGCTCGCGCAAGAGTGAGGCCGACATAACCGGAGGGGGGAAGTACAGGCATCGGGTGGCGGTAGTGATTCACCTTGATGACGGAGGCATGGGCATCGTAGCGATGCTGTACCCAGCGCTCATCGAAAGGGAGTTCATGATCGAGCCGCAAGCCCACGGTTTCGCCCCAGAAACGCCGATGGCTCTCGAGGTCTGCCGTGAACAGACCGAGATCGAGATGTGGTTTGGCCAGCCGCATGCAGAGATCTCCTGGGTCGGATCAGGGCGGGAGCAAGTCGAGTGCCGCGTTGTCGATGGCTTGTTCGGCGCCGCCGATCGTCATGTGCATGAGCATGCGGTCGCCGCGATCGGTGCGTTTGACGATGAGCGTGGCCGCAATGGCCACGGCAATCACGGCGTAACTGTAGTGTCGGTAATCATCGAGCAGGTGATCGAAGCTGTAATCCCTCACGCCGAGCGCGAGCAGATCATCGTGATACCCCTTCAGCAGATCCCGCTCGTGCTTGCGGCGGGTTTCGCGATCAAAGCACCCGCCCAGAAAGTACGCCACGTCCATGCCGGTGCCGAGAAAATTGCTGGTCTGCCAGTCCACCAGCGCAACCCGTCCATCCGGCCCGCCGAACAGCATGTTGTCCGGGCGGAAATCGCAGTGGGTGAAAGTCTTGGGGAACGGCCGTGGCCGATTCCAGAACGCGTGATTGCGCACGAAGCGATCACAACACGCGGTGACTTCAGGCGAGAGCCAGCCTTGGTAGTTCTTTTGTACATGATCCCAGGAGCGCTCAATGAGCTCAGTGGTGTAGAAACCCTGGGCGCCCTCCGGCACGTAAAGCCAGGGTTGCTGCATGAGGGCCTCATCGTTCCAGAAGGTGGCGTGCAGCATTGCAGCCTCCTTCAGCGCGGCCCGTGCTTCGTCGGGCGTACAGCCACGGAACTGGTCGCCGGTCTGGGCCGGCGCGAGATCTTCGAACAGCAGGGCGAAATCCCCTTCCTCGTCGATCTCGGCAACATAGGGCAGCGGTGTACGGGCGCGCGCCTTGTGGGCGAGTTCGCGATAGAACATCACCTCGGCACGATAGAAGCCCATGGTGCGCCCGCTCTCGGCGGCCACCGGATTGGCGGAGGAAAACTTGCCCACCACAGTCTGCGGTGCTTCTGGCGCGGGGGTGCCGGCGTAGTGCAGATGAAAGCGGCGTGTTTCGCCAAGCTGCCCGGTACCCACTGTTTCCATGTCGAATCTGGCCACGCGGGCCTCGATGCCACGGCCGGCCAGTGCCTTGGTGAGCCACTCGGCGGTGATTGCTTCGGGCGGCAGGACTGGAAGGCCGGATGACATGAATAGACTCCTGGGACAGATTCGACCGCCCGAATCTTATGCAAGGCGCTGTCAAAGCAACAGACTTGATTCGCCTCGCGGGTTACTTCTCTCTGCTCCGGTTGTTGACCGGATCCGGCAACGCTAGAGTCCAGCCCCATGTACAACCATCCCGTCATGAGCGATTGAGCGTGGTACCGGCGACACTGGCGCAGGTTCTGGGACGACGCGACGCGCTGGCGCTCGCTTTCGGCGCGATGATTGGATGGAGCTGGGTCTTGCTCACAGGCCCGTGGACTACCCAGGCGGGATCGATAGGCGCGCTGCTCGGCTTCGCGCTCGGGGGCTTGGCCATGATCTTCGTGGCACTGTGCTACGCAGAGCTCGCTTCGGCCATGCCGGAGGCCGGTGGTGAACATGTCTACAGCTTGCGGGCGCTGGGCCGCACCCCCTCATTCATCTGCTCATGGGCCATCGTGCTCGGCTATGTCTCGGTCGCAGCTTTTGAAACCGTGGCCTTCCCGTATGCCTTGTCGCACCTGATGCCGGGCCTCGATCTCGGCTATCTGTGGACTCTCGGAGGCTTTGACATCCATCTGAGCTTTGTTGCCACCGGTCTGCTCGGCGCTGTACTCGTCAGCTTCATCAATGTGCGGGGTCTGTTACTCGCCTCCCGGGTACAGAACGTGGTGACCGCCTTCATCGTGTTGTGTGGTCTGGTGGTTTTGGTGGGCGCTCTGCTGAGGGGCGACACCACCAACCTGCAACCTCACTTTGAGGGCGGCATTGCCGGCCTGGCGGCTGTTCTCATCGTGGTCCCGATGATGTTCATGGGCTTTGATGTGATCCCGCAGGCGGCCGCCGAAATCCGGCTGCCCCACGCGGCCCTCGGCCGCGTGATCGTGGTCTCCGTGCTGTGCGGAATGGCTTTCTATTGCGCGATGATTCTGGCCGTCGGGCTTGCCCTGCCCGCAGAAACCCGTGCCGCAGCCGGCATGACGACCGCCCTCGCCAGCGAAAGCGTCTGGGGTGGCCGTTGGGCGGGCACCCTGCTGATCCTGGGGGGCGTAGCAGGCATCGTCACCACCTGGAACGCGTTCGTGGTGGGTGCCAGTCGTTTGCTCTACTCGATGGCGGAGGATGGCATGCTGCCGGCGGTCTTCGCCCAACTGCATCCCAGGTATCGCACACCCCATGTGGCGATTCTGACCGTCGGTATGCTGACGTGCCTCGCACCATGGTTCGGGCGACCAGTGCTTTTGTGGCTGATCAATGCCGGCAGTTTCGGCGTGGTGATCGGTTACGCGCTCGTGGCCTTGTCGTTCCTATGTCTGCGCTGGCGCGAACCGGCCATGCCAAGACCCTATCGGGTGTCCGGCGGAATAGCAGTAGGCTGGACGGCTCTCACTGTGTGCCTCGGACTGATCATGCTTTTCATGCCGGGGAGCCTCGCTGCACTCTCACGCGAGGAATGGCTCATCTGTCTCGCCTGGGCGGGTTTCGGATGGGCTTGTCACGCTGCCACCCGGCCGAAGCTCACCCGAAATTGATGCGGGCCTCGAGGTTGGTGCGGGAATCCGCATTCTCCAGTGCTTCTTCCATGCTTATCCGGCCCTCGCGAAAGAGCTTGAAGAGGGCTTCGTCGAAAGTCTGCATGCCCTTGACGCCGCTGTTTCCCATGGCCTCCTTGATGGCGTGG
>JAURMM010000020.1 GCA_030830685.1 Gammaproteobacteria bacterium | reverse complement strand
GCTGGAGAGCCACTCAATCCCGCAGTCATCGAGACCTGGAAGAACGCCACGGGTCTCGTGATTCGCGATGGCTACGGTCAGACAGAATCAATACTGCTTTGCGCCAGCTTTCCCTGTCTTGAGCCGCGCTTCGGCTCCATGGGCAGGCCCTCACCCGGCATCACCCTCGCTGTCATCGATGATGAAGGTGCCGAATTGCCACCAGGGGGGGAGGGAGACGTTGCAGTGCGCGTAGAACCGCAGTGGCCGCCAGGCCTCTTCAAGGAATACCGCGGCGACGAGGAAAAAACCCGCCGTTGTTTCCGCCATGGCTGGTATCTCACGGGTGACCGCGCCTATATGGATGCTGATGGTTATTTCTGGTTCGTTGGCCGCGCAGATGATGTGATCAATTCTGCCGGCTATCGCATCGGGCCCTTCGAAGTGGAAAGTGCGCTGCTGGAACATCCTGCGGTGGCAGAGTCCGCTGTGGTTTCCAGCCCCGATGAGATGCGGGGTGAGGTGGTGAAGGCCTTCGTGGTGCTGAAACCCGGGTTTGCTGGGGATGAGGCCCTGGTGAAGGCACTGCAGGAACACGTGAAGACTGTCACCGCACCCTACAAGTACCCGCGCAAGATTGAATTCGTGACCGCGCTGCCCAAGACGGTCAGCGGCAAGATTCGCCGCGTGGAGTTGCGTGACCGGGAATGGCATCCAGGGTGAGAGAACACAGGTATGAGTGACCAGCGCGCTGCGCTGGTGACGATGGTGGTGAGTTCCTTCGCACTGCCGTTGATGCTCTCGGCGGTGAACGTGGCCCTGCCCTCGGTAGCCCAGGCCTTGCGCATGGATGCTGTGGCGCTCAGCTGGGTCCAGCTCATTTTTCTGACCTGCAGTGCGGCTACGGTGCTGTCCTTTGGCAGGCTGGCCGACCTGCTGGGTCGCAAGCGGGTTTTCGTATGGGGGATCCGGACCCTGCTCGTGTCCTCACTGCTCGCGGCATTTGCCCGGAGCGCGGAATGGCTGCTGTTTGCACGCGCAATCCAGGGCTTGAGCGCGGCCATGGTCTACTCGACTCACATCGCCATCCTGACCTCCGTCTATCCGCCGGAGCAGCGTGGCAAGGCGATCGGGACCTTGGTGGCTGCAGTCTATTTTGGTCTCACCTGCGGGCCACTGCTCGGTGGCTGGCTCATCCAGACCTGGGGCTGGCAAGCAGCGTTTCTCGCGCACCTGCCACTGACGCTCCTGGTGTTGGTGCTTGGCATCAGGCGCCTGAAGGGGGAGTGGCGTGCCGATTCACCTGGTCGCTTCGACCGGGTCGGGGCCCTGCTCTATGGCGGTTCCATCGTGTTGCTGATGTGGGGCGGCACGCACCTTCCCGGACTCGTAGCACTCTGCAGTCTTGTCGGGGGTGCCGTAGGATTGATCGCGTTCTTTCGCCACCAGCATGGGCACCCGGATCCGCTGCTCGATGTGCGATTGTTCTACACCAACCGGGTGTTCGCGCTGTCTTCCCTCGCGTCACTGCTCATGTACGCCACCACGTACTCCACGCTGGTGCTGGTGAGCCTGTACCTGCAGTACCTGAAAGCGCTCACTCCCATGCAGGCGGGGCTGGTCATGCTTGCCCAACCCTCAGTCTCAGCTGTGCTTTCTCCGGTGGCGGGGCGATTGTCAGACCGCACCGAGCCTCGGATCATCGCGAGCCTTGGAGTTGCCATCACTGCACTGGGCCTGTGGATGCTCTCGACGCTGTCCGCGAGCTCCGCACTGTGGGAGACGGTTGCCTGTCTCCTGGCCACCGGGCTCGGGTTCAGTCTTTTCTCCTCCCCCAATGCCAATGCCATCATGAGTGGGGTCCCGCGCAGCCTTTACGGCACCGCAGGTGGTGTGGTGGCGACCATGCGTATTCTCGGCCAGCTTGCCAGCATGGGCCTGGTGGCCATGGTCTTCGCACTGATGATGGGGCGGGTGGAAATCACACCGGCCACCTACCCGGCGCTCGAGCGGGCGCTGGAGGCGAGCTTTCTGGTTGGCGCGTTGATCTGCCTGCTGGCCTTGGCATGTTCACTGGCGCGGGGGCGTCTGCACACGGCCGCCTAGATCCATTGCAGGGTGCGTTTCCTGTGCTGAAAGCTCAGAAAGGCACTGCGGTGGGCCGCAGGGGATGCCAGATACTGCTGCAGGGATTGCAGCATGAGGAGGGTTACCGGCATCACTTCCAGCGTCTCGACCTGCGAGAAAGGCACCCAGCGCAGATCGCTCAGCTCGGAGTCACCTCCCAGTTCGCCATGCGCGTGGCGTGCATCGACGGCAAAGAAACGCGCATGAAAGCGGATGGGTTGCACACTGGGTGTGATGGCTCGCCCGAGGTAGGCGAGCGTGTCCAGGGCCGGCGCAAAGCCTCGTGCCCGCATGGTCGCCCATGAGGGGTGGGTGGTGTGACCATGATCCCCTGGAGCGCCCACGATGAGCCCCGACTCTTCGAAGGTTTCCCGGATGGCAGCAAGCGCCAGCGCCCTGGCTCGCACCTCCGAGCCACCCACCGCGAGTCTGGACGGAATATGCGGGGCTAGCGGTGTGAGCGGGCGGACGGCACTGTCTGCGCGTTCCAGGCGCCCCCCCGGGAAGACATACACCCCCGGCTTGAATTTCGCCTTGTCGCTCCTGCGACCCATCACCACCTCGGGACCCCGCCGCCCCTCGCGGTACACAAGCAGGGTGGCTGCGTCCCCGGGACGCACGGGTCGCGGGCGTTCCGGCATGGGCTTCAGAGCACCGCGCAGACGGCGTCTATGAAGTAGTCGATGTTCTGCTGGCTGATCCCTGCCACGTTGATTCGACTCGAATCCACCATGTAGATGCTGTACTCGGTCTGCAGGCGATGCACCTGCGCCTTGTCGAGTCCGAGGAAGGAGAACATGCCCCGCTGGCCCGGGATGAAGTCGAAGCGGCCATGGCCGAGGCGCGCACGGAACTTTTCTGCCAGTTGCGAGCGCAGGCCGTTGATGCGATCGCGCATCGCGGTGAGTTCAGTGTCCCATTCCTGGCGCAGGCTGGCGTCGGCAAGAATGCGGCCCGTCAGCGCGGCTCCGTAGTTCGGGGGCATGGAGTAGATGCCGCGGGCAACATTCTGGATATGCACATGGGCCACGTCTGCCTCGGCCACGTTGGGCGAGATGATGGTCAGTGCACCGACGCGTTCGCGATACAGGCCGAAGTTCTTGGAGCAGGAACTTGCCACTATGAGCTCAGGCACTGTTGCCGCCATCTTGCGTACGCCGTAGGCATCTTCCGTGAGGCCGAGCCCGAGACCAAGGTAGGCGAGGTCGATGAACGGCGTGAAGCCTTGCTTGAGTGCAATGGCAGCCACTTCATCCCACTGCGCGGGTGCAAGGTCCACGCCGCACGGGTTGTGGCAGCAACCATGCAGCAGGACCAGATCGCCTGGGCCAATTTTTCCGAAAGCCTCGCACATGGCATCAAACTTCATGCCCTGGCTGGCCGCGTCGTAGTAGGGATAGGTGCGGATCTCGAGGCCTGCATTGCCGAGCAGCGGCACGTGATTGGCCCAGGTAGGATCGCTCACCCAGAGGGTGGCACCAGGCTTGGCCCTGTTGATCAGTTCAGCGCCCACGCGCAGTGCTCCGCAGCCTCCCGGCGCCTGCACTGTGCGTGCGCGGTTATCGCGCGCCGGGGCGCAGTCATCGCCGAGGATGAGTTGCTGTATCTGCTGATTGAACTGCGGGTCCCCGGTGGGACCGACATAGGTCTTGCTGTTTTCCTCTGCCCGGTGACGGGCGTCGGCTTTGAGGACCGCCTGCATGATGGGGGTATGCCCGGCCTCATCCTTGTAAACGCCCACGCCGAGATCGACCTTTCGCGGGTTGCCGTCCTGCCGGAATGCGGCCATGAGGCCAAGGATGGGGTCGGCTTGCAGGGGCTTCAATGACTCGAACATGGGGCTTTCCCGGCGGAATTGATGAGGCGCGCATGATATCGGGCAGCGCACCAATTGAGAATCGAGGTGCCGCTGCAAGAGGCGGATACGCGCAAATCCGGGGCGAGCGGGGGTGGCGGTGGGGTCTTCCGGCCGGCACACTGCGACCTTCTTGCGGAGAGAAACCCATGACCCAGGCCTCAGTTTCGTTTCCTGCTGGCGCCGGAGTGCGCGAGGTGCAGCACTTCATCAACGGGCGCTATGTGCGCTCTGAGAGCGGCCGAAGTTTTCCGAATCGCAGTCCCATCGATGGCGCGCTCATTGCCGAGGTGCATGAAGCGGGACGACCTGAAGTCGAGGCGGCCGTCGCGGCGGCGCGTGCCGCATTGCGCGGCCCCTGGGGCAGCATGACTGTGCCCGACCGCATGGCCTTGCTGCACAAGGTGGCGGACGGTATCCAGAAGCGCTTTGATGAATTCGTTGAACTGGAATGTCTGGACACTGGCAAGCCCTGGGGCGACTGCAGCCATGTCGACGTGCCGCGTGGCGCTGCCAATTTCCGGGTCTTCGCAGACCTGGTGAAGAACATCCCGACCGAGGCTTTCACCATGCAGGCGCCAGATGGCGCCGATGTCCTCAACTACGCTGTGCAGGTGCCGAAAGGCGTGATCGCGGTGATCTGTCCCTGGAATCTGCCATTGCTGCTCATGACCTGGAAGGTCGGCCCGGCGCTCGCCTGTGGCAACACGGTGGTGGTGAAGCCCTCTGAGGAAACTCCCCTGACCACCACGCTGCTCGGCGAAATCATGAATGAAGCGGGGGTTCCACCGGGCGTCTTCAACGTGGTGAATGGCTTCGGCGCAGACTCGACCGGCGCATTTCTGGTTGAGCATCCGGAGGTGGATGCGATCACTTTCACAGGAGAGACCCGCACGGGCGAAACCATCATGAGTGCCGCAGCCAAGGGGCTCAGGGCTGTGTCCTTTGAATTGGGTGGCAAGAATCCCGCGCTGGTATTTGCCGATTGCGACCTGGATCTGGCGATTCAGGCGACGGTCCGCTCCACCTTTCTCAATTGCGGGCAAGTGTGTCTTGGCACCGAACGCATCTATGTCGAACGGGCGCTGTTTCCGACGTTCGTAGCCCGGTTGAAGGCGGCCGCCGAGGCCTTGCGCCCCGGCGCGCCCAAGGACCCAGGCGTGACACTCGGACCACTGATCAGCCAGGAACACCGCGACAAGGTGCTTGGTTATTACCGCCTGGCGGTGGAGGAGGGCGCAACAGTCGTCACGGGTGGGGGCATCCCAGAGATGCCCGAAGCACTGGTCGGTGGCAGCTGGATAGAACCGACGATCTGGACCGGCCTGGCTCCGGATGCGCGCACCAATCGCGAGGAAATCTTCGGACCCTGCTGCCACATCGCCCCGTTCGATACCGAGGAGGAAGCATTGCACCTCGCCAACGATACACGCTACGGCCTGGCCAGCGTGGTATGGACCCGCGATCTCGCCCGCGCACACCGTGTGGCGGGTCGGTTGCAGTCGGGAATCACCTGGGTGAACAGCTGGTTCCTGCGCGACTTGCGTACACCTTTCGGTGGCATGAAGCACTCCGGCATCGGTCGTGAGGGCGGCGTCCATTCTCTGGAGTTCTATACTGAGCTCCGCAACATCTGCATCAGGTACTGACCATGGTCGATCAGACAGCTCTTGAACATTACAGCGAGGAACTCTTCCGCGCCCTGCGAATGCGCCAGCCGGTCGAGCCGCTGATTACCCGCGAACCGATGCTCACGCTCGAAGAGGCCTACCGGATATCGCTGGGTATCCTCGCGCGCCGCGAGGCTGAAGGGGAGCGGGTCGTTGGCAAGAAGATCGGTGCCACTTCCCGTGCAGTGCAGGACATGCTGAAAGTGAACCAACCGGACTATGGTTTTCTGACCGATCGCATGCGTTTTGCCGAGGGTACCCCGATTCCCGTGAGCCGCGAGTTGCTTCAGCCCAAGGCGGAGGGCGAGATTGCTTTCGTGCTCAAACGCGATCTGCTGGGGCCAGGCATCACCCCGGCAGATGTGATCGCGGCGACAGAGGGCGTGGCGCCCTGTTTCGAGATTGTCGATTCACGCGTGCGCGACTGGAAGATCACCATCCAGGACACCATCGCCGACAATGCCTCCAGCGGGCTCTTCGTCGTCAGTGACAAGCTCACGAGTGTGCACGAGGTCGATCTCGTGACTTGCGGAATGGTGCTGTGGAAGAACGGCGAAGTGATTGCCACCGGAGCCGGAGCTGCGGCGTTGGGCTCGCCGGTGAACTGCATGACCTGGCTCGCCAATGCCATGGGCGCCTACGGCATGCCACTGAAGGCCGGCGAAGTGATCCTTTCCGGATCCCTGGTGCCCTTGATTCCCATTGCGCCCGGCGATCATATGGAAGTTGCAGTGGGTGGCCTCGGTCGCCTCGCAGTTGAATTCACCTGACACCGGACGCTGGCCCAGGAGAACCACCATGCTGACCGAACGCACCCTCGCCGCTGCGGAAGTGGCCGCCCTTGCCGAATGTCTCGATGAGGCAGCCATGGCCTGCCAGCCCGTTGCAATGTTTACCGAGCGTCATCCGGGCATGCAGCTGGGTGATGCCTATGCCATCCAGGCATGTCTGCGCCAGCGCATGGAATCCCGCGGCACCCGCGTCACAGGTCTCAAGATGGGGCTGACCTCGCGCG
>JAURMM010000148.1 GCA_030830685.1 Gammaproteobacteria bacterium | reverse complement strand
TGTTCGATAACCTTTATGGCACGTCCAGAAATAGCGTGGACAGTGCTCTCGCGGCGGGCCGGGATGTGGTGCTCGAAATCGATTGGCAGGGCGCCCGCCGGATCCGGGCGCTCTATCCAGATGCTGTTACCGTATTCATCGCGCCGCCCTCGATTGCCGCGCTGCGCGCTCGGCTCGAAGCCAGGGGCCAGGATGCGCCGGAGGTGATCGACCGGAGGATGCGGGCTGCCGAGGATGAGATGTCCCATGCTCCCGAGTACCAGCACCTGGTCGTGAATGATGACTTCGGGTCGGCCTTGGAAGCACTGGTCGGAATCATTCAGGCGACCCGGCAACATTGAGGCGATTCACTCGCGACAGTTTCAACACCCTCCCCCCTCTGTTATCCTTTCGGCATTCCTTTCAAGCGCTTGGATCAAAGCCCATGGCACGTATCACCATTGAAGACTGCCTCCCTTTCGTTGACAACCGCTTTGATCTGGTGGTGGCCGCCAGCCGGCGCGCGCGTCAGATTGCGCGCGGCACCACGCCCCTGGTCCCCGAGGACGGCGACAAACCCACGGTGATTGCGCTCCGCGAGATTGCGGCGGGCCTCATGAATCGCGAAATCCTGGATGAACTCGATGCCAAGCAGCGCGCTGCCGAGGAGTTCGAGCTTGCCGCGGAATTCCTCGCCGAACCCGCACCGCCGCCGGAATTCCCCTGACCACGTCCGGCCGGGCGGCTCCGCACGCGGAATGAACTGCCCGCGTGCCCGGGGCCTTGCCCGAGTGTCCGGCACCTTCAGAGGCGCCTCCCATGCTTGCTGAAGTCGAACACGTCCGCCTGGCGGATCTCTGCCAGCGGGCGCGCGCCTACCTCGAACCCACGCAGATAGCCGAGATCCGCCGGGCCTATGAATTCGGTGCGGCAGCCCATGAAGGCCAGACGCGCAAATCCGGCGAACCTTACATCCAGCATCCGCTGGAAGTCACCTGCATACTCGCCGACATGCACATGGACCACGAGACGCTCATCGCGGCCCTGCTGCATGACGTGATCGAGGACACTCATATCGGCAAGGAGACAATCACCCGCGAATTCGGGCCTGAGGTGGCGGCCATCGTGGTTGGCCTGTCCAAGCTCACCCGGCTGGAGTTCGAATCCCACGCAGAGGCCCAGGCCCGCAACTTCCAACGCATGCTGATGGCGATGGCTGCGGACATCCGCGTCATTCTCGTCAAGCTCGCCGACCGCCTGCACAACATGCGGACCCTGGGGGCACTGGCCCCGGAAAAACGCCGGCGCATCGCGCGCGAAACACTCGAAATCTATGCTCCCATCGCGCAACGGCTGGGGCTCAACATCATCCGCCTGGAACTGGAGGAGCTCGGCTTTGCCGCGCTCTACCCGTTGCGGCAGCGCGTGATCCGGCAGGAAATCCTCCGCATTCGGGGCAACCGCAAGGAAATCGTCGACAAGATCAAGGAGCGGATCCGGCGTCACCTGCGCCAGGAACGTCTCTCGGCCCAGGTTGCCGGGCGTGAAAAGCACCTCTACAGCATCTACAACAAGATGAAGGAAAAGCACCTCGGCTTTTCCGATGTGCACGATGTATATGCCTTCCGCGTGGTGGTGGATACGGTTGACAACTGCTATCGCGCGCTCGGCGTGATGCACAGCCTGTACAAGCCGGTGCCCGGGCGTTTCAAGGACTACATCGCAATTCCCAAGGCGAACGGCTACCAGTCCCTGCATACCGTGCTGTTCGGTCCCTACGGGGTACCGCTGGAAGTGCAGATCCGCACCCACGAGATGGATCAGGTCGCAGAAGCGGGCATCGCGGCGCACTGGCTTTACAAGACCGGTGACTCGGCTGCACGCAGCGCCCAGAAGCGTGCGCGGGAATGGTTGCGCAACATTCTGGCGATGCAGCAGCAGGCAGGGAACTCGGAAGAATTTCTGGAACACGTGAAGATCGATCTCTTTCCGGATGAGGTCTACGTCTTCACCCCCAAAGGCAAGATCCTGACCCTGCCCCGAGGCTCTACGGCGGTGGACTTCGCCTATGCCATCCACTCGGATCTGGGTAACGCGTGCGTCGCTTGCCGTATCAATCGTCGACTTTCGCCGTTGCGCACACCCTTGGAGACCGGGCAGACGGTGGAGATAGTGACGGCCCCCGGTGCTCGGCCCAACCCCGCCTGGCTCACTTTCGTGGTCACAGGCAAGGCACGCGCGACGATCCGCCATTACCTCAAGAATCTGCAGCTGGATGAAGCCCGCGCACTGGGCAAGCGCATGCTGGAGCGCGAACTTTCCGCGCTCGAGACCTCCAGCGACAAGCTCGACCCTGTGCGTCTGGAAGCTGTACTCGCAAGCTTCAAACTCGAGAATCTGGAGGGGCTTTACGCCGAAATGGGCTTGGGCCAACGACTCGCTCCGCTGGTGGCCCGCAACCTGGCACAGGATCAGACGGAGCCGGAAGCCAGCAACAAACGCCGAAGACTTCCTGAACTCAGTGACGAATCAGCGTCGCCACTCGTGATTCGCGGCACGGAGGGTATGGTCGTTTCCTTCCCCAAGTGCTGCTATCCGATTCCTGGCGACGCCATCATCGGCTACCTCACTGCGGGGCGTGGCATCGTAGTCCATCAGCCTACCTGCCCCAACGTCACGGATTACCGCAGCGCCCCGGACAAGTGGATAGATGTGCAATGGGCGCGCGATGTCGACCGGGAATTCAGCGTCGAGTTGGCACTTGATGTCGTGAACCGACGGGGGACGCTCGCGACCATTGCGGCTGCCGTGGCGGATGCCAACGCCAACATCGAGGAGGTCGAGATCAGCGAACGCAACGCTCGGCACTCCAGCATCCGGCTGGTGATCGGCGTGCGTGATCGCAAACACCTCGCAGATGTCATTCGAGCCACGCGTCGCGTACAGACCGTCGTGCGCATTCTGCGCAAGAAAACCTGAAAATCGGGGCCATTCGCCCCACGGAGCACTCATGAGCAAGGTCGTCATCGAGACCCCCTCGGCACCGGCTGCCATCGGCACTTACTCGCAGGCCGTGCGTCATGGCAACCTGCTGTTTCTTTCGGGCCAGATCCCGCTGGTGCCTGCCACCATGGAAATCGTGGGCACGGACATTCGCGCGCAGGTGACCCAGGTCTTCGAAAACCTGAAGGCTGTGGCCGAGGCGGGCGGCGCCACACTCCAGCAGGCGCTCAAGCTCACCATTTATGTTGTGGACCTCGCTCACTTTCCCATCGTCAATGAAGTGATGGCGAGCTATTTCACACCGCCCTATCCGGCCCGTGCCACCGTGCAGATCTCCGCGCTGCCGCGCGGTGCACTGGTGGAGATCGACGCCATCCTCGGACTCTGAACCCCGCTCGACTGGTGGCTGCACTGGGCCTTGAAGATCCGGTCGAGCACCTCTCGGGGGTGGGGCCGCGTGTGCGTGAGAAATTGCACAAGCTCGGACTGACCACCATCCGGGACGTGGTCTACCACCTCCCGGCGCGCTACCAGGATCGCACTCGAATCACCCCCCTGCGCGCGGTGTATCCGCGCATGGAAGCCGTGGTGGAAGGCATCGTGATTGCAAGTCAGATCCAGTTCGGACGACGGCGCTCGCTGCTGGTGAAGCTGGAGGACGACTCCGGAGCCATTGCGCTCCGTTTCTTCCATTTCAACCGTGAGCAGCAACTGCGTCTTGCCAACGGGCGTCGCGTGCGCTGTTTCGGTGAGGCACGCCGGGGGGCGCAGCAACTTGAAATGGTCCATCCCGAATGTCAGGTGGTGGACGAACAGTATCCGCAGGCATTGGATTCCGCACTGACGCCAGTTTATCCGGCCACTGACGGGATTCATCAGGCAATGTTGCGCAAGCTCACCAGCCAGGCGCTGGAAGTGCTGCGCCAGAACCGTGAGGACAGCGCGGACCTGGATGCATTGATTGAGAGCGCCGCCGCCACTGCGGACCGCCTGCCACCTCTGCACGAGGCGCTGCGTCTGGTGCATCGACCGCCGCCCGATATGCCACTGGATCCACTCTTCAACGGCACGCACCCGGCGCAAATCAGGCTTTCCCTCGAGGAATTGCTGGCCCACCAAATCAGCCTGCGGAAGTTGCGCCTAACCACCCGCAAGCGCAGCGCCCCGGTGTTTCGCGGCGGCGAAGACATGCATTCAGCCTTGCTCAAAGCCTTCGGCTTCCAACTCACTGGCGCCCAACGGCGCGTGGTCGCCGAAGTTGCCGAGGATCTGGTCAAGGGCCAACCCATGCTCCGCCTTCTGCAGGGCGATGTGGGTGCCGGCAAGACGGCGGTCGCCGCGCTTTGCGCGAGCCTCGCGCTCACCAACGGCTATCAGGTGGCCTTGATGGCGCCCACTGAGCTGCTGGCCGAACAGCATGGCCGCAACTTCATCCGCTGGTTCGAGCCCTGCGGCGTGGGAGTATTGAGTCTTACCGGACGTGCCACGCCCGCGGTGCGTCGTCGCCTGCATGCGCTGGTTGCAGATCCCACGCCCCGCATCATCATCGGCACCCATGCCCTGTTTCAGGAGGACGTCCGCTTCGGCAAGCTCGGGCTCGTGATCGTGGATGAGCAGCATCGCTTTGGCGTTGATCAGCGGCTTGCCCTGCTGGAAAAAGGTGCGCAGGGCAATCTGCGCCCGCATCAGCTCATCATGACGGCGACGCCCATCCCCCGCACACTCGCCATGACAGCGTACGCGGATCTGGATGTCTCGGTCCTCGATGAACTGCCCCCGAATCGAAGCCCTGTCACCACCAAGGTGATCGCCGAAAGCCGGCGCGAGGACATCGTGGCGAGAATCAGTGCTGCTTGTGCCACGGGGCGCCAAGCCTACTGGGTCTGCCCATTGATCGATGAATCGGAAGTGCTCGACTCCCAGGCTGCCACAGACACCGCGGAGCAGCTCAAGGAGGCGTTGCCGCATCTGCGCATCGGCCTGATCCATGGCCGGCTCAAGGAGCAGGAAAAAAGTGCCATCATGCAGGCCTTCACGCAGCATGCGCTCGATTTGCTGGTGGCAACCACCGTCATCGAGGTGGGGGTGGACGTGCCCAATGCCAGCCTCATGATCATCGAGAACGCGGAACGTCTTGGTCTTGCGCAATTGCACCAGCTGCGTGGCCGCGTGGGTCGTGGCGAGTCCCAGTCTGTGTGCATCTTGCTGTTCAAAGGCCCGCTCGGCGACACTGCGCGCGCGCGCCTGCAAACCATGCGGGAAACCAATGACGGTTTTGTGATTGCGGAGCGGGATCTCGCGCTACGAGGCCCGGGGGAGGTGCTTGGCACCCGGCAAACGGGCGCGGCATCCTTCCGCATTGCCGACCTGAGTCGCGATCGGGATCTGTTACCAGCAGTGCGCACGCTTGCAGATCGTATCCTGCGCGAACAGCCCACACTGGGCGACCGCCTGATCCGGCGCTGGCTGGCGCAAAGACTGGACTACGCAAAAGTATGAACGCAGCCTCACTACCCTTTCGTCGCAATGCCTGG
>JAURMM010000147.1 GCA_030830685.1 Gammaproteobacteria bacterium | reverse complement strand
CGCACTCGCGGCACTGGCCGCGCTTACCCTCAGCGGCGGCGTCTGGGCCCAGGAAGCGCCTCAGGAAACCGTCCGCAAGACCACCGATGCGGTGGTTTCCCGCGTCAAGAACGAGAAAGACGCCCTGCGCAGCGATCCAACCCGCATGTACAACCTGGTGTCGGAGCTGGTGTTCCCGCACTTCGATTTCGGTGTGATGTCCCAGTTCGTGCTCGGCGCGGAGTGGAAAACAGCAGAGGAGGCCAAGCGTGCCGAATTCGTCGAGCAGTTCCGCAAGCTGCTGGTGCGCACCTATGCCGCCGCGCTGCTCGAATACTCGGAGCAATCCATTGCCTATCCTGACCCGGGCGTCACGCCCAAGAATCCGAAGACAGCAGTGGTGAAACAGGACATCACCCAGCCGAGCGGCGCCAGCCTCCCGGTCGTGTATCGCCTGCACAGCAAAGCCGACGGCTGGAAGGTCTACGATGTCTCCGTGGATGGCGTGAGCCTGGTCAAGACCTATCGCTCCTCCTTCGCCGACATCATCAAGCAGGGTGGGCTTGACCAGCTGATAGCCACCCTGCACACCAAGAACCAGGAAATCGGCCAGTAAGCCCTGCACCTTGCAGGCCGAACTCCACTACAAGGAACCTCCGCGCCATGACCAATGAAGAGATCAAGGCCATGATCGAGCAGGGCCTCCCGGGCGCGGAGGTCCACATCGATGGCGATGGCACGCACTTCTATGCCAAGGTCATTTCGGAGGCCTTTGCAGGACTCCCGCTCATCAAGCAGCACCGGCTGGTCTACGCCACGCTGGGCGAGAAGATGGGGGGAGCCATTCACGCCTTGTCGATGCAAACCTACACACCGGAAGAATGGGCGCGCCAGAAGCCGTTCCAGACGCTCTGAGTAGGCCCTGACCCGATGGACAAACTGATCATCCACGGCGGCGCCACGCTGCAAGGCGACGTGCGCATCTCCGGCGCCAAGAATGCGGCACTGCCCATTCTGGCCGCGACACTGCTGTCTGACAGCCCCATGACAGTGGGCAATGTGCCGCACCTGCACGATATCACCACCACCATGGAGTTGCTGGGGCGCATGGGCCTCGAGCTCACGGTGGACGAGAAGATGAACATCCAGGTGGACTGCAGCACCATCCGGGAATTCTTCGCCCCGTATGAACTGGTACGCACCATGCGCGCCTCGATTCTGGTGCTTGGTCCCTTGCTCAGTCGCTTCGGCCGCGCCGATGTTTCGCTGCCTGGGGGCTGCGCCATCGGCAGTCGCCCTGTGAACCTGCATCTGCAGGGGCTCGCCGCCATGGGGGCTGATTTGTCCGTGGACGGTGGCTACATACGCGCCACTGCCAAGCGCCTGAAGGGCGTGGACCTGGTGATGGATCTGGTGACTGTCACCGGGACCGAGAACCTGATGATGGCGGCGACCCTGGCCAAAGGTGTCACCGTCATCCGCAATGCTGCGCGCGAGCCGGAGGTCGTGGATCTCGCGCACTGCCTCATCAGCATGGGCGCCCTCATCGAGGGAGCAGGGACCGACACCATCCGCATCGAGGGGGTGGAGTCGTTGTCGGGCACCCACTACGAAATCCTTCCTGATCGCATCGAAACCGGAACCTACCTGGTGGCGGCAGCCATGACCGGTGGCCGCGTCAGAATCAAGAACACGCGCGCCGATCTGCTGGAAGCCGTGCTGGCGAAGCTGCATGAGGCGGGCGCCACCATCAGCACCGGCGACACCTGGATCGAGCTCGACATGGCAGGCCGCAGACCGCGCGCCGTCAGCCTCCACACCTCACCCTATCCGGGATTCCCCACCGACATGCAGGCGCAGTTCACCGCGCTCAATTGCATGGCCGAAGGAACCGGTGTGATCACCGAATCGGTGTTCGAGAACCGCTTCATGCATGTGCTGGAACTGCAGCGCATGGGAGCGCAGGTGCGAATCGAGGGCAACACAGCCATTACCACGGGTGTGCCGCTGCTCAAGAGCGCGCCGCTGATGGCCACCGATTTGCGCGCCTCCGCAAGCCTGGTGTTGGCCGGTCTAGTGGCCGAGGGAGATACCGAAGTCGATCGCATCTATCACATCGATCGGGGCTACGAGACCATCGAGGAAAAACTCAGCAACCTCGGCGCCCAGATTCGCCGCATCCCGAGCTGAGACACCGGCGTCTGCCATGTCGCGCGGCACAGACAAACTGACGCTGGCGGTCGCCAAGGGCCGGATTTTCAAGGAGGCATTGCCCCTGCTGGCAGCTGCCGGCATCGTGCCGACCGAAGATCCGGAAAAATCCCGCAAGCTCATCCTGCCCACGTCCGATCCCACCATCGAGATGGTGATCGTGCGAGCTACCGACGTGCCGACCTATGTGGACTATGGCGGCGCGGATCTCGGCATCGTCGGACGCGATACCCTGCTGGAATACGAGGCCGGCGGATTCTACGAACCGCTGGACCTGCGCATCTCGCCCTGCCGGCTGTCGGTGGCTGGTGCCACGCCTGAACTGCTACAGCGCACACGGCTGCGGGTCGCGACGAAATACCCGGTCATCACCCGGCGTCATTTCGCTGGCAAAGGTGTCCAGACCGAGATCATCAAGCTCTATGGTTCCATGGAGCTTGCACCGCTTGTCGGCCTTGCCGACTGCATCGTGGACCTGGTGGATACCGGGAATACGCTGAGAGCCAACGGCCTGCTGGAACTCGAGGAAATCTGCAAGGTCAGTTCACGGCTGATTGTGAACAAGGCCAGCCTCAAGACCCGTCATGCGCTTGCCACGCGTCTGCTCGGGCAGCTGGAGGCGTTGCTGGCCGGGTCGGCTGGCCCGGCCTGATTTTCCTGGAGCGAGTCCTCATGAGTCTGATCACGCGGCTGGATGCCGAGAGCCCCGACTTCGACGAGGCGCTGACGCGCCTGCTCGCCTGGGATGATGCGCGTGCCGAGGATGTGGCCGAGGTGGCACGCGACATCGTGCGCCAGGTCCGCGTGCGTGGAGACGCCGCGTTGCTCGAATTCACCAACCGGTTTGACGGTCGTGAAGTGAGTGACCCCGCAGCACTGGAAGTTCATGGTTTTGCCAAGGCTCTGGATCAGATAAGCCCTGAAGTACGGGCAGCGTTGACGGCCGCCGCCGCCAGAATCACGGATTACCACAGCCGGCAGAAGCTTGAATCCTGGCGCTATGAGGACGCGGACGGCACGGTGCTCGGCCAGCAGATTTCGCCACTCGACCGCGCCGGCGTCTACGTGCCCGGCGGCAAGGCGGCTTATCCGTCTTCGGTGCTGATGAATGTCATCCCGGCCAAGGTCGCTGGCGTACGGGAGGTCATCATGGTGGTGCCGGCCCCGGGCGGAGAAATCTCCCCGATTGTGGTGGCTGCCGCGGCGGTGGCCGGGGTCGACCGCATATTTTCCATCGGGGGCGCCCAGGCTGTGGCCGCGCTCGCCTACGGTACCGCTACCGTGCCGGCCGTGGACAAGATCACGGGACCGGGCAACAGCTATGTTGCCGCGGCCAAGGCCTTGGTTTTCGGGAAGGTCGGTATCGACATGATCGCCGGCCCTTCCGAAATCCTCGTGATCTGTGATGGCGCCACCGACCCGGACTGGATTGCCATGGATCTCTTTTCCCAGGCTGAGCACGATGAGGAGGCGCAGTCCATCCTGCTGTGCCCGGACGCGGCCCAGCTTGACCGCGTGCAAGCCAGCATCGCCCGCCTCCTGCCCGGCATGGAGCGTGCGGAGATCATCGGCATGGCCCTGGCGCGACGCGGAGCCCTCGTCAAGGTCCGGGATCTGGAACAGGCGGTGGCCATCGCCAACCGCATCGCGCCGGAACATCTCGAGCTCTCCGTGGCAGAGCCCGAGGCTCTGGCATCTGCCATCCGCCATGCGGGTGCGATTTTCATGGGCCGCCACACCCCGGAAGCGCTCGGCGACTACTGCGCGGGCCCCAATCACGTACTGCCCACCGCGGGCACCGCACGTTTCTCGTCACCGCTCGGGGTTTACGATTTCCAGAAGCGGAGCTCGCTCATCGGCTGCTCGCCGCAGGGCGCCGGCAGGCTGGCACCGGTTGCCTCCATTCTGGCCCGGGGTGAGGGTCTCACCGCGCACGCGCGCTCGGCAGAGTTCCGCCTCGGCGACGATTGAGCGATGGCCCCCGCCATGTAGCGGGCGGGAATTCGCACTGGTCTTTTCATGTATACTCGCGCGCGACACGCACGCGCAGCTCGCGCGGTTCACGCGGACATCTGGGAGATCCTGACGACATGACCGACAATACCGTCGATCCTCGCAGGCGCCGATTCCTCACTGGAACGGCGACCGTGATCGGGGGCATCGGGGCGGGCTTTGCAGCCGTGCCTTTCATCTCATCCTTCCAACCCAGCGCACGCGCAAAAGCGATCGGCGCGCCGGTGGAAGTTGATATCAGCAAACTCGAACCCGGCCAGCGCATCATCCAGAAATGGCGCGGAAAACCCGTGTGGATCGTCCGCCGCACTCCCGAGATGATCGAGGGCCTCAAGGGCTTCGCCCCCGAGGTGCTGCGGGATCCGGAATCAGACAAATCCGCTCAGCCGACCTACGCCAAGAACGCCTGGCGCTCGGAAAACCCGGAGTACCTCGTGCTGGTGGGGGTGTGTACGCATCTCGGCTGCTCGCCTTCGTTTGTTCCCGAGATGGACGCCGCCGGCATGGGCTCACCCTGGAATGGCGGTTTCTTCTGTCCTTGTCACGGTTCCAAGTTCGATCTGGCCGGCCGCGTCTACATGGGAGTGCCCGCGCCCTCCAACCTGGAAGTGCCGCCTTACCAGTTCCTGACCGAAACCCGCCTCGTGATCGGCGTCGACAAGGAGAACGCGGCATGAACGCAATCGTGAGACAACTCACTAGCCTGCGTGACTGGGTGGACGACCGCTTCCCGCTGATGAAGCTGTGGAACGAACATCTGGCCCAGTATTACGCACCCAAGAATTTCAATTTCTGGTACTACTTCGGCGTGCTCTCGCTCGTCGTGTTCGTGATCCAGATCCTCACCGGTATCTGGCTGGTCATGAACTACAAGCCGGATGCTGCCGAGGCTTTTGCTTCGGTTGAGTACATCATGCGCGACGTGGAGTGGGGCTGGCTCATACGCTATATGCATTCTACCGGCGCCTCGGCATTTTTCGTTGTGGTGTACCTGCATATGTTCCGGGCCTTGCTCTACGGCTCCTATCAGAAGCCACGGGAATTGCTTTGGATACTCGGCATGCTGCTCTACCTCAGCCTGATGGCAGAAGCCTTCATGGGTTATCTGCTGCCCTGGGGCCAGATGTCGTTCTGGGGCGCGCAGGTGATCATCTCTCTCTTCGGCGCCATCCCGTTCGTGGGTGAAGCACTGTCCACTCTCATCCGGGGCGACTATGTGGTGTCGGACATCACGCTGAACCGGTTCTTCTCCCTGCACGTGATCGCGCTGCCTTTCGCGATTGCAGGACTGGTAGTGCTGCACATCATCGCCTTGCATGAGGTGGGTTCGAACAATCCCGATGGCGTGGAAATCAAGAAGCACAAGGGCCCGGATGGCAAGCCTCTGGACGGCATCCCATTCCACCCGTACTACACGGTCAAGGACTCGGTGGGCATCGTGGTGTTCCTCATGCTCTTCTCCATGGTGGTTTTCTTTGCGCCGGAAATGGGCGGTTACTTCCTCGAAGCCAACAACTTCATCCCCGCAGATCCGCTGAAGACCCCGCTGCACATTGCACCCGTGTGGTACTTCACGCCGTTCTATTCCATCCTGCGCGCCAACACGGTCAACTTCTTCTGGCTGGATGCGAAGCTGTGGGGCGTGGTGTTCATGGGGCTGGGTGTGATGGTCCTGTTCCTGCTGCCCTGGCTGGACAAGAGCCGCGTGCGCTCCATCCGCTACCGCGGCAAGGTCTACAAGACCGCACTCACAATCTTCGTGGTGTCGTTCCTGGTCCTGGGATATCTCGGCATCCTGCCGCCGACACCCGGCCGTACACTGGCGGCCCAGATCTGCACCGTGCTCTACTTCCTGTTTTTCTTGCTGATGCCGGTCTACACCAGGCTCGACAAGACCCTCCCAGTACCTGACAGGGTGACTCACTGATGCGCCGCTTAATCCTCTCGCTTCTCATCGCGCTTGCTGCACCCTGCGTGCTTGCCTCCAGTGCCGAAGGGCCCAAGCTGCTGAACGCCAATGTGGACTTGAGCGACAAGACTGGCTTGCAGAATGGCGCAAAGCTCTTCCTCAACTACTGCGTGAGCTGCCACTCGGCGTCCTTCATGCGCTACAACCGCATTGCCGCCGACCTCGACATTCCCGAAGATCAACTCAAGGCGAACCTGATGTTCACCACCGACAAGGTGGGTGACCCCATCAAAGTGG
>JAURMM010000146.1 GCA_030830685.1 Gammaproteobacteria bacterium | reverse complement strand
GGATCACGAAACGCCCCATCACCAACGGATCGCCTGCCAGGTGCAGCGTCTCTCGCGCACCGGCGTGACCGAGCAGATACCACTTGCCGTCCGCCGTGAGTTCCAGCGCCTTGCAGGCACGGGCGGCCGCGAACAGCTCGCGCTCGGTAGCGCAAATGCTCACGCCAAGCAGCAGCAGGCTCGGCAGGATCTGCCAGGTCCATGGCAGGGAGAACAGCACCAGCCCTGCCGCCAGCGCATGCAGTGCGCGCAGCGTGCCGAGTGTGCGGCCGGAGGGTCGCAGTGGCAGCATCAGGGGTTGCTGGAAACGGTTGTGCATGCGGCAAGGTTAGCAGTCCCCGCAGCTGCTCCCAAGTGCTTGTCCATGCTCACGGATCAGTCGCTTGAACAGGGTTTTTGCGGCTTGAATTACGTCACTTCACACCAGATACTAGCTGGCCATCCGAGGCCCGAAGCAGCGAACTGCTCCCTGAGATTCATGCGCCAACCCGTTGCAGAAAATGAGACCCCCGAGGCGACGCCTTCACCCGCGGTGCCAGCTGCAGACACTGCGGAGACGAGCTCACCTCCCACACCCAGATCCCGGGAAATCGGCGGTCCGAAGGGACCCGAGCCGACCCGCTACGGTGACTGGGAACGCAAGGGGCGCTGCGTGGATTTCTGAGTCACCTCGCCGGTGTGATGGCCCGCACTGGGCACACGAATCCGGGGATTCTGTCCCCAGGCATTGAACCAACAACCCGGGAGGCGGTACTTCCGTTCAGGCAAACGTCTGACGTGACACCAGAACCCCAGAAGATGGAGCGATGATGAGTCGAAGCAAACCGCTGTCGCCACACCTGCAGGTCTACAGACCGCAGATTACGAGCGTCCTTTCGATCACCCACCGGGCAACCGGTATTGCACTCAGCGCCGGCACGGTGGTCCTCCTCTACTGGTTGGCCAGCGCGGCAGGCGGCAGCGAAGCCTACGCGGCGGCACAGGGTGTTTTCTCAAACGGTCTTGTGAAGCTTCTGCTCGTAGGTTGGACCTGGGCCTTTTTCTATCATCTGTGCAATGGCCTGCGACATCTCGCCTGGGATGCTGGTTACGGCTTCAAGATCAGCACGGTGTATCGCTCGGGTTACACGGTGATCGTGGCGTCGCTGGTGTTGACCGGTCTCATCTGGGCCTGCGTGCTCGCCAAACTGGGAGGTGCATGATGAGCTTGCGCAGTGATCTCGGCCGGGTCAAAGGACTCGGTGCAGCCCACGAGGGCGTCGGGCATTGGCGCCTGCAACGTCTGACCGCGGTCGCACTCATCCTGCTTGCACTCTGGTTCGTCACCACCCTGATGGGCCTCATCGGCGCGCCCCATGCGGAAGTCGTGGCGTGGGTAGGACAGATACACGTGACGGTGCTCCTGCTGGCCTTGAGCCTGGCGTTGTTCTGGCACCTCAAGCTCGGGCTGCAGGTCGTGATCGAAGATTACGTCCACACGCCCTGGCTGCTCATCGCGGCCCAAGTGGCGACCCGTGCCTTCGCGGCACTGGGCGCGCTCGTGGCGGTCGTATCCATCCTCAAGATTTCCGTAGGCATGAGTTGACCAATGGCTGCATATCCTCTGATCGAACACAAATATGATGTTGTCGTGGTGGGCGCCGGCGGTGCCGGCTTACGTGCCACTTTCGGCATGGCCGCCGAGGGCCTGACTACCGCCTGCATCACCAAGGTTTTCCCCACGCGCTCGCACACCGTGGCGGCCCAAGGTGGCATGAGCGCCGCACTCGGCAACATGGGACCGGATGACTGGCGCTGGCACATGTACGACACCATCAAGGGCTCGGACTGGCTCGGTGACCAGGACGCCATCGAATACATGTGCCGGGAAGCCATTCCAGCCGTTATCGAGCTGGAACACTACGGCGTGCCTTTCTCACGCACCGAGGATGGCCGGATCTACCAGCGCCCGTTTGGCGGCATGACCACCAACTACGGCGAGGGCATCGCCCAGCGCACCTGCGCCGCAGCTGACCGCACCGGGCATGCGATTCTGCATACCCTCTATCAGCAGTCGCTGAAG
Source organism: Gammaproteobacteria bacterium (assembly GCA_030830685.1). Classification (GTDB taxonomy): domain Bacteria; phylum Pseudomonadota; class Gammaproteobacteria; genus CAIKBL01. Next base: position 24,025 of record JAURMM010000146.1, on the reverse strand, counting down.
CACAACGCGGAGTTCATGATCGAATACTTCGCGATTGATCTGGTGATGGATGATGAGGGCGTCTGTCGCGGGGTGCTCGCCTGGAATCTGGAAGATGGTTCCTTGCACCTGTTTCGCGCGCACCAGGTACTGCTTGCCACCGGTGGCTACGGACGTGCCTACTTCTCTTGTACGTCCGCGCATACCTGCACCGGTGACGGCAACGGCATGATCCTGCGAGCCGGCCTGCCCCTGCAGGACATGGAGTTCACCCAGTTCCATCCGACCGGCATCTATGGTGCGGGCTGCCTCATCACCGAGGGCGTACGCGGTGAAGGCGGCTACCTCACCAATGCCAAGGGCGAGCGCTTCATGGAGCGTTATGCGCCAAACGCCAAGGATCTGGCCTCGCGCGATGTGGTCTCCCGTTCCATGACCATCGAAATCCGCGAGGGCCGGGGCGTCGGCAAGGATGCAGATCACATCCATCTGCATCTGGAACATCTGGGCCCCGAGGTCATCGAAGAGCGGCTGCCCGGCATCGCCGAATCAGCCTCGATCTTCGCCGGGGTTGACGTGACCCGCGAGCCGATTCCGGTGCTGCCGACGGTGCACTACAACATGGGTGGCATTCCCACCAATTACCACGGCGAAGTGGTTACCCTGCGCAACGGAGACCCGGACAGTGTGGTGCCTGGGCTGATGTCGATTGGTGAAGCTGCCTGCGTCTCCGTGCACGGCGCCAATCGTCTCGGCTCCAATTCGCTGCTTGATCTGGTGGTGTTCGGGCGCGCCGCGGCCAAGCGTTGCGCAGCCACCATCAAACCCGGCATGCCGCATCCGGCCCTGTCCTCCAACGCGACGGACAAGCTGCTGTCGCGCTTCGACCGGATGCGCCACGCCAATGGTTCGGAACCGACTGCCAAGCTCCGCCTCTCCATGCAGAAGATCATGCAGGAGTGCGCGGCCGTGTTCCGCACCGGCGAGGTGATGGAAGAAGGTATCAAGCGGCTGCGCGAGGTTAAGGAAGCTTTCGAGCATGTGAAGGTGAGCGATCGTTCACTCACCTGGAATACCGATCTGGTGGAAACGCTCGAGCTCGACAACCTCCTCGGCAACGCCATCACCAGCATCGAGGCCGCTGCCAACCGCAAGGAAAGCCGCGGCGCACATGCGCGTGAGGACTACCCGGATCGTGATGACGAGAACTGGATGAAACACACCCTCTCGTGGATTGATGACAAGGGCAATGTCCGCTTCGATTATCGGCCGGTGCACATGTACACCCTAACCAACGAATGTCAGGTCGTGCCGCCGAAGAAGCGCACCTACTGAGACAGGCAAGCAGAGGAAAATCCCCATGGCAGAGTTCAGCCTTCCGAAGAATTCGCGGGTGATGCCCGGCAAGACCGTCTCCGCGGCGAACGGCGCCAAGCGCGCGCGCACCTTCCGGATCTACCGTTACGATCCCGATTCGGGGGAAAACCCCCGCGTCGACAGTTACGAAATAGATCTGGACAAGTGCGGTCCGATGGTGCTCGACGCCATCATCTACATCAAGAATGAGGTCGACCCCACGCTCGCCTTCCGGCGCTCCTGTCGTGAGGGGATTTGCGGCTCCTGCGCGATGAACATTGACGGCACCAATACCCTTGCATGCACCAAGGCCACCGAGTCCATCAAGGGCGACGTCAAGATCTATCCACTGCCGCACATGCAGGTGCAGAAGGATCTGGTGCCTGACCTGAAACACTTCTATGCGCAATACGCCTCCGTGAAGCCTTGGCTTCAGGCGGAATCTCCGCCACCGCCGGACCGTGAGCGCCTGCAGTCCAAGGAAGATCGCGAAAAGCTGGACGGTCTTTACGAGTGCATCCTGTGCGCCTGTTGCTCCACCAGCTGCCCGAGCTACTGGTGGAATGGTGATCGCTACCTCGGCCCCGCAGCGTTGCTGCAAGCTTATCGCTGGCTGGTAGATAGCCGTGATGAGGCAACCGGAGAACGTCTGGATGAGCTGGAAGATCCCTTCAAGCTCTATCGCTGCCACACCATCATGAATTGCGCCCGCACCTGCCCCAAGGGTCTGAACCCCGCGGAGGCGATTGCGAACATCAAGAAGATGATGGTGACTCGTACCCTCTGAACGACAGAGACACGCCAGTGACAGCTGAGATGAACAGGCTGCGCTGGCGTTGCCGGCGTGGAATGCGCGAGCTGGATATGGTCCTCGACCGATTCCTCGCGCAGGACCATGCCGCACTCGATGGAGAGTCCAAGGCACGCTTTCTTGAACTGCTGGAAGTGACGGATCCCGAGCTCTACGACTGGGTGCTTGGCCGGGTCTCTCCGCCGGAGCACTTCGCCGCGCTCGTCAGTTCTCTCCAGCAACATCGCCCGCATCCGTGAACCCGGACAGCTTCCACGCACTCTCGGAACGCCCCGTTTGCTGTCGCCTTGATCAGGCTGTCATCCGGGTCGAAGGCGTGGATGCGCGCGATTTCCTGCACGGGCAATGCACCAGTCATCTCAAGCGCCTCGGCCCTCTCGATGGCGTGCGGACGGCGTGGTGCACAGCACAGGGCCGGGTCTCGTTCCTGTTCTGGCTTGTTCCGAGCGCGGCGGGTTATCAGCTGCTGCTGCCTGCAAGCGAGGCCGCGCGATGTGTGCAGCGACTGCGGATGTTCGTGCTACGGGCCCGGGTGGAAGTGGAAGATCTCTCCGCGTCCCGAATCGTACATGGACTGTATTTTCCGCCCGCACAGGTCGCACGCGTGCAGGCGCTGGGACTGCCGGCCGAGGCCTGGCGCAGTGCGCAGATCGCGCCCGGTGTGACAGTCCTGCGGATGGAGAAGGCAGCGCGCTTTCTGCTGATCGGCGAGGGTTCCGTGGTTGCCGCGTGGCTCGCCAACCATGACCCCACGGAGGTGGATGCCGACACATGGCGGTATCTCGACATCCGCCACGGGCATATCGAGATTGCAGGCGGTTTCGCAAACGCGTTCCTGCCCCAGCAGCTCAACCTGGATTTCCAGGACACACTCGCCTTCGACAAAGGCTGCTACCCGGGCCAGGAGATCATCGCCCGCCTGAAATATCGCGGCGAGGTCAAATCCCGCCTGTTGATCGGCAGCAGCGATGGAGAAATCCACGAAGGAGAAAAGTTCTCCGCCAGTCCGGACGCGCCGACCGCCGGCCAGGTGCTCACCTGCGTGCGCGATCCCGCCGGCCGTAGCCATCTGCTTGCAGTGGTGGACCTCGGCGCCTTGAACAGCGGCCTCATCACAGCCCAGGCTCCGGCACGCACCGTTCATTTCGAGCGCCCAGCTTCCTGGCAAGATTGACGGGGTGTCCCCTTACATTCCCGCCTGGTGGCTGCCCGGTCCCCACCTGCCCACACTCTGGGCCGCACGCGGTCGCCCAGCACCCTCCGTAGCTGCCCGCCCTGAACGCCTTGAACTACCGGATGGCGACTTTGTGGATCTGGTCTGGGCTGGCAGCGACTCGGGCCCCCTGGTGGTGGTGCTGCACGGCCTCGAGGGCAGTTTCTCATCGCCCTATGCAAGGCGCGTGATGCACGCGGTTGCATCCTATGGCTGGGGGGCCTGCCTGATGCAGTTCAGAGGCTGCAGCGGGGTGCCGAACAGACTCGCGCGCTGTTACCACTCCGGTGATACGGGTGATCTCGATTTCCTGGTGACCACCTTGCGCATCCGTTGGCCTGACCGTGCCTTGTGCGTGGTGGGCTACTCCATGGGGGGCAATGTTCTGTTGAAGTGGCTTGGCGAGCATGGAGGTGCTGCGCCTGTGCACGCGGCCGTGGCAGTCTCCGTGCCCTTTGAACTTTCAGCAGCGGCGCAGCGTCTGAACGAAGGCTTCTCGCGCGTCTACCAGGCGCACCTCCTGGCGAGCCTGCGCATGAGTCTGGATCGCAAATTCGGAACACATGATCTGCCCTTCTCACGACGCGAACTCGCGCAGGTGCGAACCTTCCACGAATATGACGACTGCGTCACGGCCCCGCTGCATGGCTTTTCCGGTGCCAATGACTACTATGCCCGCGCCAGCTCGCGCCAGTTCATCCCCGCAATTCGCGTTCCGGCCCTCATCCTGCATGCACGAGACGATCCCTTCCTGCCTGAATGGGCCATTCCGGAGGCAAGCGAGTGTCCTTCTGCCGTCTCGCTGGAAGTTCCGGCGCGCGGGGGGCATGTCGGCTTCATCACCGACCCACTGCCCGGCCTGATACACCCGTGGTTGGAAGAACGGATCCTGGCCTTTCTGGGCAGTGTGCGCATGCCTGGCATGGGCGCAGTCGAAGCCTCCACGGCGAGCTAGAATGGCGTGGTCACCTTCCCGGAGAGACGCCTTGAGAGCCTTGCTGTTGCATAGACGCCTGCCCTTCGTGCTTGTCACGCTGTGGTGTGCCGCCCTCCTCGGCTTCGGGTATTACCTGCAATTCGCGCAAGGCCTCACACCCTGCCCGCTGTGCGTGTTCCAGCGCCTCGCCTTCTTCGGCGTCCTGGTACTGGCACTGCCGGGCGCCCTGCTCGGGCCGCACAAGTCGGGCGCACTGGTCTTGAGTCTGCTGCTGACGCTGACCGCGGGCGTTGGCGCGGCAATCGCCGGGCGCCAGGTCTGGCTACAACATCTGCCGGCAGACCGGGTTCCAGAATGCGGCCCCGGACTCGACTTTCTTCTCGAAACCTCTCGACTGACCGAGACCATCAAGACGGTTCTGCGCGGGAGTGGTGACTGTGCCAAGGTCGACTGGACTTTCCTGGACCTCTCGATCGCCGAATGGTCCCTGATCAATTTCGTGGCCTTGATGGGCCTCGCGCTCTGCTGCTTCTTCCTTCGCCGACAGTAGGCAAGCACCAGAGCTCCTGAACCTGCGATCACCGCAACCGGAAAGGACAACCTGATGCAGCAATCGTCCACTGCCCATGGGCAGGCTCCCGCTTCAACTGGGCGGAATCCAAGACACTTCGTGCCTCGCATTGCGCTTCTTTTCGCAGTCTTGTTGCCGAGCTTTACCTGGGCGGTCGGCCCGGTCTTCTCGCACATGACCTTGAATGGCATCACGGCGTTGGCCGTGTCGGTCGAGGACGTGGTTCCGGAACTCGCGCCCTACGGGATGACCGCGGAAAAGCTAGGTGCGACGGTGGCAAGCCGACTGGAGTCTGCTGGGCTATCAGTGGTGAACACCGCCGAGGCTTTGCAGAACCCGAGGGCCGAGCTGCTCCGCGTGCGCATCATCACCAACCGAAATGCGCAGGGTTTCTATCACCTGTCAGTGAAGCTCGAACTGCGCAAGAAGATTCCGTTGGGCAACCCAGCCGGCGGTTTCATCTCGCAGGCCATCTGGTCTTCGGCCGAGAACGGTGTGATGCTCGCCAACGAAACCGAGAAGATTGATGCGTTGCTGACGACCCAGCTCAACGGCTTCCTCGCGGACTTCGCGGTGCAGAACGCCGCGCAATGAGCTGGCCGTGAGTGGGCAGCGGGGCTGCCACTCATTGACCGGGATGTTCACCCTTGTGCGTAGCGCTACTGGCCCGCCGCTTTCGCCTGTGCTTCCACCACTGCCAAGGCACTCATGTTGACCACGCGGCGCACCGAGGCCGCAGGCGGCAGAATGTGGGCTGAGTAGCGCAGACCGCTCAGGATGGGCCCCACGGCAACGCCCTCGCCCAGCACCGTGAGCAGGTTCATGGCAATGTTGGCCGCGTCGAGCGTTGGCATCACCAGGACATTGGCCGCATCCAGCAGGGGAGAATCATTCACGGCGCCGCGGCGCACCGCCGCCAGCAAAGCGGAGTCTGCTTGCATCTCCCCGTCCACCTCCAGCTGTGGGCTGTGCGCGCGCACGATCGACAAGGCTTCACGCACCTTGCGACTGGAAGGCGTATCACTGCTGCCGAAGTTGGAATGGGACAGCAGCGCCACACTGGGCTTCATGCCGAAGCGGCGCGCGCAGTCCGCCGCCGCAAGCGCGATATTGGCTAGCGTCGCCGCATCCGGATCCGGGTGTACGTGGGTGTCCCCGATGACATAGGTGCCCTTGCGCAGTACGAGCACGCTGAGCGCAGCAAGCGCACGTTCTTCTTCCAGACCCAGCAGATCGACCAGATGATGGAGGTGATCCTGGTATCCGCCCGTCAGTCCACAAATCAGGGCATCGCCATCGCCGCGTCGCAGATACATGGCTCCGATGACCGTCGGGTGAGTACGCAGCATGCGTCGCGAGTCAGCGGGTGTCATACCGCGTCGTTGCATGAGATCGTGATAATCGGTCCAGTATTCCCGGAAGCGGTGGTCACTTTCCGGATTGACGATTTCGAAGTCCACCCCGGGTTTCAAACGAAGCCCCAGACTGCCGATACGTTGTTCGATTACCGCGGGGCGGCCGATGAGAATGGGATAGGCCAATCGATCATCCACTACGGCCTGTACTGCTCTCAGGACTGTATTCTCCTCGCCTTCGGCATAAACCAGACGCTTGCGCTCGGCCTTGGCTCGCTGGAACAGTGGCTTCATCAAGAGCAGGGACTGGAACACGAACTTCCCGAGCTGGTCGCGGTAAGCGTCCAGATCCTCGATGGGCCGCGTCGCGACCCCGCTCTCCATGGCGGCCTTTGCCACCGCAGGTGCAAGCGTGGTGACGAGTCTCGGGTCAAAGGGCTTGGGAATGAGATATTCGCGACCAAACGTCAGCGTCTCATCCGTGTATGCGGCAGCAACCACTTCGGACGGCTCCTGCATGGTCAGCTCGGCGAGGGCGTTCACGCAGGCAAGTTTCATTTCCTCAGTGATGGTGGTCGCCCCAACATCCAGCGCGCCGCGGAAGATGTAGGGGAAACACAGCACGTTGTTCACCTGGTTGGGATAGTCGGAGCGACCGGTTGCCACGATGGCATCGTCGCGCGCCGCGTGGACCTCCTCCGGCATGATTTCGGGTGTCGGATTGGCCAGCGCCAGAATCACCGGCCGGGCAGCCATGGTCTTGACCATCTCACCCGTAAGCACGGCAGGTGCGGACAATCCGAGAAAAATGTCCGCATCCCGGATGGCTTCTGCCAGGGTGCGCATGTTGGTGGCGCGGGCGTAATACACCTTGTGCTCATCCATGCGTTCCGTGCGTCCCTCGTACACGACGCCGAGCATATCGGTGACCATGATTTGTTCGCGTGGCAGGCCGAGTGATTCGAGCAGCCGCAGACAGGCGAGTGCCGCAGCTCCCGCCCCAGACGTCACCAGCCGAACGTCCTGGATTCGCTTGCCCACCAGGCGCAGGGCATTGCTGATGGCAGCAGCGGCAATGATGGCCGTGCCATGCTGGTCGTCGTGAAAGACCGGAATGTTCACCCGCTCACGCAGCTTGCGCTCCACGTAGAAGCACTCGGGAGCCTTGATGTCCTCAAGGTTTATGCCACCAAAGGTGGGCGCGAGGCTCGCAATCACGTCCACCAGCCGATCCGGGTCCCGCTCATCGATCTCGATATCGAAGACATCGATGCCGGCAAACTTCTTAAACAGGACCGCCTTGCCTTCCATCACCGGCTTGGCGGCGAGCGGTCCGATGTTGCCGAGACCCAATACGGCCGTTCCATTGGTGACCACTCCCACGAGGTTGGCTCGATTGGTGTAACAGGCCGCCGCTGCCGCGTCATCGGCGATGGCCAGGCAGGGCACCGCTACGCCGGGCGAATATGCCAGCGCTAAATCGCTCTGGTTGGCCAGCGGCTTGGTTGGCGTGATTTCGGTTTTGCCGGCCCGGGGCAAAGCGTGATAGTCGAGGGCAGCCTTGTCGAAAAGTTCACTCATACCATCAAACCTCTTTCATCCGGGGTGGGTTTCTGCTTCATTGGAAGGGCATGCCGGGCGGCATGCGGCCCTTGAGTCCACGCATCATTGCCTGAAGTCCGCCCTTTTTGCTCACTTTTTTCATCATGCGCTGCATCTGGTCGAACTGCTTCAGCAGGCGGTTGACGTCCTGCACCTGGGTACCCGAACCATCTGCGATGCGTTTCTTGCGCGAGGCTTTGATGATGGCGGGGAACAGCCTCTCATGTGGTGTCATGGAGTCTATGATAGCCGCTAGCCGAATCATTTCCCGGTCATTTACGCGGTTTTTGATGTGCTCGGGTAACTCCGCGGTGCCGGGCAGTTTGCCCATCAGGGCTGCGAGTCCGCCCATGTTGCGCATCTGTTCGAGCTGCTCACGAAAGTCCTGCAGATCGAAACCTTTGCCCTTGCTCAGCTTGGCTGCCACCTTGGCCGCCTGCTCCCGGTCCACCTTCTGCTCGACTTCCTCGATGAGTGAGAGGACATCACCCATGCCGAGGATGCGCGAGGCGATGCGGTCCGGATGGAAGGGTTCCAGCGCATGGGTCTTCTCACCCACGCCCATGAACTTGATCGGCTTGCCCGTTACCTGACGCACCGACAGTGCAGCACCGCCGCGGGCATCACCATCTGTCTTGGTGAGGATGACGCCGGTCAGCGGGAGCGCATCATTGAACGCCTGCGCCGTGCGGACGGCGTCCTGGCCCATCATGGAGTCGATCACGAACAGGGTTTCACGCGGCTGGATCGCGGCGTGCAGGACCTTGATTTCATCCATCATCGAATCATCGATATGCAAACGGCCGGCGGTATCGATGATGAGCACGTCCTTGAGTTCACGGCGGGCCTGGGCCAAGGCTGCCTCGGCAATCGCAACCACCGAGGCTCCGGGGTTGCTCGGATAGCACTCCACGCCGACTTCCTCTGCCAACACGCGCAGCTGTTCGATGGCGGCCGGCCGGTAGATATCACAGCTCACCATGGCGACGGTCTTGCGATCCTGTTCGTGCAAACGCCGCGCCAGCTTGGCGGCGCTGGTCGTCTTGCCCGAGCCCTGGAGACCAGCGAGGAGGATGACCACGGGCGGCTCGACCGCGAAATCCAGCCCCTGCCCCGATTCGCCCATCATGGAAGTGAGCTCGTCGCGCACCACTCGAATGAGGGCCTGGCCCGGCGTCAGGGTGCTGATGACCTCCTGCCCGAGGGCACGGGCACGCACCTGTTCCATGAAGGTCTTGACCACCGGCAAGGCAACGTCCGCCTCGAGCAGCGCCATGCGCACCTCGCGCAGGGTGGCGTCGATGTTTTCCTCGCTCAGCCGTCCCTGGCCGCGCAGCTTCTTGACAACGTTACTGAGGCGTTCGCTGAGATTCTGGAACATCTGCGGATCCTGGCTGGCTGTGGCTGGTTTGCAGGCAGAAGGCCGCTCTCTGACGCGCGCCAGCCTCACCCCTGCAGGGCCCATACTATAATGCGGCAGCTCCTTCCTTGCGCTATCGCGCGTGAAGCCGCCCTCTCCTAAAGCGAGGATTCCTGCAGATGGAAACCGACACACTGGTGGCACTGATCATCGCGCAACTAGGCCTGTTCGGCCTGAGCGCGTTTTTCTCCTCCTCGGAGACCGCCATCATGGCGCTCAACCGTTACCGGCTGCGCCATCTCGCGGAGAAAAAGCATCGCGGGGCCGGAAGAGCGCTCAAGCTGCTAGACAATCCCGATGGATTCATCGGTTTCGTGCTTCTGGGCAACAACTTCGTGAATGTGCTTCTGGCCCAGATCGCAACCCTCGTCACCTTGCAACTGTTCGGCGAGAGCGCCATCTGGATTGCATCGCTGGTGCTCACCGCGTTGATCCTGATCTTTGCCGAGGTCATTCCGAAGACTTTCGCCGCCCTGAATCCTGAACGAGTCGCCTATCCGGCGACGCTCGTGATCATCCCGATGATGACGATCCTCAAGCCACTCGTGGCCATCATCAACCTGACTACCCGCGCGCTGCTCAAGCCTTTCAATGTCTCCACCGACCGCTCGCAAATGGACATGATCGACCGCGAGGAACTGCGTACAGTGGTGAAGGAGGCGGGTGCGCTGATTCCCCAGAAACACCGGGACATGCTGTTCGGCATTCTCGACCTCGAGAAGGTCACGGTAGAGGACATCATGGTTCCGCGCACCGATATGGTCGCAATAGATCTCGATCAGGACTGGATGGACGTGCGCGAGCAGCTCATCACCTGCCGACATACGCGCGTGCCCTGCTATCGGGGCAGCGTGGATGAAGTGGTCGGAATCCTCCATCTGCGTAGCCTCACCCGCCTGCTCCGCCGTAACGACGAGCTCGACCTCAAGGAACTCGAGGGCCTGCTCACCGAGCCCTATTACGTGCCACTCAAGGCTGACCTGCATACGCAGCTGATTAATTTCCAGGTGGAGAAACAGCGCCTTGCCCTGGTAGTGGATGAGTATGGCGATCTCTCCGGTCTGGTGACCCTGGACGATGTCCTGGAGCAGGTGGTGGGAGAATTCACCACTGTCCCGCAATTCAACACTCGCGGCGTACAGAAACAGGCCGACGGCAGCCTCCTGGTGGACGGCACTGTCAATGTCAGGGAGCTCAATCGAGCCCATGGCTGGACCTTGCCAGAGGAAGGTGCCAAGACCATCAACGGCCTCATCATGGAATCGCTGGAAGACATTCCTGACACAGGTACCAGCTTCAGAGTGCGGGGCTATACCATCGAAATTCTGCAGACCACCGCGCACGGCGTACGCAGCGCCCGCATCTTCCCGCCGTCCGAGCAGGAAGGCATGGAGACCAGCTGAGACTTGGCCTCGGGCGATGCTCAGAGTTCGCCCAGCGCGTCTCCGAGACGGGTCACAGGCATCACTTCCATGCCGGCCGGCACGGTCTTGGGCATGTTCGCCTTAGGCAGGATGGCGCGCTTGAAGCCGTGCTTGGCCGCCTCGCGCAGACGTTCCGGGCCGCCTTGCACCGGCCTCACCTCGCCTGCAAGCCCGATTTCCCCGAAGACCACGAGATCCGGCGGCAGGGGGCGATCTCGCAAGCTGGACAGCACTGCCATCACAATCGCCAGATCCCCTGCGGTTTCAGTCAGCCGCACACCGCCAACGATGTTCGCAAAGACATCGCAACCCGAGGTCGCAATACCTCCATGGCGATTCAGGACCGCCAGCAACATCGACAGGCGATTCTGATCAAGCCCGACCGTGACCCGGCGCGGGTTGCCAAGAGCACTCTGGTCGACCAGCGCCTGGACCTCCACCAGCAGCGGCCGGGTGCCTTCGCGAGTGACCATGACGACACTCCCGGGCACGGGCTGATCGTGGCGTGAGAGCAGCATCGCCGAGGGATTGGTGACCTCGCGCAAGCCCCCGTCCGTCATTGCGAACACGCCGAGTTCGTTGACGGCACCGAAGCGATTCTTGAAGGCTCGCACCAGGCGATACCGCCCACTGACCTCTCCCTCAAAATAAAGCACCGCATCCACCATGTGTTCCAGCACCCGCGGACCGGCGAGTGCACCGTCCTTGGTGACATGTCCCACGAGATAGATAGCAGTCCGGGTGGCCTTGGCAAACCGCACCAGCTGGGCTGCGCACTCACGCACCTGGGCCACGCTGCCGGGCGCGGACTGCAAGGTTTCCGTGTAGAGCGTCTGGATGGAATCGATCACCATCACCTGCGGACGCTCGCTCGCCGCAAGCGCGAGGATGCGCTCGATGCCTGTTTCAATGAGCAGGCGCAGCTCGCCGGTCGGGACTTTCAGGCGCTCCGCACGCAGGGCGATCTGGGACGAGGATTCTTCACCGCTGACATACAAGGCACGAACCTGTCGCGCCCCGGTATTGAACGCCAGGCTCTGCAACAGGAGCGTGGATTTACCGATACCGGGATCGCCGCCGAGCAGGACCACGGAGCCTTCCACGAGGCCTCCACCCAGCACACGGTCGAATTCCGACAAACCGGTGGGGAGACGTGGCGCTTCTGCCGGGTTGACCTCGGAAAGCGCAATGATGCGCGGCGCCTCGCCGCTATAGGACACATGGCGAGGCGATGCGGGCTGCGCCGCCGCCACGCTTTCGATCAGGGTGTTCCAGGCTTGGCAGTCAGGACATTGGCCCGTCCATTTGGGCTGTTGCCCACCGCACTGCTCGCACTGATAGACGCGTTTAGGCGCCTTCATGAGGGTCGCTGGATGAATTGCGCGCGCATGCGCATGCGGCACAGGAGTTCGTAAGGAATGGTCTGCGCCGCGCGGGCGATTTCCTCGACCGGCAGACCCTCGCCCCAGAGCACCACAGGATCGCCGACGCGGGTATCAGGGACCGGACGGAGGTCGACCGCCATCATGTCCATGGACGCCTCTCCAATGACCTGCGTGCGCACTCCGTTGACCAGCACCGGCGTACCGGTGCCGGCATGCCGGGGATAGCCATCCGCGTAGCCGAAAGCGACCACTCCAACCCGCATCTCCTCGGGGCAGACAAAGCCTCGCCCGTACCCGACGCCACCGCCTGCGGCAACTGTTCGCACCGAGATGAGGGCCGACACCACGGTCATGGCGGGACGCAGGCCAAGTTCGGCGGCGCTCACGCCTCTAAAAGGCGAGACGCCATACAGCATGAGACCTGGTCGCACCCACTCACCGTGACTCGCCGGCCAGGCAAGCACGGCGCTTGAATTGGCGCAGCAGCACTCGATGGTCTCTCCGTCGAGCACTTCCTCGAAAGCAGCGAGTTGCGCCGCGACGCTCTCATCTCCCGGCAGATGCGCGCTCGCGAAATGCGTCATAAGCCTCAAGGTACGGCCGGGTCGGCGCAGTTGTGCAAGCACCGCCGGGACTTCCTCAGGTGCGAAACCCAGACGGTGCATTCCGGTATCCACCTTCACCCACAAGGTCAGGGGCTCGGGGTGCGCCGCGAACATGCGCACCTGTTCGGGGTTGTGCACCACGGACTCGAGTCGGTGCCCACAGATGTCGGGCAGTTCTTGTGCTTCGAAGGGACCTTCCAGTAGCACGATGGGCTGGGTGATCCCGGCCTCCCTGAGGCGCACAGCCTCCTCGATGGAGGCCACACCGAACGCATCGACATCCCCCAGAGCCTGCGCCATGCGCACCACGCCGTGCCCGTAACCATCGGCCTTGACGATGGCCATGATCCTGCGTCCCGGCGCTTGTGCGCGGACTTGTTTCAGGTTGGCTCTCACGGCCTGCGGATCGAAGATGACGTGCGCCGGGCGCGTCACGAATGATCCCCGCCATAGGAATCGTGAGCGAGATTGTCGAACGTGGTGTATTCGCCGAAGAACCGCAGCTTGCGAGTGCCGATGGGACCATTGCGTTGCTTGCCGATGATGATTTCAGCCACACCCTTGTCCGTGCTGTCTTCGTTGTAGACCTCATCACGGTAGATGAACATGATGAGATCGGCGTCCTGCTCGATGGCGCCGGACTCACGCAGATCGGACATCACGGGCCTTTTGTCACTGCGTTGTTCCAGACTTCGATTGAGCTGGGACAGCGCGATCACCGGCACGTTGAGCTCCTTCGCCAGTGCTTTCAACGAGCGGGAAATCTCCGAAATCTCGGTCGCTCGGTTCTCGTTGGTGCCGGGTACCTGCATGAGTTGCAGATAGTCGATGACGATCATGCTGAGGCCATGCTCGCGCGCCAGCCGGCGACAACGCGCCCTGAGATCTCCAGGGGTGAGCGCAGGCGTGTCATCGATGAAAAGCTTCACCTCGGACAGGATTCCAACGGCGTGTGTGAGACGGGGCCAGTCGTCATCGGCGAGCTTGCCGGTGCGTACCTTGTGCTGATCGATGCGGCCCAGCGAGGAGAGCATGCGCATGGCAATCTGCTCGCTCGGCATTTCCATGCTGAAAATGGCCACCGGCAGACCCGCTTTGGTGGCCACGTTCTGCGCGATGTTGATGGCAAATGCCGTCTTGCCCATGGAGGGACGGCCGGCAACGATCACGAGGTCTGCCGGCTGCAAGCCCGAAGTCATGCCATCCAGCTCGTAATACCCGGTAGCCACGCCCGTGATGGGATTGTCCTGCTGGAACAGCTGGTCAATGCGATCAAGTGCGGACACCAGCAGCTCGCGAATCGGTCGGAAACCGGCGCGTCCGCGCGACTCGCGTTCTGCAATCTGGAACACCGTGCGTTCAGCCGCGTCGATCAGTTCGTTGGTACTGCGACCCTCAGTGCGGAAGGCGCTTTCGGCAATTTCGGTGCCGGCGCGAATGAGCGCGCGGAGCACGGCCCGGTCGCGCACGATATCGGCGTAAGCCGCGATGTTGGCAGCAGTGGGCGTGTTGTCCGCAAGTTGTGCCAGATAGGCAAGGCCGCCGCTGGTTTCGAGCAGGCCATGGCTGTCCAGCCATTCAGCCAGTGTGATGATGTCGTAGGGTTTGCCGTCGTTGGCCAGAGACTCCACGCCCCTGAAGATGTCGGCGTGGTCGCGACGGTAGAAATCGGTCGCGGAGAGTCGTTCGGACACCTGCAACCAGGCATCGTTGTCCAGCATGAGTCCGCCGAGCACGGACTGCTCGGCTTCGACTGAGTGCGGCGGGAGCCGCAGCGAATCGATGCTGCGATCCGCTGCGTCAGCGCGCCCGGTCAGAGGCTCCAGAGCCATGTCAGCGGACGCTGGGACCGCGGCAGGCAGCCTCAGCCTTCAGCGGCCCGGCCACCTTCCTGACCGGTGATCACGATTGTGACCGGTACGTGAATGTCCGCGTGCAGCGCCATCTCGACCACATGACGCCCGTGGCTGCGCAGCGGGCCGTTGCCGAGACGCACCTCCTTGCGGTCCACCTCATGGCCGGCAGCAGCCAGTGCGTCGCAGATTTCGCCGGCGCCCACTGAGCCATAGAGACGCCCCTCGCTGCCGGCTTTGGCCACGATGGTGAGCTCGAGCTCGCGCAGGGCATCTGCTCGCAGGGTAGCGCGGGCCATCCCCTCTGCCTGGGCCTTTTCTAGTTCGGCCCGTTGGGCTTCGAAGCGGGCGATATTGTCGGCCGTGGCCGGCACGGCCTTCTTGCGCGGCACGAGATAGTTGCGACCGTAACCAGGCTTCACGCGAACCTTGTCGCCGAGCTTGCCCAGGTTGTGAATCCTCTCCAGCAAAATGACTTCCATCGTACGCACCTTCTTCAAAAATCTGACGGGTGCCGCGCACCCGCGGGGCCTGTGGGGAACTGGGCTCAGGCCTTGCCCGGACGCCCCATGCGGCGTCTGAAATCCACGATTCGGTCGGCGATCCCGGCGGTGGCCAACAAGGGCATCACCAGCTGGGGTACCAGTATCATCAACGCATACAGCCCGACGAGCCAGAGCCGCGCCATGGCTTTTGCCGCAGAGACGGCGTGGACGACGGCCAGCCCCTGCATAGCGAACATCAACAACAGGACAATAATGGCATCGTCGGCCAGTCCCCCCGCCCTGTCAGCCAGCGACAGCAACAGACTCGACAGTGCTGCCACAGCCCCCATCGGCGAGATCCAACCCGGTAACCGCAGGGTGTGAAACTCACTGCGGAATCCCCCCGGATTATAGAGCCCTGCCTGCCAAGCTCTGCCCAGCAGCAGCATGCCTGCAAGCGCCAGATAAATCAGGGCCACCGAAGCGCCATGCATCAGCTTGCTGTACAGATCAATCTGCTCGGCGGTGAGAAAAGTCCCTCCCTCCGCCTCGACCATGGCCGTAAGCGCCGAGAGCCGCTCGCGCCAGAAAACTTGCACATCCGGATATTTCACCCGCATGGCGAGCGCATACCCCATCACCCAGAAACCGAGGCCGACCAAGGCGCTGCCTTGACTCCCCGACCGGCGCAGACTCGCTGCGCCAGCCCAGAGCGGAATCCAGCAGGCCAGCACCGTCACTGCCGCGGGCCCCAACCGCCCTGTGAGGCCAAAGGCTGCCGCACCGGCCAGAAGTGCTGCACCGCCCAGTGCCTGAAGGCCGGCGCTCGCGCCATGCCGCAGGGTCACCAGTGCCAGCAAGGCGCCGCTCACCAGAAGGGCGGGACCGAACGGAAGTGCCAGCAGGGCGAAGCTCACGATGAGGAGAATGGCGGGCAGAGGCCCGCGCATCGCTACTCTTGCCAAGCCTTGCACGGCCAGCCTCCCGTGTCGCGGCGCAGGCCGCGAGTCTTCAGTGTGAGTCGCTGTAAGGAATCAGGGCCAGAAAGCGCGCGCGCTTGATGGCGATCGCGAGCTGGCGCTGGTAGCGCACCTTGGTGCCCGAAATGCGGCTCGGCACGATCTTTCCGTTCTCAGCGATGTTGGCCTTCAGCGTGTTGAGATCCTTGTAGTCGATCTCTGTGACGCCCTCAGCCGTGAATTTGCAAAACCGACGCCGGCGGAAATGCCGTGAACCGCCGCCACGGGGTTTTGGTTTGGAAGGTCTCATGCTGCATCCTCCGCGGTTTGCGCCGCCGGGGCAGCGGCTTCATCGGTGCCGGCCTCATCAGTGGCGGCTGCGGCCTGATGGCGGCTGCGCCGCTCGCTCTCACGCTCGTCGTGCTCGTCCTTGGCGCGGGCCATGAGTGACGGCTCGGTGACGGCGTCATCGCACTTGACCACGAGATGGCGCAGCACTGCGTCATTGAAGCGGAAAGCGCTGGTAAGTTCGTTGAGGGTTGGCGCATCGCACTCGATATTGAGCAGGACGTAATGCGCCTTGTGCACCTTGGCGATGGGGAATGCCAGCTGGCGACGACCCCAGTCTTCCTGGCGGTGTATGCGCCCCCCATTGTTGGTGATCATGGTGCGGTAGCGGTCAACCATGGCGTTGACCTGTTCGCTCTGGTCAGGATGGACCAGAAACACTATTTCATAGTGTCTCACACGGGCTCCTCTCGGCTGGAAGCTTCCCGGACTGGCGGTGAAGCAAGGAGTGATGGGAAAAGGAGCGGCATTCTATGCGGCCCCACCTCGGGGTGTAAAGGCGGCGGCCCTCAGCGAACGCCACGCTGGCGCAGGGTTTCGAACAGGCAGACCGCAGCCGCCGTGCCAAGATTCAGGCTGTCCACGGTCCCGCGCATGGGGATGCGCGCAAGGTAGTCACAGGATTCGCGGGTGAGCCGGCGCAACCCGCTGCCCTCCGCCCCCATCACCCAAGCGAGTGGCCGGTTGAGGTCCAGCTCGAACAGGCTGTCGCCGGCGCCGCCCGCTGCGCCGACCACCCACAGGCCAGCCTCCTTGAGCGCGGCCAGCGCGCGAACGAGATTGGTCACCAGTACCAGTGGCACGGTGTCCAGCGCCCCGCTTGCCACTTTTGCCACCGCCGGCGTGAGGCCGACGGAGTTGTCCCGTGTCAGCACGATGCCCTGTGCGCCGACGGCATCGGCGAGTCGCAGCGCCGCGCCCAGATTGTGGGGATCCTGAATCTGGTCGACCACGAGCACCAGGGGCAGGGGGTGAGGCCTCACCACGTCGTCCAGCCACTGTTCAAACATTCGGGCGGGAGGCGGACGGCGACGTATCACCACACCTTGGTGGTTACCGCCACTGGCGAGCTTGTCCAGGGTTTCGCCCGTGACGCGCTGCACGCGAACTCCAGCCTGGGTGGCCTGCTCCAGCACGGCATCCGCGGCGGCATGCCCTCCCCCCAGGCGGATGAAGCATTCGAGGATGGACGAAGGCGCATGGCGCATGGCGGATTCGACCGCGTGCAGGCCGAATACTGTAAGCGTGCGGTTGTCGGTCATCGTAGGTGCGAAACGGAGGTGAGCGGAAACCAGCTCAGCGTCGCCGCTTGCCGGCGGGCGGGCTCGCGGCCAAGGCGAAGTCTATCTTGCGCTCATCAAGATTCACGCGCGCCACCGTCACCTGGAGGCGTTGCCCCAACCGATACTCGCGATGGCTGCGGCGGCCAGTCATGCAATGACCGACCGGATCGAAGTGGTAGTAGTCATCAGGCAGGCCGGTGACATGGATGAGACCTTCCACAAAGCTCTCCTCGAGCTGCACGAACAGCCCGAATGACGTCACCGCGCTGATGATGCCGGCGAATGTCTCGCCCACCTTGTCCAGCATGTATTCGCATTTGAGCCACGCGACTGCGTCCCGCGTGGCGTCGTCGGCCCGGCGTTCCGTCATCGAACAATGTTCGCCCAACACCACCAGATCGTCCGCGGGCGGGGGCTGGCGCAGGAGCTGCTGCTTCAACGCGCGATGTATCAGCAGATCCGGGTAGCGCCGTATCGGTGAGGTGAAGTGGGCATAGGATTCGAGACCGAGCCCGAAATGGCCCACGTTCTCCGGACTGTAGACGGCGAGCTTGAGGCTGCGCAGGACGACGGTCTCGATCAGGTTGCGATCAGGTCTGGCTTTCGCCGCCACCAGAACGCGAGCGAAATCCTTGGCTACAGGTTTCAAGCCCCCGCCGAGTCCAAGCCCGACGCTGCCAAGGAACTGGCGCAGGGCGTCGGCCTTTTCCGCCTCAGGTTGCGCGTGCACACGGAACATTGCGGGACGACGGTGCCGGACCAGATGTTCGGCTGCAGCGACATTGGCCGCAATCATGAACTCTTCGATCAGTCGATGGGCATCATTGCGCTGACGCGCTTCAATGCGTGCGATCTTGCGGGCATCATTGAAAATGAAACGTGGCTCGATGGTATCAATATCGAGCGCACCCCTGGCCTCGCGCTGGGCACGCAACAATTGGTAAAGCGCGTAGGCAGTGGTGACCTGCCGCTGGGGTGCGTCCGCCGGCCAGGCAGATTCCGGCTTGTCCAGCCATTCCGCGACTTCTTCATAGATCAGCCGGGCGCGCGAACGGATGACGGCATTGCAGAACCGCACCTTCTGTCGCTGACCGGCCTCGTCATAGCGCAGCTCACAGACCATGGCGAGGCGTTCCACGTCAGGATTGAGCGAGCAGATTCCGTTGGAAAGCGCCTCCGGCAGCATGGGAATGACCCGCGCCGGAAAATACACCGATGTCCCACGCTCGCGGGCCGCGGCATCGAGCAAGGTTCCCGGTCGCACGTAGTGGGCCACGTCAGCGATAGCCACATAGAGCACGAAGCCGGTGCGGGTCTTGCGACAGTAGATGGCATCGTCGTAATCCCGCGCGTCCACCCCGTCGATGGTCACGAAGGGCAGCTCACGCAAATCCTCGCGCCCCTCCAGATCCGTCTTGCGGATCTTCGCTGGCACGCGCTTCAACTCGCGCTCCAGACCCTCCGGCCACAGCACGGGGAGTTGGTGGCTGCGGATGGCGATGTCGATCTCCATGCCCGGCGCCATGTGTTCGCCAAGGACTTCGGTCACGTGGCCGATGGGCTGATGATGGCGATCGGGTTGCTGGTCGATGGCCGCGATCACGATCTGTCCGTGGGTAGCGCCCAGTTCCTGTCCTGCGGGAACGAGGATGTCCTGGTTGAGATGGCGATTGTCCGGGCTGATGTAACCAACCGGACCGTCGCGCAGGTAACGTCCCACGACCTCGCGATTGGCCCGCTCCAGAACTTCGACCACGGCCCCGAATGGACGATCACGCTCATCATGGCCGGCAATACGAACCAGCAAGCGGTCGCCATGCAGGACCGAGCGGGCGTCTCTGGGCGCGAGGTAGATATCAGGCGTACCGTCATCAGGCCGCACGAACGCGAATCCATCCGGATGACCGATGACCCGCCCGGCCAGAATCTCCATGGCCCGGGCGATGCCGTACCGATGGTCCCGGGTCTCTACCAACTGCCCGTCGCGCACCATGGCGCGCAGGCGTTTGCGCAGAATGAAGATCTCCTCACGCGCGTGCACTTCAAGAGCGCGCGCCAGTTTTTCAAGTGAACAAGGGGCGCCGGTCAACTCCAATCGGTGGAGGATGGTTTCGCGGCTGGGGATGACGATAAGGTCTTTTTCAGGTCTAGGCATTGGGGCATGGTAATCCAAGGCGGATGACCACGGGGTGAATGATCCGTTTCATTGACTCACCTCGGGGGGTCCGGTAGATTGCGCGCCTCCTCAGCCGAGGTGGCGGAATTGGTAGACGCGCTGGTTTCAGGTACCAGTGGAGAAATCCGTGGAGGTTCGAGTCCTCTCCTCGGCACCATCGTGGCAGGACACCCTGCATCACTATGATCACCGGCGCTCCGCCGGCTCCCGCCACCCTCAGGCGAACAACATCACCCCCACGTAGAGCAGGTACAGTCCCAGGTTCGGGATGAGATGCCAGACGCGGATATCGCCCTGCCGCGCCAGCATGAACATCCAGACCCCTGCCACGTAAGTCACGATGATGCCGATGAGCACCTCAGTGGTGGGTTGCCACGGCGTCAACATGAGGCCGATCGCGGGCAACAGGCTGCCCTGAAACACCATGGCGCCCGTGATGTTGCCGAAGGCAAGGGTGTCCTTGCCTCGCCGGATCCAGAGGATGCTGTTGACCTTCTCCGGCAGTTCCGTGGCGATAGGCACGATCAGCAGCGAGAGCAGCAGCGGCGAGATGCCTACGAGATGGGAGAACTGCTCCACACCGTGCACGAAGGTCTTTGCGCCCCCGATCAGCAGCGCGAGACCGAGCGCCATCTGAAGCAGGATGACCGCCATGTGCTCAGGCAGGCCGAGTCGACAGAGAAACATCTTGCCCTCCGCCTCGGTGGCGTGCCCCTCCTCGACAAGTTTTGCCGAGACCTTGAGCGTGATGAGCACATAGGTGAAGTAAGTCATCACCAGTGCCCCGGCGAAGAAGAAGCGCAAGCCCTTGGGTTCCATGGGCAGGAACAGCGCTGTCAGCGCCAGACCGAAGGCAATCAGAAAGAAGAAGAGATCGCGCTGAAGGCCGGTCTTCTCCGGGCGCAGATGGCCCATCGCGCCCCGGCGTCTGAGCACTGACAGCCCCATGAGCGAGACGCTGAGAGTGGAGAGCATCAAGGGCGCCCCAAGAATCGCGCCCACGCCGATTTCCTGGTTCACCTGCGTGCTGGCTGTGCCGGCGAAGATGGCCACGAGCGGCACCATGCTCTCGGGCATGGCGGTGCCAACCGCAGCGAACAGTGAACCTGTCACCCCTTCCGAGATACCGAGGCGCTCCCCGAAATGTTCGAGTGCATTTGTAAAGACTTCTGCCGCTACCAGAATGAGCAGCAGAGCGATCACCAGTTCCAGACCTGTAGCCATGCTAACCTCTGTGTCCAGGGCGCACGTCGCCGCAGGCCACCCTCAATACTGAGCCAACGAATACTCCACCCCTCGACGCCCGCGTGGACACAACTCTTTATCTCAAGGCCATCCTGCTCGGGATCGTGGAAGGACTCACGGAGTTCCTGCCCATTTCCAGTACGGGGCACCTGATCATCGCGGGTGATTGGCTGGAGTTCAACACAGGCCGGGAGGCCTCGTTCGAGATCTTCATCCAGCTCGGGGCCATTCTCTCGGTCTGCTGGTTCTATCGCAGCCGCCTTACAGCACTCGTGCGCGAAGTAGGTCACTCTCCGTCGGCCAACCGTTTCGCGCTCAACCTGGGTATCGCCTTTCTGCCTGCGGCCGGGGTCGGCTTCTTCGCGCATGGCCACATCAAGGCACACCTCTTCACGCCGGAAGTCGTGGCCTGGGCCCTGATCGGCGGCGGGCTCGCGATACTCGTCATCGAGCACTGGGTGCGGGCACCCACTGCCGTGGAAGCCACCACCGTGACGCCGCGTCAGGCACTCGGCATCGGTTGCGCCCAGGTGCTGGCACTGATACCCGGCGTTTCACGCTCCGGCGCCACCATCATGGGCGGCATGTTGAGCGGTCTCGATCGCCGCGCGGCCACCGAGTTCTCATTCTTCCTGGCGATTCCCATGATGTTTGCGGCGACCTGCTACGACCTCGCAAAAAGCTGGCGGTCGCTGGAAGTCGAGGATCTGGGCGTATTCGGGGTAGGTTTCGTCACGGCCTTCTTCAGTGCCCTGCTCACAATCCGTTTCCTCCTCCATTTCGTCTCGCGCCACAGTTTTGCATGGTTTGCCTGGTATCGAATCGCTTTTGGTTCTGCCCTGCTCTGGTATTACACCCGCTGAGATTCGACGACCGCGAACGGCAGGACCGGGGGTTTTATGCCCGGTGCGCAGTTGCATATGCCGAGACGTTCGTTCCGCCCCCTCGCCCCCATACCTAGACTGCGCGCCTCACTCACCGGCCAGCAGATCCAAGGAACCCAGGCATGTCCGCCTCCACCCAGACCCTCCAGTCGCCTCCGCTCGACGCCGTGCAGCTCGATGCGCTGGAGGCTGCAAGCCGCAATCTGGCACCTGAACAACTACTGTGGGCGAGTGGCTATCTTGCAGGTCTTGCTTCCGCCCGCCGACTCTCTCCCGCGCCCGTCGAGGGTCGCCTGACGACACACCCGAGCGCGAGTCAAAGGCTCTCGATCCTCTACGGTTCCCAGACCGGCAACAGCCGACGGATAGCTGAGCAAGCCGCCACGGCCGCACACGCAGCAAGCCTGCCGGTGCGCGTGCAAAGCCTTGGGGATTTTCCGGCGCGCCAGTTGGCACGCGAAAACCTTGTCTTGTTCGTCGTCAGCACGCAGGGCGATGGCGAGCCTCCAGAAGATGCGCTGACCTTCTACGAGTTTCTCGGCAGCAGCAAGGCCCCGCGGTTGACCGATCTTCGATATGCGGTGCTTGCACTGGGGGACTCCAGCTACCCTCGGTTCTGCGCGGCGGGACGCAGTCTGGATGCACGATTGACTGAACTCGGTGCGCAACGCCTGCAGGTACTCACGGAATGCGATCTCGATTTCGAGCAGGCTGCGGAGTCGTGGGTGAGCGCGGTACTGAATCTCGCGGCTGATGCATTGAAGCAGCAGGTCGATGCTGGGCCATCGGTGGTGGCGCTCAAGGTCAGGGGCGCTAGGCAGCCGAGCGCCGTCGCCGAAGTTGTGACAAGCGCGGAACTCCAGACGAACCAGCGTCTCACTGGCCGTCATTCGAACAAAGACGTGCGTCATCTGGAATTCGTGCTGGCGAACGATTTGCTGGCCTACCAACCCGGTGATGGCGTCTCGATTCAGCCCGCGAATCCACCGCAAGTGGTGGTCGCGGTACTCGAAGCACTCAAGGCCAGCGGGGACGAGCGGCTGGACGGCCCCTCGGGAAATAGGCTCCCTCTGCGCGAAATCCTGGCCTCGGAAGTCGAGCTGACCCAGATCCATCGTCCGCTGCTGGTGTCCCTGCATGCGCTGACAAAGGATCCGCACCTGGCAGCGATTCTTGAGGACGGCTCCGGACAGGCGCTGGCTGCCTGCTTCGCCACCCACCAGGTGCTCGACCTGATTCTGCAGTATCCGGGGGTGCTCGATGTTGCTGGCTGGCTGTCACAGCTGCGCCCCTTGGGTCGTCGAACCTACTCAATTGCCTCCTCACCGGCCGCGCATCCGGGTGAACTGCACCTGCTGGTGGCACGCGTGGAGGAGGATCATGGCGCTGGCCCGCGACCGGGTGCCGCCTCCAGTCATCTGGCCGCGCTGGAGGAAGGCACCGAGGTCGAACTGCGACTCGAGCGCAACGCGAGCTTTCATCTGCCGGCGGACGATGTACCGCTCATCATGATCGGCCCCGGCACAGGCGTTGCACCCTTCCGCGCATACGTCGCCGAACGCGCTGTTCGCGGTGCGAGCGGCCGCAATTGGCTGTTCTTCGGGGAGCGCACCCAGCGCGAGGATTTTCTCTACCAGCTGGAGTGGCAGAAAGGATTGGCGCAAGGCGCTCTCAGCCGGCTTTCACTGGCTTTCTCGCGAGACGGCGCGGACAAGGTCTACGTTCAGCATCGCATCGTTGAACAGGCCAGGACGTTTCACGCCTGGCTGGAAGACGGCGCTGCCATCCATGTCTGCGGTGACGCGAAACGCATGGCCAAGGATGTGCACGCCGCGATCATCGAAGCCATCCGGATTGCGAGCGGTCGCGACGCGGACCATGCGCGCGAATACCTGCAGACCCTGCAGCGTGAAGGCCGCTACAAACGGGATGTGTACTGAACCATGAATGACAAGACGCTTTCGCCCGTGGAGGGCATCAAGTCCCGCAGCCGGCACCTGCGCGGCACGATTGTCGAAAGTCTGGCGGACCAGGTCACGGGCGCCATGCATGAAGACGACACCCAGCTGATCAAGTTTCATGGTCTGTACCAGCAGGATGATCGTGATCTGCGCGCCGAACGCAGACAGCAACG
>JAURMM010000145.1 GCA_030830685.1 Gammaproteobacteria bacterium | reverse complement strand
GCTTGGCGGCGGCATAGAGACCACCGCCTCCGCGCTCGCCCATCGCTGAAGGTTCTCAACACATGACTCTCGATCCGGATTCCCTGCCGATAGCCCGGCGCCGCCGCATTCCACTGCTGGGTGGATTGGCCGTGATTGTCGCTATCACGGGCGTGGCCTCGGCGGCCTGGTACTGGTGGCACGCGCGCTATTACGAATTCACGGATGATGCGTATGTCGCCGCGAATATCGTGGCGATTACACCCCAGATCGCGGGCTCGGTAAAAGCAGTCGAAGTTCGCGAAACCCAGCATGTGGAGGCTGGGTCGCTGCTGGTCGTTCTGGACGAGGCGGACAGCCGCATAGCGCTGCTGGCGGCAGAGGCGGAACTGGGTCGCGCGGTACGCGAGGTCAGCGCGGTGTTCAAGACGAACGACACCCTGCGGGCCGGCATCGCCGCGGCAGAAGCCAATCTGCTGCGCGCGCGTGCTGACGCGGCGAAAGCCACGGACGATCTGGCTACCCGTCAGGGGCTTGTTGCCAGCGGGGCCGTGGGCGCCGAGGAACTGCGACACGCAGAAGCGGCGATGCGCGCCGCCGTGGCAGGGCGTGAGGCCGCAGCAGCTGCAATTGAATCGGCGCGCGAGCAATTGTCGGCCAACAAGGCGCTTACCACCGGCACTTCGATCGCAGAGCATCCCCTGGTGTTGAAGGCTGCGGCGGCGGTGCGGGAGGCGCATCTCGCACATTCCCGCACCCGCATCCTCGCCCCGATTACCGGAGACGTAGCCAAGCGGACCGTCCAGGTGGGGCAACGCGTCGCCCCCGGCTCGAATCTCCTGTCACTCGTGCCACTGGACAAGGTTTGGGTAGATGCAAACTTCAAGGAAGGTCAGCTCGGGCGCATGCGCATCGGCCAACCCGTCTCCTTGGTCGCGGACATCTATGGCGAGGAAATCCGATACGAAGGCCGGGTCGCTGGCCTCGGTGCCGGAACAGGCTCAGCATTCGCATTGCTGCCTGCGCAGAATGCCACTGGAAACTGGATCAAGATCGTCCAGCGCGTGCCGGTCCGCATCGAGCTCGATCCGCAGGAAATCGCGCAACATCCGCTGCGCGTCGGTCTGTCGATGGAAGTCACGGTCGATGTCCGTGATGACAACGGCCCCGTGCTCTCTGTGCTGGATGATTTTCACGCCAATCGCACGGATATATTTGAAGGACAAGGTGACCTCGCCGCGCGGCGCATACGCGAGATCATCATGGCCAACCAGTCCGTGCCCGTTGTTCATCAAGACAGCGCACGCTGAGCCAGGCTGATGTCCGCGGTACCAGCCTACAAACCCCCGCCACCCATGACCGGCTGGCGGCTGGTTGCGGGCACCGTAGCGTTGTCTACCGCGACCTTCATGAATGTTCTCGATGTCTCCATCGCCAATGTCTCAATCCCGGCGATTGCGGGAGATCTCGGGGTTGCGCCCAACAAGGGCACGTGGGTCATCACGTCCTTTGCAGTCGCGAATGGGATTTCCCTGCCGCTCACTGGCTGGCTGGCCCAGCGCGTCGGCCCGGTGCGGCTTTTTGTCACAAGCGTGATTCTCTTCACCTTGGCGTCATGGCTCTGCGGGATGGCGCCCAATATCGAGTCATTGATTCTCTTCCGAATCTTGCAAGGTGCCGTCGCCGGACCCATGGTGCCTCTCTCGCAGTCGTTGCTCATCGGGAGCTACCGACGTGAAAGTTCGGGCATGGCTCTCGCCATGTGGTCGATGACCAGCCTGGTTGCCCCAATCATGGGGCCCGTTCTCGGCGGGTGGCTTACGGACAACATCAACTGGGTCTGGATTTTCTACATCAACATCCCGGTCGGGGCCGCGGCCGCCATCGCTACCTGGATGCTTTACCGGCACCGGGAAGCGCCGACCCGCAAGTCCCCCGTGGATTTCATCGGCCTCGCACTGCTGGTGGTCTGGGTGGGGTGCTTCCAGATTCTGCTCGACAAGGGCAAGGAGCTTGATTGGTTTGCCTCGCCGATGATCGTGTCTCTGGCACTTACCGCAGGCATCGCATTCGCTGCTTTCCTGATCTGGGAGCTGACAGAACGGCACCCAATCGTGGATCTGTCGTTGTTTTCAAACCGCAATTTCTGGACTGCGACACTCACCATTTCGATCGGGTACAGCATGTTCTTTGGCAATGTAGTTCTGCTGCCGCTCTGGCTGCAGCAGCACATGGGCTATACCCCCACACTGGCAGGCGTCGCCATGGCTCCCGTCGGGGTGCTCGCGCTGCTCATCTCACCGTGGGTGGGCAAGAACATCGTGCGCTATGACGCGCGTCTTTTCGCCAGTTTCGGCTTTACTGTCTTCGCGGGAGTTTTGCTGATTCGCGCGCACTTCAACACCAATGTTGACCTGCCCACGATAATCCTGCCCACCGTCCTCCAAGGCGCCGCCATCGGCACATTCTTCATCCCGCTGTTCAATCTGGCCCTGCAGGGGATACCGCCCGACAAGGTGCCCTCGGCCTCGGGGCTCATCAATTTTTGCCGCATCACTGCCGGCGCTTTCGGCGCATCGGTCGTGACTACAGTGTGGGATGACCGCGCGACAATTCACCACGCCTATCTGACTGAGCGCATCAGCGTCGTCAATCCTCAGGCAACCCAGCTCCTTGATCCATCCTCTGCGGGATTGCTGCAACCGGACCAGGCTGCCGCAGTCATCAATCGCGTGATCGACCAGCAATCCTTCATGCTCGCAGCCAACGACGTGATGTT
>JAURMM010000144.1 GCA_030830685.1 Gammaproteobacteria bacterium | reverse complement strand
GCCTTGATGTGGGGCAATGTGCTCATAGGCGCAGCCTGCATCGCCATCGCCACCACCCGGGGGTTTGTTGCGGCCCTCGCCATATTCTTCATCGCAGGGATCGGTGCTTCCTTCGCCACACCCGCCGGCAGTCGCACAGTCATGCGCTGGTTTCCGCCCGCCCAACGGGGTGGCGCGATGGGCGTACGTCAGACCGGCATCCCCCTCGGCGGTGCACTGGCTGCAGCGTGCCTGCCCTGGGTTGCGTCTGGCTGGGGCTGGCGGTGGGCCATCGTGCTGAGCGGCGTCGCCTGCATTCTGGCCGCCCTGTTGTGTGGGTGGCGTTATCCCGTGCCCGAGGCCTCGGAACGGGCAGCAGCGCGCGCGCTGCCCGCCGCAGGATTCATGAGTCTGCTGAGTCGCGATGTACTGCTGATGGGACTCTCCGGTGCGCTGCTGCCCCTGGGACAGTTCGCACTGGTGACCTATCTCGCGCTCTATCTCAAGGAGACCCAGGGTGTGGCCGTCACCACATCGGCGCTGCTGCTGGTCGCGGCCCAGCTGGCGGGTGCTGCAGGTCGTGTGCTGTGGGGGGTGTGGAGCGACCGCTGGTTCGGACGGCGCCGCAAGCCCGTGCTCATGCTGGCGGGAGTGCTTTCAGCGCTGGGCTCGGTGGTGCTGGGTATGATTCCTGCCACCACACCGCTGTGGGTGACTGCGGTGATCGTTTTCCTCTATGCCTTCAATGCCATCGGCTGGCACGGCAGCTGGATCTCACTGGTGGCGGAAATCGCCGGCCCGGCCCAGCAGGGGCGCACGATAGGAGTTGCCATGACCGTGATGTATGCGGGGATCATCCTGCTCCCGCCACTGTTCGGCGTGTTCGTGGACCTCACACATCACTGGACGGGCGCCTGGTGCCTGCTCGCAGTCGGGCTCCTCATTGGAACGGCGCTGGTGCTGCCAGTGCGGGAATCCGCCGCCCCGCACTGACTACCGCCTGTAACTCTCAAGGCGCGGTCTGGATCGCGAGCGAATTAGCGGCACAATGGACGGCAGCGCGAATGCGCGGATAGGTGCCGCACCGACACAGATTTGCCGAAAGGGCCTGATCTATCTCCTCATCTGACGGACGGGCCACCTGGGCGAGCAAGGCGCTCGCTGCCATGATCTGACCCGGCTGGCAATAGCCGCACTGCGCCACGTCGAGATGCAGCCATGCAGCCTTCACGGCTTCCACCACTCGCCCCTGCGCACCTTCGATGGTCGTGATCTGACGCCCGGCGAGCGCTGCCGCCGGCGTCACACAGGCGCGGGTTGGCTGACCATTCACCTGGACAGTGCAGGCACCGCAGAGCCCCTTGCCACATCCGAACTTGGTACCCGTGAGTTCCAGTTCATCGCGCAATAACCAGAGCAATGGTTGATCGGGCTCCAGTTCGAAAGCCTGTTCCCTTCCGTTGATGTCCAGCGTGATCTTGTCCATGGGTTTCCTCTCAAGCCGGAAAAGCAAGGGGCAACGTGCGCAGGCGGGTGCCGGTCAATGCGAACACCGCATTGGCAACTGCGGGCGCCACCGGCGGCAAACCCGGTTCCCCGATGCCTCCCGGCGGCGCGGCGCTCTGCACGAGATGGGTTTCGATCACCGGGCACTCCGCGAGGGACAGCGTCGGATAGTCATCAAAATTGCCCTGTTGCACCTGGCCATTCTCGATGTCGATGCGTCCACCGAGTGCGGCACTCAGTCCGTAGATCACCGCACTCTCCATCTGCTGAGCGATGAGGTTGGGATTGATCGGGATGCCGCAATCCACTGCACACACCATGCGATGAACACGTATGCGGCCCGCCTCGGTGCGTGACACCTCAGCAACCTGGGCGACGAGGGTGCCGAAAGACTCATGCAGGGCAAGGCCGAGCGCACGCCCGGCCTCACGCGCCTGCGGCCAGCCTGCCCGCGCGGCGGCGAGTTCAAGGACGGCACGCTCGCGTGGATGTTCGGCAAGGAGCTCAAGCCGATAGGCCAATGGATCGCGTCCCGCCGCGTGCGCACATTCGTCGATGAAGCTCTCGACAAAGAAGGACTGATGGGAATGTCCCACCGCTCGCCAGAAGCCGACGGGCACCGGCAGATCCACCACCACATGTGCGACCCGCGCATGCGGAAATGCATAGGC
Organism: Gammaproteobacteria bacterium; assembly: GCA_030830685.1. GTDB lineage: Bacteria > Pseudomonadota > Gammaproteobacteria > CAIKBL01. The sequence goes on along the minus strand of JAURMM010000144.1, from coordinate 3,555 downwards.
CTGATCAAACGCGCCCTCGGAGGTCGTCTTGTCCGGGCCCATGCCGGGCATGCCAAAGGTGCGCGCCAGAAAGTCGGGCACGATGGACTGGCTTGCCGAGATATTGCGCCAGGCGGCGATTCGGCCCTCGCCATCGAGACCCGCGGCGAAACGCGAGACACAGGCAGGACGGTAGAAGTCGTGCTGCACATCGTCCTCGCGGGACCACAGTAGTTGTACCGGCCGACCTGGGAACTGCCGGGCAATCGTTGCCGCCTGAGCGACAAAATCTACTTCCGCCCGCCGTCCGAACCCTCCACCGAGCAAGGTCACCGACAGCTCGACCTGCTCAGGCTCAAGACCCAGCGCCTCTGCCGCCACCGCACGGGTCATGCCGGGCACCTGGGTCGGCGCCCAGACCGTGGCACGGTCGCCGTGATATTCGACGGTACAATTCATGGGTTCGAGCGTGGTGTGAGCGAGCCAGGGCACCGAATACTCCGCCGTCAGCTGGCGTGCACTCTTTTCAAGTTCGACGTCCGGGTCACCCTTGTGCCAGTAGGTAAAGCCGTCTTCCTCATCCAGCGCCTGTGCGAGCCCGGTCTGTGCCGCAGCACTCGAGAACGCGGCCATGGGCACGTCCTCGCTCTCGAGCGTGACAAGCGCCAAAGCCTTGCGTGCCTGCCAGTAGCGATCAGCCACCACTGCCACACCGCCCGTACCCCCGCGCAGCGGTGGCACGGTGATCACGCCGCGCACGCCCGGCGCTGCAGCAGCCTTGCCGCCTTCGAAGCTGCGGACGGCTGCAGTGCGCACGGGGCAGAAACGAATTGCGGCGTAGAGCATGCCCGGTCGGCGGACGTCGATGCCAAACTGGGCAGTACCATCAAGCCTGGTCGAGGCGTCCTTGCGCGGCATCGGCTTGCCGATGTAGCGGAAGTCGCTCGGTTCGCGCAGGGTCCAGCGCGCCGCCGGCGTGGGTGATGCGCCCAGCAACTGCACCGCCTTACCCAGCGACATCACAGGCTTGCCGTCGACGAGGAAGTGGCCTGACTCGAGTGTGAGCACGCTGGGCGCCAGCGATTTCGCGGAAGCCACGGCCTCAATCAGGGTCTCGCGCGTCACCGCGGCCGCCTCACGCAGCACCGGCCACAGATCACGCACACTGGACGAGCCCCCCGTCATCATCAAGCCCAACTGTTGAGCAACGCGCAGCATGGTCCACCGTGCACTGCGAGCCAGAAGACCGTCATCGTCCGCGCGGAACGGCACGCCCTCTGCCATGCCCGCCACATTTCCGTAGAGCCGATCGATGGGCGCGTTCTCGAAACCGATGTTTTCCCAGCCGCAGTCGAGCTCTTCAATCACGAGCATCAACAGGCCCGTATGCACACCTTGCCCCATTTCCGAGTGCGCCATGGACACAGTCACTCGCCCGTCCGGCCCCACCTTCACCCAACCATTGAGTGCGACCTGTCCCTTGTCCAGCGGGAGGCTGGCATCACTGAGTTGCTGGCGGGCACTGTCGGCACAACCCACGAGGAAACCACCCGAGGCAAGCCCGGCGGCGATGAGGAAATGTCTTCTGTTCATGGCGGCGTCCGTTGCAGATATCGTGGGTACGACACAGGTCGCAAGTGGCTGTCTTTATACACGAGCGACGAGAGTCGGCACTGTCCGATTGCGCCATTTCCAGAAAGACAAGATCGACTCGGGAATCGAGATCCTCAATCCTTTCGAGGGCGTCTGAGCAGTCTTCAGGTACCTCCCGGTGCCAATGCCTCAAGCGTTGCCCAATCCCAGCGCATGCCGCCGGCGCGATCGGGGCTGTAGTCATCTTCAGGATGAATCGGATAAAGACTGACGTGCGAGGCGCCTGCATCGCGAAAACCCTGCAGCACGCTCTGTAGATGATCCGCATCGCCGCTGGGAGCGATGGCATCGATCAGGCGATCGCTGCCGCCGTTTGCGAGATCCCCCGCCGTGAAGCCGGCCGCGGCCCATGCCCTGTGATAGGCCGGCAACTGCAGGTAGAAACCCAGCGCCTGCCGCGCGATGGCGCGGGCTCGCGCCTTGTCAGGCAGGAGCACCGTGCGCACCACCACATGGAGCTCTTTGCCGGGCCCGAGCAAGGCACGCGCCTTGCGCACCACTTCCGCGGGTTGCAGATAAAGAAAGAGGCCATCGGCCTCCTCAGCCGCCACCTGCATGAGTTTCGGGCCATGGCCGGCGATGACCAGCGGCGCGGGCGCAGTCGCCTGCACGCCATCCACGGTCACGCGCTGCACCGCCTGCACGTACTCACGCATCTTGCGCGCCGGTGCTTCAAAGCGATGCCCGCGCGGCTCGACGAGGACCGGATGCGACACGCCCAGCCCCACGATGAAACGTCCTCCCGACATTTCCTGGAGGGTGTTGCGGGCCTGTGCCACGGCATGCGCATCGCGTGCATACACATTGAGGATGCCGGGCCCGACCCGCAGGCGTTCGGTGCTTCCGAGCAGCATGCCGGAGGTCGCCACGGGCTCGCGACCGAAGACTTCCGGGATCCACAGAATGTCGTAGCCCAGGCGCTCCAGGCGTTGGGCGTTGGCTATGAGGGCGGCGCCGTCCACTCCTTCGGTGAATTGCAGAAGACTCAGGGAGGCAGGCATGCGGGATCTCCAAGCGGGGTTTGATCGGGAACCCTAACACAGGTGAGCGGGCGCCGGTTCACAGTCTGTCCAGTGGAAGCTCGGTGCGGTCGATCACCTTGCGCAGTACGAAGCTCGAGTGCACGCCGGTGACGCCCGCGATGCGCGTCAGGCGTCCGAGCAGGAATTCCTCGTAGTAGGTCATGTCAGGCAGAACCGCTTTGAGCAAGTAATCCGCCGACTGCCCGGTCACGATGCTGCATTCGATGACCTCGGGAAACTTCCTGACCTGCTGCTCGAAGTTGTCGAACCTTTCAGGCGTGTGGCGATCCATGCTGATGCTGATCATGGCAGTGATGTTCAGCCCGAGACGCGCCTGATCAAGCAACGTGACATGGCGCTTGATGAGTCCGGAATCCTCCAGCCGCTTCACGCGGCGCGCACAGGGTGTGGGTGACAGTCCGACCTTTTCGGCGAGTTCCAGATTGCTGATGCGCCCATTGCCCTGCATCAGGGTGAGGATGCGTTTGTCTATGCGGTCAAGTTTGGACGGGCGTTGACTGCGTGTGGCCATGGTCGTGTCTCCTGGAGAGTCGTTTCTTGAAGACTGGAGTTTCTCACCATTTTTCAATCATTTCATGGTGATTTATCTCCATAATGGCTTTTATTAGTGGTGTTTTTGCAGCTTTTCACCACAGCACTTTCCCTACAATACCTGCCATCGCCAGAGGGGCGCACGCCCCTCCCCCATTGCACCAGCACACAGACGAGGTACTCGCATGAACCGCTTCGACCCACGCAAATACCGGCCTTTCGCGCCCGTCGGCCTCAAGGACAGAACCTGGCCTGACCAGGTCATCACGCATGCACCGCGCTGGTGTTCGGTCGACCTCCGCGATGGCAACCAGGCACTGATCGAGCCCATGAACGTGGGCCAGAAGCT
>JAURMM010000143.1 GCA_030830685.1 Gammaproteobacteria bacterium | reverse complement strand
TGCGCGGCAATGGCCTTGCCTTGCGAGACAACCTGAGCCCGTTGCTCCTCCATCAGCAAGGCGTTGAGGTACGTCCCGGCGACCCTCAAGCCCATGTCCTGCATGGCTCTGGCGAGTTCAGCCTCCACGCCTTCGCGCTGAGCCAGTGCCTGGCGATAGCCCGCAAATTGGGCAGGGCGATAAATGGGCTGGCGCAACACCAGGGCATAGGTATCGCTGGGATAGCTGGAATCCTGCGAGAAGGTTCTGCCAAATGAAGTTGAGCGCGTGTTGAGTTCGTTCTCGAAATGCGTAAAGTTGAAATTCACATTGGGTAACAGCTGCGCGCGCGCCATGGGTACCGTCTGGCGCCCGGCTTCGGCCATGGCCTCGGCTGCTTTCAGCTCAGCATCTTCCGAGAGCGCCGCCTGATAGCTCTGCAACAGATCGATGGCCTGGGCCACCGGAGCAAAGGAAAGCAGAAGCAATACGCCGGCCTGCAATCCGTGCATCACTTTTATTCCTCCTTCATCGCGGCTGCGATGCGCTTCGTGAGCGGATGCAGGATGTAGGTCAGCAAGGAGCGCTCACCGGTCTTGATGATTGCCTCTGCCGGCATACCCGGGTGCATCTCCCGGTCACCCAGGGCCTGCCGCCCGGCAGGGGTGATGCTGACGCGCCCGAGATAATACGAGGCCGTGCCATTGGGAGTCTCCGTGTTCACCAGGTCACCTGACACGGAATCGAGACGCCCTTCCACTACCAGTGCCGGTGTGTGGGCAAACGCACTGAAGCGCACATCCACTTCCTGCCCGGGGATGACGCGGTCGATCACCTGCGGCGGAAGTTGAGCCTCGAGCATCAGCAGCTCATCGAACGGAACGATGTCCATGATCTTCTGGGCCGGCTGAATCACTGCGCCCACGGACTGCACTTCCAGCGCCACGACCTGACCGTCCACTGGCGCGCGCAGGTCCACCCGCTCCAGATCTTCAGCCGCTGCCTTGAATTTTTCCCGGTCTGCCTGAAGTTCCAGCCGGATCTGCGCGAGTTGTTCGTCGCCTTCCTTGCGGTATTCCTGCTGCCGCTGCACGGCCCGCGCGTTGAGCTCGGCAATATCCCGTCCGGTGCGCGTGATATTCCCTTGCAGTTCCAGAATCTGCCCGCGCACCGCAGCGGTCTCGCGTTGGAGCTCGAGCTGGCGCGCACGAGGTGCATAACCTTCCTTGACCAGGCTTCTGATTCCTTGCAACTCTTCACGCAGCAGGGCCAGCTGACGCTGGCTGCTTTTGAGTTGCCCTTGGTAACCCGTCGACATGGCCTGCTGCCCCGCAATGCCGGCACGTATGCCCTCGAGCTCTGCTTGCAGGGCGCGACGGCGAGACTGGAAAAGCTGACGCTGCGTTTCCACCTGCTGCTGCACCATGGGGTCGTCAGCGCGGAGCACTTCGTCCGGGAACACAATCGCCTCTGCCCCCAACTGTTCGGCCACGATCCGGCTCTCCATCGCGGACAGACCCATGTAGTGTTGGCGCACCGACTCATAATTAGCGCGACTGGTCGCGGCATTGAGACGTGCAACCACCTCGCCGGCCTTCACCGCCTGCCCTTCCCGCACCAATACTTCGCTCAGGATTCCTCCGGTCAGGTGTTGCACGGGCTTGCGCTTGGTATCAACCACAACCGTCGCACTGGTGGGAACGCCCTCATCCAGCGGGGCATAGGCGGCCCACACCAGAAAGCCGCCAAGACCCAGCACAAGCACCCAGAGGCCGATGCGTATCGGGCGTGACGCGTCGGAATCCGGCAGGTCGGCATCCTGGAGAGACGTGTTCAGGGGCGTGTTCATGGCAAAGGTTCCTCAACTCTCCGTCGCGGATTGGTGTGCCGGCAAGGCACCTCCCAGGGCGGTGTTTCGGGCAAGCAGCGCTTCGCGGGGACCCAACGCCTGGATGCGACCTCGATTAAGAATCAGGAGGCGGTCGGCCAATGTGATCAGTCCCCCGCGATGCGAAATCACCATCAATGTGCGGCCCATGCCGCGCAGTGCCTTCATGGCCTGCATCAGCGCGGCTTCACCCGCATCGTCCAGGTTGGCATTCGGTTCATCCAGAACAATCAGGGAAGGTTCGCCGTACAGTGCACGCGCGAGCGCGATGCGCTGACGCTGTCCTGCCGACAGTTGGCTGCCGGCCAGGCCCATCGGGGTGTCGTAGCCCTGCGGGAAACGCAGGACCATCTCGTGAACATTGGCGGCCTTGGCGGCCGCGATGATCATCGAAGGTTCAGGTGTGCCAAAGCGCGCAATGTTGTCGCCGATACTGCCATCGAAGAGTTCGATGTCTTGAGGCAGATAGCCCAGAGACGGACCAATCGCGGCGCGGTCCCAGTCTTCGATCGGCACACCGTCCAGCAGCACCTCGCCCTCGGTGAGCGGCCATATGCCAAGCAGACAGCGCGCCAGTGTGGTCTTGCCGGAACCCGACGGTCCGAGCACCACCAGCAGTTCGCCTGCCCGCAGCTCCGCGTCGAGCCCTTGCAGGATAGGCGTCTCGCGCCCCTCGGCACGTGCAATGAGACCGCGCAGCGAGATTTGTCCCTTGAGGGGTGCGGTCAGAGCGCGTCCTGCCCGTGCCGGATAGGCGGTCAGCAAGGCACCCAGCCGCTGGTAGGACAGTCGCGCTGCCATGAAGCCCTTCCAGCTCCCCACCAGCATCTGGACCGGTGCAAGCGCGCGCGCCATCAGCATGTTCGAGGCGATGATGGCACCCATGCTGATTTCACCGCGGATGACCAGCATGGCGGCAATACCGATCATCAGTGACTGCTGGGAGTACTGCAGAAACTTGGTGAGCGCCTGCACGCGTTGGTTCTTGTCCTGGTTGCTGACCATGGCTTCGAGATGCGTGAGATGCATCACACGCCATCGCGTGAAGAGGCTGGGCAGCATGCCCATAGCCTCGATGGCTTCGGCATTGCGTAGTTTGCTTTGCACGAAACCGTTGCTGCGCATCCCCGCGTCCAGGACCGACGTATGCAGGGCGCGCGTGTAGAGGTGTCCACCCCAGGCGACAAGCACCAGCATCACCGCGAAGAAAATCGACGCCAGCCCGAGCCAGGGGTGCATCAACCACGCCACCGCGATGTAGATCGGTACCCAAGGCGCGTCAAAAAAAGCGAACACGCCATTGGTGGAGAGAAACTGTCGGAGATTGGTGAGATCGGCGAAGGCCTCGCCCGGGTTGCGTCCTGCCTTGTTGAGAGAGGCTTCAAAGCTCGCCCGAAAGACTTCCGTGTTCAGCGCGGCGTCGAAACGGACGCCGGCGCGCACCAAGACACGGGAGCGTGCCCATTCCGCAACTGCCATGATGGCGAAGAAGAACAGGGTGACCAGTGAGACGGCGATCAAGGTGAGATCGTTACCACTCGACATGACCCGGTCGAAAACCTGGAGCATGTAAAGCGTGGGCGTAAGCATGAGCAGGTTGGCCACCATGCTGAACGCCCCCACGGCCAGCAGCTCCGTGCGAAAGACCTTGAGCAAACCCGCAATGGGGTTGGGCGTGCGGGCATGGACCGGATGGTTCATGCAGACCCCGGTGGCGCTATGGCCGCGCGCGGACGCGCCCCTGGTGCTGGCCGCCCCGCCTGTCCGCCTCGCGGATTACGCAGGGCCTCCAGAACTTCGTCACGTGGACCCAGGGCACTGACGACACCGTCCACGAGAACGAGAATACGGTCCGCAACCTCCAGAATATTCGCGCGGTGGGTGATGATGACCAGCGTCGTACCGCGCGACTTCAGTGTCTTCAGCAACTGCATCAGGGCCGCGTCACCCTGTTCATCGAGACTGCTGTTGGGCTCATCCAGCACCACGAAACGTGGCGCGCCATAGGCAGCACGTGCGAGGCCCACGCGCTGGCGCTGGCCTCCGGAGAGGAAGGCTCCATCGTCACCAATGCGACTGTCATACCCATGAGGCATGCTTTCCACCACATCCCCAAGTCCGGCCAGGGTGGCAGCGGCCTCTACCTCGTTCATGTCCACTTCGCCGAAACGGGCAATGTTTTCCGCCAGTGTGCCGTCGAAAAGTTCGATGCCCTGGGGCAGATAACCGACATGAGGACCGAGCTCCGCCTTGTTCCAGGCATGCACGTCCGAGCCATCCAGCCTGACCTTGCCGACGACGGCGGGCCAGATTCCCATCAGCAACCGTGCCAGTGAGGTCTTGCCGGACCCAGAAGGGCCGATGACCGCGAGACATTCTCCGGGCTGAAGAACAAAAGACACCTTGCGGAGCACCGGCATCTGGCTGCCGGGCGGTGAGGCGGTCACCGCTTCCACTGCGAGACGCCCTTCAGGCGCGGGCAGACTCATCCGCTGCCGCGGCGCTGGCAATTCACGCAAGAGATTACCCAGACGTTGCCAGGCGTCGCGTGCCATCACCACGGTTTTCCACTGAGAGATCAGCGCAACCGCCGGTTGCAGCGCCTTGCCACCAAAAATCGAGGCCACGATGATGAGGCCGCCTTCCCCCGTGAGCGCCCCCTGCATCATGAGCCAGGCACCCAGACCCAGCAGTACGGAGCCCTGCAGGAGCTGGATACTCTTGGCCAGGGCCGAAAGACCACCAGCCGCATCCGAGGCCTCTGCCTGCAGCGACAGAAACTTGCGTTGATTCACCATCCAGCGGGCATGGATTCCAGGCAACATGCCCATGGACTCGATCACTTGTGCATTCTGCAGACTGGTTGTGGCGTACTGCTGGGCCATGTTGGATGCTTTGTTGGCCTCCACCAGCGGTGGCTGAGTCCGGCGTTCCGTCAGCACGGACACAACAAGCTGCAGTAGGCCACCAGCCAGCGCACACCATCCGAGCAAGGGGCTGATGAGGAAAATGATGGCCAGCACCAGCAGCGACAGGGGCGCCTCCATGAAGGCCACCATGGCCGGCGAGGTGAGAAACTCACGCACGGTGCGCAAGTCAGCCAGCGCCTGCGTGCCCCCCACGAGATTGCGTTTGAGATGCCCCTCGAAGACGGCGCTAAACACACGTTGGGTGAGATGGGCGTCCAGCCGCCGACCACCTTCGAGCATGATCCGGCTGCGCACCCACTCCAGAATCTCCATCACCACGTAAATACCGAGGATGAGCAGGGTCAGCATGAACAGGGTTTCGTAACTCCGGCTGTTCACCACCCGGTCATAGGTGACCAGCATGTAGAACGTGGGCGAGAGTGACAGCAGCGAGGCGATGCCCGCGAACAGGAGTGCGCGGCGCATGAAAGGACGCAGAATCTGCTTGGCGGCCTCGAGCTCTGGTGGATTGGTTGACGGCTTCATGGGCATTGATCGATGCCTCGCGGCACGCATTCCCCGCATTCCAGTGAGGCTAAAAAGTCCATGTATTTTCAGAGATTACATTACTTTCCTCAGAAATGACAATAAACACGCCGCTACGCCCGCACTAGCCTAACCAGACCTTCTTGGCGAAGGGCCGCCGGAACCTGTGCCTCGTCACTGGAGTGCTCTGCAGGCCGGCATCACCTCGCGCGCAAAAAGCTCCAGCGACCGCAGGCTCTGGGCATTCGTGAGCGAACCCCAGGCGAAGGAACCGATCACGTAGTTGACGCCCCCCTCCCGCACCAGGCGTACAACCTGCTCCCGAATCTTCTCAGGGCTACCCACCAGCACAGTCTCCCCCGCCAAGCCCATGTCCCAGTCAAACAACTGATCCACACTGTGGTCGCCGCGACGGTGCCAGAGAGCGGTGATGGACTCATACCAGTGTGCGTAGGCGGGCTTGGCGATCGCCATGGCTTCCTCGTCAGTCTCGGCAATGAAGATCTGGCGCATGGCGGCAAGCTTCGGTGCATCCACGTGACCATTGATTCTATCAGGGTCGTTGCGGTGGGCCGCCCACACTGCCCGATAATGATCCGTCAGCTGCCGCACATGGGCGACCGGCCCCAGGCTCGCGAAGTGATAGCCGTGGCGCGCGGCGTAGGCCACGCTCTCCGGGTTATGCGTGGGATACCACAAAGGCGGGTACGGCCGCTGCTGTGGCTCAATCTCGAGCGGCACATCGGCATACTCATAATGCCGCCCCTTGAAATCGAGCCTCTTGCCAGTCATCGCGGTACGAAAAATCTGCAGCGCCTCGTCAAACATCTCGCGCGTCTCACCCGCATCCACCCCAAAGCACGCGAGTTCATGCGGGGATACGCCGCGGCTGATGCCGAGCTCGAGGCGTCCGCCACTGAGCTGGTCAAGCATGCAGACTTCCTCGGCGAGGCGCAGGGGATCGTGCAGGGGCAACAGAAACGCCAGCGGACCAAAGCGGAGGGTGCGCGTGCGCTGGGCCACCGCAGCAAGAAACACGGCGGGAGACGGGGCCATGCCGAGCGGTGTGCCGTGGTGCTCGGCCATGTGATAGCCACTGAATCCCGCGGCCTCAGCGGCCTCGATGAGGCTCAAGCGTTCGGCATAGAGGTCTGCCATTTGCCCTGTGCCCCGATCCACCCAATCGAACATCCCGAATGCGATATCTTTCACGGCTGTCCCCCTCGTGCTGGCGAAGTTGTCATGTGCGCCTGCGGAGACTGCCACACCCCCGCGCGGGCATCCACGCTGCACTGCGTGCGGTATCCAAGAGCCGATGACCTGCGCTACGCTCACTCCCACCCTCCGGAGGAATTCGCATGAAGAAGATCCCGCGCGGCAAGGTTCAGAAATACGCTTTCGATTTTCGCGACAAACCCTGCCTCAGGGTGAAACCGGGCGAGGCCTTCCAGGTGGAGACCGACGACGCCTTGAGCGGTCTCATCGCGGACGACAGCGACAAGCCCAAGGTTCACAGCATGACCGGGGCACACATGGCGGCCCTGACCAAGGCCTGGCCACCGCTGTTCAATCCGGTCGTCGGCCCAATCTACGTGGAAGGATGCAAGGCCGGGGACGTACTCGCCGTGCATATCGATTGGATCGATCCATGGCGGTATGGCTTCTCCGGCATCATCCCGGGCATGGGGCCGTTGTCGGACCAGCTCCATTTCCCGGATTGTGTGGAGCCCTACGTACACGTCATTGAGCACCTCCCTGGCCCCAGCGGCCATACCCGGGACGGCACGGCGAAGTATTCGGAAACACTCAGCTGGCCGCTCGATCCGTTTATCGGCACGCTAGCCACAGCCTCTGAGCGTGAAGTGTTCACCTCCGTGCTGGGTCAGGGTGCTTTTGGTGGCAATATCGACTGCCGCGACATACGGGCTGGCCACACCATCTACCTCAATGCCTACTGCGACGGTGGCCTCCTTTACATCGGCGATGTGCACGGCGGTCAGGGTGATACGGAATTTACGGGCATCGCTGATGAAACTCGCGCCACGGTTCAGCTTTCCTGCACCGTCATCAAGAACAAGCGTCTGCCCTGCATCCGCATCGACAAACCAGACAGTGTGGTCGCCGTGGGCATCAACATGCCCATGGAACAGGCCGTGCTGGATGCCACCAGAAACCTCATGGAGTGGCTGCGCGATGACTACGGCGTACCGCCCAAGGATTTATACGTGCGCATGAGTTGTGATCCGGCTTTCCGCATCCGCACCTATCAGATGGTGCGCGCGGTGACCCTGCGCAATGTGGTGGGCGCCGAATATCCCAAGGACCGCCTGTTCAATGCACTCGCACCTGCTCCCGCCGCGCGCAGGAAGTCCCCCGCCGCCTCGAAGAAATCTGCCAGGAAAGCGGGGCCCGTGCGGGCCAGGACTACCAGCGCGCGGAAGAAGCGTTGAGAACTGCCCGATGAGGCGGCTCCTCTGCCTGCTCCCGCTGTTGCTGGCACAGGCCGTCACGGCGGGTGAGCGAGTCTGGCTGGATGTGCGCAGCCCAGAGGAGTTCGCGCGCGGGCATCTTCCGGGAGCTCTCAATGTACCTTACCTTGAGGTGGGTTCACGGATTCAAGAGATCACCAAAGATCCTGATGCCGATATCCGGCTCTACTGCGCCGTCGGGGGGCGCGCGCAGGTGGCCAAGGTCTGGTTGCAGAGCCTTGGCTACCGCAACGTGACGAATGAAGGAAGCCTCGAGGACGCCACCAAGAAACTAGCCGTCCTGTCGGCCGCGACGGAATGCAGGAATGAACGCAACGAGAAAACGTCTGAAGAGGAGGAGGACTCATGCTGAAGAAAAAGGTAAAAGAAGAATACGTGCAGATCGACGCGGCGCCCTGGATGCCCTTCCCGTCCGCGCTGTCTGAAGGTGGCATCCGGTGGAAGCTGCTGCACGTTTCACCGGAGATGGGTGCGTGGACTGCCATCTTCGATTGCCCCAAGGGTTCGTCATTCGCCCGCCACATGCATATCGGTCCGGGGGAATACCTGCTCACCAAAGGGCGTATGGAAGTTCGCGGTGGCGTGGGTGAGGGTGGCGCCACTGCAGTGGCCCCGGGCTATGGCTATGAGTCAGCAAATGCCCGGCACGACAAGACCTTCTTCCCGGTGCCCAGCGAGTTCTACATGACCTTCCTCGGCCCGTTGAATTTCATCACCGAAGATGGCAAACCAATCGCAGTCGTCGGCTGGGAAGAGGCGCAGGCCCTGTGGGAGCAGCAGACAGGAGCTGGCAAGAAGACCGCAGCCGCGAAAAGTGCCAACCCCAAGGCCGCGGCGAAACCCGCAAGGAAGGTTGCCAGGAAACGCTGATCCCTGCACGGGAGCGGGAAGGCCGGGCGTTACCGCAATGGATCGCCCGGCTTGTCCTGCAAATCAGCCCAGTCTAGCGCAGTGCGTCACTTGCCCGCGCCGAAGCGCGTGACGCTGAAGGTGTTGTCGCTCAGCTCCGGGTCGATGGCAATTTCTTTCACCACTAGCTCGGTGCGCTGACCACGCTTGAGATCCTGCAGCACTATCTTGTGCGGAACCCAGCGGTCTCCCATCTGCTTCAATGCATCACGGGGGACCTCGAGTTCCTTGAGAGGCGTGCCATTCTTGGCGAAAAATGACATCCGGGTGAGCGCACAGCGCTCCTTGTCCACCCAGGTCACGATCCGGCTGTACTTGGTACCTTCGCTCGCCGGGAGCACTTCGACCACGAAATTCTCAACGCCATCGATCTGCTCGTTGTCCAGGCGCTTGAAGCCACCTTCGGTGGTCATGCCCTGGAAGTGTGAGAAATCCTCATAGCTGAAGTCCGTGCCAAACATGGAGGCATCGATGGTGCGGCCAGCGACTCGTCTGGCCTTGCGCTGCTCCGGCATGTAGACGTTGAACTCGGGATCACCCTTCGGCTTTTCCAGAGCCAGCACTGCAATGCCGGCGCGATCGGCCGGGTCAGTGACACGCACGATGACCTTCGACAACCCATCCTCACCGCGCTTCCAGAGCAAATCGGCGCTGGTGCTGTCGATGGCCTCGTCACCGTCGAAAACCGAGAAGGTCAGCTTCTGGGTCATGGCTTTCTGCGGCAGGCTGCGTTCCATGCAGGCCTTGAGTTCAGGATCCTCAATCTGGGGATTGGCCGCGCCGGCGCTGGCCTGGGCGGCAAGCAGCACGAGGCCAAGGAGGATTCGGTGGAGATTGGTGTTCATCGGAGCTTCCCGTGACATTCACATTCACACATTCAGGCTTTGCGACTGGGCTTGCGCACAGCAGGCTTGCCACGGGCCGCCGCTGAAGCTGCCTGCGGGCGCCGCGCCGGCGCTGTTTTTTTCACGCGCTTGGGCGCAGCGGGCGCGGCCGCGGAGACGCCGATACGCGGCTTGGACGCCGTCTTTGCGGCCGCCGTGGAATGGACCCGGGCCTTGCGGGAAGACCTCTGCCTGCCTACGAGCCCCGCCGCCATCAGCTCAGCCATGGCTTCAGTGCTGAATTCCGCCTGCGGACCATCCCCGGCTATCACGAACATCAGGACGGCGTGCTGGTTCTTCGGGCCCTTCGTCACGTTTTCGAAACGGCGGATACAGCCCGGCGGGAAAGAAATGACATCGAGAGGATCCAGATCGAAGTAATCGACCTTGCCATCGGGCTGCTCCCAGCTTGCCCGCCACGTGCCGGTGATACAGATGAAGGTTTCGTTGGTATCGTGATTATGCATCATGGGACCTTTCCCGGGCAGGGCACGGCAGAAGCCCAGGTTGAACCCCTCGGAAATCTTGATTGCAGCCATGCGCGCGGCCTTGGCGCCGACGGGCGAGACCATGGCCCCGTCCTCCTGAGCGGGTGGCTGGAAACCAATCACGTTGTAGAGGATACGTTCCGCACTGGGGTGATGGCTGTCCGGCAAGCCTCCATCCGAACCCTTGAGGTCTGACCAGCGCGCCACGCGCTTCGCCATCTCGCGCTTGCTGAAATACTTGCGCGGAATCTGCTCTTTGAAATCCATGCTCCCCCCTTGTGAACTTGTGAAATGACCCGAAGCCTCAGGCGCCCCAGGAGCGCAGCCGTAGTGTCCATCCGAAGCAGCCGCTGGGCAAGGATCGGGGGAGCGCGCGTGCCAGGCCGAGACACCACCGCCATGCGCCGCTCCTTGGACACGCGCATGGGGACCATTACCATGACCGGCATTCAACAAGACCGAATCGGGGAGACAGGTAAATGGATTGGTATCGCAAACGCACTCTGGGGCAACTGATAGACGAAGCGGCTCAACGCTGGGGTTCGCGAGAGGCGCTGCTTTACAACGACCAGCGCTGGACCTGGGAGAGCTTCAAGCGTGAGACCGATGCAGTGGCCAAAGGCCTCATGGGTCTCGGTGTTCAACCCAACGAACGCGTGGCGGTATGGATGACCAACCGTCCCGAGTGGCTGTGGGTAATGTTCGCGCTCGGCAAGATCGGCGCCTGCATTGTGCCGCTCAATACACGCTATCGCACCGATGATGTGGCTTACACCGTCACCCAGTCCCGAAGCGCGACCCTGATTACGCTCGATCGTTCCGGCCCCGTGGACTATCAAGGGATGCTGATGGCCTCCATGCCAGACGTGCAGCGCGCAGCGAATGGGGAGCTTGCAGTCGCCAACTACCCTGATCTGAAGCGGCTGGTCGTTCTTGGAGAGACACAGATCCCGCATGCGTCCGGCTGGGAAGCCCTGCTCGCGGCCGGCCGGAACATCACGGATGAAGCCCTGGCCCAGCGTACGGCTGCGGTCAACCCGGATGATCTCATGATGATTGCCTATACCTCAGGTACCACTGGCCACCCCAAGGGTGTGATGCACAGCCACATCCCGATTCGCAGCGTGCACGAGCGCGCCCAATTGCTGGGTCAGACCATGTCCGAAGTGCACATGAATTATCTGCCGATGTTCCATATCTACGCCTATAGCGAAATCGCCATGATGTGTGCACTCACCGGTGCACGGCAGATCATGATGGATGTCTTTGATGCCGAACGGGCCCTCGATCTCGCGGAAGCTGAAGGTGCGACCTTCCTGCACGGCTTTGAGGCGCACTGGGCCGATCTCCTGACCGCACAGGCGCGCCAACCGCGCACACTGAAGGTTCGCATGGGAACCCTGCCGGCTGGTCAGGAAAGCACCATTCCCATCGCAGAAAAGGCCCAGGAGGTGTTCTGCCCCACCATCTCCGGTTTCGGCATGAGCGAGGTCTGGGCATACGTCGCGTGCAACAACCCCTCACACACTCGAGAACAGCGTGTGTATGCCTCCGGCTATCCCATGAATGACTATGAGTTCAAGGTGATCGACCCGGAGACCGGCAAGGAGCAGCCCGTGAACGTGCCGGGAGAACTGCTGATCAAGGGCTACGCCATCATGAAAGGCTACTGGGACAAGCCCGAGGCAACTGCCCAGACACTGGTCGATGGCTGGGTGCATTCTGGCGACACGGCGTATCTACGTGAAGATGGTCATCTGGTCTTCATGGGCCGAGCCAAGGACATGCTGAAGGTGGGCGGCGAAAACGTGTCGCCGGCCGAGGTAGAGGCTTACCTGCGCAACATGCCGGAAGTCCAGGATGCGGCGGTCGTCGCCTACCCGGATCCCCGTCTCACCGAGGTTCCGGTAGCCTATGTCATTCTGAAGCCCGGCCAGAAAGTCACCGGCGATGAGATGATCGAGCGCATGAAAGGGCGTATCGCGAGCTTCAAGATTCCGCGTCATGCCATCTTCGTGGACGCATTCCCAATGACTTCCAGCGGCAAGATTCGGAAGGTGGAACTGCGCGCAGATGCGCGTCAGCGCCTCGACGGGGCAGCCTGAGATGGATCTGGCCCCTTTCCTGGCACCCACGGCGATTGTCGATGCCGACCATCCAGGCGTGCGCGATTACGCATTGGCCCAAGCCAGCGATGCGGCCGATCCGACCACCAAGGCGATTCGTCTTTATTACGCGGTCCGCGACGGCATCCGCTACGACGGCTATCAGATCGAACTCACGCCCGGCGGTCTCTCCGCCAGCCGGGTACTGGAGAGTGGCCGCGGCTGGTGCGTAAACAAGGCGGTATTGCTTGCCGCCTGTTGCCGGGTGGTCGGTGTCCCAGCCCGCCTCGGCTACGCGGATGTCCGCAACCATCTGTCAACCCAGCGCATGCGGGATCTGATGGGTACTGACGTATTCCATTGGCATGGCTATACCGACATCCACCTCGAGGGACGTTGGGTGAAGGCGACGCCGGCCTTCAACATAGAACTGTGCCGGCGGTTCCGGTTGAAGCCGCTGGAGTTCGACGGCACCGAGGACTCCATCTACCACCCCTTCGACGAGGATGGCCGGCAGCACATGGAATACCTGCGCTACCGGGGTGAATATGCTGATGTGCCCTTGGCCCAAATCAAGGCGTACTTTGCGGAAGCCTATCCGCAGCTTGCAGGACTCCAGGAAGGGGATTTTGATCAGGAAGTCCTGCGCGAAACCTCCTGATCGCAGCGCCGGCAGTTCGGCGGCTCAGTCTTGCTCGCTCTGGATGTTGCGGATGATGACGCCGCCCGACTTCTCGTCATGTTCCAGGGTCAGAAGTTTGCGCGCCTCCGCGGCCTCGAGCAGACGACTGAAGGATTTGAAGCCGTAATAGGATTCATTGAAACCCGGACGGCGGCGCTTGAGTGTCTGCTTGACCATTGAGCCCCAGATCTTCTCTTCTGCGCCCCGTTCGGCCACCAGCGCGTCCAGGGTTTCCATCACGATATCGATGGCTTCCTGGCTGCGATCAACTTCTGCCGCCTCCTGCCCCTCCCCTGCTTCGCCCATACCGGCTGGACTTCCTTCGGCCGGCGCTTCTGTCTGCGCCGCAGCTGGCTTCGGACTTGCCTTGCGGCGGGGCCGGCGCTGTTTTTCAACCCGCACGAGGTCGTCGTAGTAGATGAATTCGTCGCAATTCGAGATCAGCAGATCAGACGATGAGGACTTGATGCCCACCCCAATCACCGTCTTGTTGTTTTCCCGGAGTTTGCTCACGAGCGGTGAGAAATCCGAATCCCCACTGATGATGACAAAGGTATCGACATGGGACTTGGTGTAGCAGAGGTCCAGCGCATCTACCACCATGCGGATGTCAGCGGAATTCTTGCCCGACATCCGAACGTGAGGAATTTCGATCAATTCGAAGGCAGCCTCGTGCATCGCACCCTTGAAATCCTTGTATCGATCCCAATCGCAGTAGGCCTTCTTGACCACGATATTGCCCTTGAGCAGCAGGCGCTCAAGGATTTTCCCGATATCGAAGCGGGCGTATTTCGCATCTCTGGCGCCCAGTGCTACGTTCTCGAAATCGCAATAGAGTGCCATGCTCCGGGTATCTGAATGATCTGCCATGGTTAAGTACTTTCAAAAAATATTGGAGCGCCGCACAAGGTGTGCCGGAACATCGCCGTGCAGGACTGTTGCCTACCGACTAGGCTTTGACTTGGCTGCGACGGTCCATCAGCCGCCACAGCATGGGTGTGAGGATGAGTTGCATGGCCAAATCCATCTTACCGCCCGGGCAGACGATGGTGTTGGCACGTGACATGAAAGACCCCTGCAGCATCGACATGAGATAGGGAAAATCGATACCTCGAGGGTTTGCGAAACGGATGACCAGGAAAGACTCATCCGGGTTCGGGATATGCCGCGAGGCAAAGGGGTCCGAAGTGTCCACAATCGGCACGCGCTGGAAGTTGATATGCGTGTGCGAGAACTGTGGCACCACGTAACGCACGTAATCCGGCATGCGGCGCAGGATAGTGTCGGTCACTGCTTCCGTGGTGTAGCCGCGCAAGGACTTGTCGCGGTGCATTTTCTGAATCCATTCGAGGTTGATGACCGGTGCCACACCGATAAGCAGGTCAGGGTACTGGGCGATGTTCACATCTTCATTCACGACCCCGCCGTGCAACCCTTCGTAGAAAAGCAGATCGCTGTCGCGCGGCAGATCTTCCCAGGGCGTGAACGTGCCTGCAGCCTGGCCATGGCGCGCCGCTTCCTCGTCGGTATGCAGGTAATGCCGGGTACGACCTGAACCGGTTTCCGCGTACTGACGGAAGAGCCCTTCGAGCTCCACAAAAAGGTTGCTGGCCGGCCCGAAGTGACTGAAATGCGCATTCCCGCGTGCCGCCTCCTCGGCCATGCGGAGCTGCATTTCCCGGCGGTCGTGGCGATGAAAACTGTCCCCATGGACAAAGGCTGCAGAGATGTTCTCGCGGCTGAATATCTCTTCGAAGGTCCGCGTGATGGCGGTAGTGCCGGCGCCGGAGGATCCGGTCACCGCGACGATGGGGTGCAGGGCGGACATCAGATCTCAGTACAACGGCTGCAGGGCTGAGCCGCTCACCGTACCCCCTGCTCCCGGAACAATCCGCGGTTGGCAAACAGCGGGTTGACGAACTCGCCCGGGTGGGCCTGGTGGTAACGCTCCAGGGTTTCCACCTCGTGCCTCGAGCCGAAGATGAATCCGATGCGCTGATGCAGGTCCTGCGGTTGCTCCTCCAGGATGGGCCCGTAACCCGTGCTCGCACGGCCGCCCGCCTGTTCGATGAGAAAGCCGATGGGGTTGGCCTCATAGAGCAGACGCAAGCGCCCTGCCTTGCTGGGATCCTTGGTATCGCGGGGATACATGAACACACCACCACGCATGAGAATGCGGTGGGTCTCCGCCACCAGGGAAGCGATCCAGCGCATGTTGAAGTCCTTCTCGCGCGGACCGCTGCGACCTGCCAGACACTCATCCACGTAACGCTTCACGGCCGGCTCCCAGAAGCGAGCATTGGACGCATTGATGGCGAATTCACGCGTTTCTTCGCTGATCGTGAGATTGGGATGTGTATGAATGAACTCGCCGATTTCCCGATCCAGTGTGAAGCCGTGCACGCCTCGCCCCAGCGTGATGACCAGCATGGTGGCGGGGCCGTAGATGGCATATCCGGCACAGACTTGTTGCGAGCCGGGCTGGAGAAAATCCTGCACCGAGGGATCCGTGACGCCGTCGGGGCAGCGCAACACCGAGAAGATGCTGCCCACCGAGACATTCACGTCGATGTTTGATGAACCGTCCAGCGGATCAAAGACCAGGAGATAGCGTCCCCGCGGATATTGCGAGGGAATGACATAGGGCTCGTCCAGTTCCTCTGAAACCATGCCGGCGAGGTAACCACCCCACTCGTTGGTGCGCAGGAAGATGTCATTGGCGAGCACATCGAGTTTCATCTGCGCTTCGCCCTGACCATTGTCCGTACCCGCGTTCCCAAGCGCGCCCGCCAGTGCCCCCTTGCCGATGAGGTAAGAAATACGTTTACAGGCCAGGCGAATATCGTTAAGCAGCGCCGTGAATCCATCCGTGCCGGCGGGCAACCGGCGCTGTTCCTCGATGATGAATTCGGTAAGCGTCTTTTCAGTGCGCATGCGTCGGAGTCCTGTGGGAAAGTGCGGACCAAGCGGGCTTGGCTGCGGGCTCAATAGTGACAAATTGACCTCTCGACCGCCAGCCGCAGCCGTGCCCTGAGGTCGCGTGCCATGGCGCCCGCTGCTATCCTCGGGCTTTGCTTACGGGACCGCCCTGCCCTGCCATGCCCACCCTGGTACTGATTCCCGGCCTGATGTGCGATGCCGAACTGTGGGCGCACCAGGCGCGACACCTGTCGGATATCGTGGACTGCCAGATTGCAGAGACTTCGACGGCAGACAGCATGGATGATCTGGCCAAGGGTCTTCTCGCCGCCGCCCCGCCCCGGTTTGCCCTGGCCGGTCTCTCGATGGGCGGGTACATCGCCCACGCAGTGATGGCACGAGCGCCGGAGCGGGTGGAGAAACTGGCTCTAATCGGCACCAATGCTCGCGCCGACACGCCATTCCAGATCGGCAGGCGCCGTGAGCTGATGATGCTCACCGAGCAGGGGCGTTTCGCCGAAATCATGCCTCTCCTGATGCCCGCACTGGTGCATCCTGCGCGCCTGCACGACGACGATCTCATCTCCCGCGTGGCGACCATGGCCATGCGCGTGGGCGCCGCGGCCTTCCTGCGCCAATCTCGCGCCATCATCGACCGCCCGGAGCGGCTCACCGAACTGTCGGGCTATCGGGTCCCGACCTTGCTCATCTGCGGCCGAGAGGACGTCCTCACCCCCGTCGAGCTCCATGAGGAAATGGCCGCTGGCATCCCGGGCAGCGAACTTGCCGTCATCGAGGAATGTGGACACCTATCCTCCCTGGAACAGCCTCAAGCCGTCACCGCCCTCCTCCGCCGCTGGTTGCAATACGCCTGAGCGGGCTCACGTGA
>JAURMM010000142.1 GCA_030830685.1 Gammaproteobacteria bacterium | reverse complement strand
GGACATCGCACAACTGCCGGTAGGCATCCTGCATGATGTCTACATGCACTGCAGCTATGCAGACATCCCCGAGAAGCACGACATCAAGAAACCGATCAACGCATTGATTCGGCGCTGGCTTGCCAGTCGGGATCTGCATGACATCGAACCGTCAGAGGCGCCGCGCAAGCGGGACAGCAAGCCGGTACTGCTGGCCGTGATGGAGTGGTTCAATTCGGGGCATTCAATCTACCGCACGCATTCGCGCACACTGGAAGGCGCGCGAAGACACTTTCACATCATCGGCATGGGATTGTCGTCCGCGGTAGACGACGCGGGCAAAGCCGTCTTCGATGAATTCATCGAGATTGAGGGTTCGGATACTGCAGACCAGCTCCGGCGCATCAGCGAGGTCGCGCGCGACAAACAGGCAGACATTCTTTACATGCCGAGCGTCGGCATGTTCCCGCTGACCATGTTCCTGGCCAACCTGAGAGTGGCGCCGGTGCAGGCGATGGCCTTGGGCCACCCTGCCACCAGCCACTCATCGAATATCGATTATGTGGTGGTGGAAGAAGACTATGTCGGGGACCCTGCCTGCTTCAGCGAAAAGCTTCTGATCCTGCCGCGTGATGGCATGCCTTACCGGCCCTCAGCTGCAGCGACCTCGCTCAAGATCAAGAGCAGTATCCGCAAGAAGCCGGACATGGTGCGGATTGCCGTGGCTTCCACCACGATGAAGCTGAATCCCCGCTTCCTGATGGCGTGCGCCCGCATCGCCTCCGAGGCCAAGAGCAAGGTGCATTTCCATTTCCTGATCGGACAGGCGCAGGGACTCACCTATCCTCAGGTTCAACGGGTGGTCAGCCAGTATCTGGGTGATGTTGTCACGGTCTACCCGCATCAGCCCTATGCCGACTACATGAAGGTAATCGAACGATGTGATCTCTTCATCAACCCGTTCCCCTTCGGTAACACTAACGGAATCATCGACACCATCACGGCCGGACTGGTGGGTATCAACAAGACTGGGCGTGAAGTGCATGAGCATATCGATCAGGGGCTCTTCGAGCGGCTCGGCTGTCCGGACTGGATGACTGCGCGGACGGTGGATGAGTACGTCGCCGCTGCGGTGCGCCTGGTGGATGATCATGAACTCCGCGGCACCCTGCGGCGCACCCATGCGGGCCCCGACAAGGTCCAGTGCCTGTTCAAGGGACATCCCGAAATCCTGGGTGACCTCTTTCTCGACGCGGTGTCAGACCCTGCCCGACAGGCTGCAAACAGCGGAAAAGCGCTCCGGAATGACACTAGTCAGGCACTCGCCGAGGTTTGAGCTCGCTCGGTGGTTTCCCGGCCACGGAACAAGCCGGGAATGCCTAGGGGGAGGGTGCTTGCCCGCACCCCGACGGTTGGTGCGAACCGAAGAACGGCCCGGGACTAATCCATTCGGCGAGTAGCCAGGGGCGCGGCTGCGGGATTATGCTCAACCGAAATCAATAACAACTGTTTGCCCGATCGGAGTCGTCCGCACATGCAGGCCCGGTCTCCGGAAAACCGTCTATGACAGGGACAGCGATTGACCCCGTGGCCTTGGGGCTTGCGGGGCACGAAGAAGATTCTTGCGCCCACTCGGTGGGGGGCATG
The DNA here is from genome assembly GCA_030830685.1 of Gammaproteobacteria bacterium. GTDB lineage: Bacteria > Pseudomonadota > Gammaproteobacteria > CAIKBL01. Next base: position 18,037 of record JAURMM010000142.1, on the reverse strand, counting down.
CACTCGCGTCTGGCCGGACTGGACGGCATGCGGGCACTCGCCATTCTGGGCGTGTTGCTCTATCACGGGGATTTGGCCTGGCTCCCGGGGGGATTCCTCGGGGTAGACCTGTTCTTCGTGCTGTCGGGCTTCCTTGTGACCGCCCTGCTGCTGCGAGAGGCAGAGCAGCATGGCGGCATCGACATTCCGGCCTTCTATGCACGCCGCATGCGGCGCCTCTTTCCAGCGCTGGCCGCAATGCTGCTGATATTGCTGACCATCGTGCCCCTCATTGCACCGGACGCACATCGGCGTACAGATCAGGACGCCCTCCCAGCGCTGCTCTATGCCGCCAACTGGTGGTTCATTTTCAACGAGGGCTCCTACTTCGATTTCATCGGTCGGCCACCCTTGCTGCAGCATCTGTGGTCGCTCGCCATCGAGGAGCAGTTTTACCTGCTCTGGCCCTGTGTGCTGATGTTGGTGCTCAAGGTCGGCAATCGCCGCACGGTTGGACTGTTCGCGATGGTCATCGTGCTGCTCTCCACGTGGTGGATGCGGGACCTGGCGCTGGCAGGCAACCTCCCGGAACAGGGTGATCCCAGCCGACTGTATTTCGGCACCGACACCCACTGCATGGGCCTGTTTCTCGGGGCCGCACTGGCCGCGTTTACCCGACCTTTTGGCCGCGAGGGGAAACCAGTCTCGATCGGTCTCGTCCTCGTACGGGATTTCCTTGGCTTTGCCGGGCTTGTCGTGTTGGTGCTGGTGTTTCTCCTGATGGGCGAACAACAGCCCCTGCTCTATCGCGGCGGCTTTTTGTTGGTGGCCAGTGCCGCAGCGGCAATCATCTTTGCAGTGCTGAATCCGGGGTCGCTCTTGGCGTGGATGCTGGAACGACCGGTCTTGCAGTGGATTGGCCAACGCTCCTATGGCCTTTATCTGTGGCATTGGCCCATCTTCATGCTGACCCGCCCTGACCTGGACACGCCACTGAACGGTGTCCTCAATCTGGTACTGCGGCTGTTTCTGGTGGGGCTGGTTGCCGAGATCAGCTACCGATTGGTGGAGAACCCCATTCGTGATGGCAGCTTTTCCCGGCTCTTCGGGACCGGTCTCGGGATGGCGGCGCAGGTGCGTCGCAGACTGGTGTTCGGTGTGTTGCTCATCGGTGCGCCCGGAGTGGCGGCGCTGGTGCTCCAGAATGCCTCGGACCATCCATCTCCGCATGGGTTGACAAGGGCGGGAATCCCGGCGGATATCGCGGAGGCGATGGGTATCGCACACGGAGGCCCCCTGCAAGTCACCGTGGGTGTGGCGGTGGGCTTGCCCAAGGCCACGGCGCTCTTCGCTGCTCCCGCTGCCACACTCCCGCTGCCACCAACCATCGTGTTACCGACGCTACCCTCAAATGTGGATGAAATGGACCCATCCGCTGCAGAGGCAGTCGTGACTGAACGGCCGGTTCTGCCGGCTGCACCTGCCACCGCTGCGCCTCGGCCAGCGGAGAAGGAGGTCACCGTTGCGCTCTCCCTCGATGAAACACTGACTGCGGTTGGCGATTCGGTACTGCTGGGTGCGCGTCAGCACCTGGAGCAAACCCTGCCTCGTGCCCAGACCGATGCGGAAATCGGTCGCCAGGCGGCTGCGCTTCTGGTGCGACTGCGCGCATTGAAGGAGAACAACCTACTCGCCGGGACCGTGATGCTGCATCTCGGCACGAATGGCTATGTCACGGAAAAGCAGCTGCGCGAAGCGCTGGAAACACTGGGTGATCGCGAACGCATAATCCTTGTCAACGCGCGCGCACCGCGCCGTTGGGTAGAAGAAAACAATCTGCTGATGTCCCGCGTGGTCGCGGAATATCCCAATGCCGTGCTCGCAGATTGGGCGGGGCTTGCGAATGACCACCCGGAATACTTCGTCTCGGATGGCATCCACCTCTCGCACCCAGGGAAACGCGCTTTCGTTGAGCAAATCCTGCGGGCCGCAGGATTTCCTCGCCACGAGACGGAAAACGGGCTAGCCACCGCCACCGCAAGCTCAGCACAACCGACCACCCCCGCATTGTTCACGAATGTGGAGGTGGGTCAGATGCCCGCAGACGGGCAGGTCGCAGACTGCTCCACCGGAATCTTCTGGGCGACGCCAGAAGATCTGATCGCGCGAGATGCCATGCGCTTACCCGGCCACGCCGAAGTCACCGTGCAACCGCTGTTCGGCCGCAAGCTGCATGTGGCGGCGCTGGATCTCGATCTGGCTCTGCCGGTAGGGAGTGACGTGCTTCCGACGGCGGATCTGCCTGCAAGCTGGCATTGTCTGGGTAGGAATGCCGGGCAGAGGCCCTGATTTGCCTTTCTTCGAGCCCCGCGGTGTGAACGCCGCCCTCTTGGTGCGGGCAACCGTGTTCTTGCTTGTGCCCATGCTGTCCACGGCGGCAGTGGCGGCGGACGAGAGCCCTGTGCAACTGCATGCGCGCAGCAATCCCAAGGCTTCGGATCTGGTCTGTCCGGCGACGCCAGCGGCCGCACCCCCGACAAGTTCCTCGAGAGCCCGCAGGCATCGTGCGCCGTCTGGCGTGATGCCGGGATCTGCTGATCTGGACATTTTGCCAACCATGGCTTCCGTGCCGCAGGAACCCATTTCCCCCGAGTTGCTGGAAGGCTTCCGACTCCCCAACCCTGGGTCGGGGCGTGTGTTACGGGTGGGATTCTGGGGTGACAGCCATCTTGCAGCGGCCTTCCTCAATGAAGAGCTCACGCGCATTCTCAAGTCACGCAAGCTTGAAGTGGCCTCTACCTATCTTCCGCCGACGGTCGGGCGACCCGGTGTCCGTTTGCCCCTGCGCAAGCATTGCCTCTCGGCGCGGTGGGATTTCCAGCCCGCGTATCTCTCTCCCACCGCGGGCCAGCGGGCGGGACCTGCCCTGGCCACCTTGCAAGCCAGCACCCGAGGTGAGTTTCTCTGGCTCGATCTGCGCGACCAGCGCAAGCAGGCGACGGTGAAGCGTGTGAGGATTTTCCATCTGCCAAGTTCACGCGGCGCGGCGGTGACCGTGAGCATGGATGGTGGCCGGGCCTACCGTATACGCATCCCCAAGGGAGGGGAGGCCACACACCCCGAGAGCATCCAGATCACGGCAAGCGAGCATGTCTCCACGCTGAAAATCCAGGTCTCGGGCGGCGTGTTCCAGCTGCAAGGCATCCAGCTCATGAGGGATGACAGACCGCAGGTGGAAATGGATCTCTTTGCCTTTCCCTCGGCCACCATCAGGGCATGGGCCATGTTGGACGCGGATTACCTGCAAGACAGCCTCGCCGATACGACGTACGACGCGGTTGTGCTCGAATACGGAACCAACGAGGGCAATGTTGATCCCTTCGATGCCGAGCGCTATGCCGACACTCTGGAGGCGGCGCTTTCGCAATTCAGGCAGGTTTTTCCTGCGGCCTCATGTCTGCTCATGGGGCCCACCGACAGAGGGCGGTTGTTGCCGGCAAGCCGTGGTGCGATGTCACGCGAGGCCCGTTCCGAGCAGCTGTTGCATCACTCGCGGATCCACCAATCGATTGTCTCAATCCAGCGCCAGGCCGCTGCGCGCCACGGCTGTGCCCAGTGGGATTGGCAGGCCTATATGGGGGGAATGGGCGGCGCTTATCGCTGGGCATTGGCAAAGCCGCCCCTCGCCGCGCACGATTTGATCCACCTCACACCGGCAGGCTACCGACAGACCGCGGGCGCGCTCGCCAAGGTCTTGGGATGGGATCCAGTCCCTGCCCCGGCCATCCCTTTTGAACCCACACCGCCCCGCAGTTCTGTGGCATTCTCGAGCCTAGCAGCAGCCGCGAGTGGAGAAGAAAAAGATGAGTGGACCCCGCATTCCGACTGAACTCATCGCGCCCATTTTCAATCCGGCAACCTTCAGCAATCCTGGCAAAGTCCACGACATCTTCCGCACGCTGAGGCGTGATTACCCGCTCGCCATCGCCGAAGTGCCGGGTTACGACCCGCATTGGATAGTCACCCGCTACGCTGATCTGCGCGAGATATCGCGCCAGGACAATCTCTTTCATGGCGGAGATCGCTCAAAGACTCTGATTTCCCAGGCGGGGGAGGCGCTGGTGAAACAGTTCACCGGCGGCCAGTCGAACATCTTCCGCTCCCTGGTCCAGCTCGATCCACCGGAGCACGGAGCCTATCGATCGGTGCTTGCACCCAGCTTCATGCCGGACAAGATGCTTGCGCTGAAAGACAACATCCGGATGGTCGCGCGCGAGTATGTGGAAAGGCTGGCGGCCTTCGGAGGAAGCTGCGATTTCGCCACCGATATCGCTTTTCGCTATCCGGCCCAGGTCATTCTCGACCTTGTAGGGGTGCCGCGTGCAGATCACGACAAAATGCTGGACCTCACCCATTGGCTGTTCAGTTATGCCGATCCGGATTTGAAGCGCCCGGGGAGCAATCCGGCGGATCCTGAGGAGATCACCAAGACCTGGGATATCGTTTTCAACGAATTCAAGAGCTACTACGAGCCCATGATTGCGGCCCGCCGTAAAAACCCGACTACTGACATTGCCTCGCTGGTGGCCAATGGCAAGGTGTTCGGGCATGAGATGGAAGAGCGCGCGATGATCTCCTACTTCGCGATCATCTCCACCGCGGGGCATGACACCACGGCAGCGACCACTGCCACAGCGATGTGGGTGCTGGCGGAAAATTCTGATCTGCTGGCGCGGCTCAAGGCGGATCCCGCCCTGATTCCCGGTTTCGTCGAGGAGGCAATCCGCTGGGCCTCCCCGGTGCAGCAATTCGTCCGCTCTGCGGTAGAGGAATACTCACTGCGTGGTCAGACCATCCGCAAGGGAGATCTGCTGTATCTGTCTTACGTCTCGGCGAATCGCGATGAAGAAGTCTTCGAAAATCCTTACGTCTTCGACCCGACGCGCTCGCCCAATCGACATATCGGATTTGGTTACGGCGCACATATCTGTCTAGGGCAGCATCTCGCGCGTCTGGAAATGAAGACCCTGTGGGAGGAACTCATTCCGCGCCTCGACTCAGTGGAAATGGCAGGACCGGGCAAACATACGGAGTCTGAATTCGTGAGCGGTCCCAAGTCCGTACCCATCCGCTTTCGCATGCAATGAAGACCGACGGGGAGTCTGATTCCGGTGAGTGATTACAAGCGCTACGCCTGCACGACGTGCGGCACGGAATATGACGAGGCGAAGGGATGGCCGGAGGAAGGAATTCCACCCGGCACCCGGTTCAGTGATCTGCCGGATGACTGGATTTGCCCCATGTGCGGCACCGACAAGCGCTTTTACGAAGAGATTTTCGACTGAGTCAGGCGTGACTCACGATTTTTCCTTGAACTCAACGCGCCCAGCGTGGCGCGCGTTTCTCCACGAAAGCGGCCAGGCCTTCGCGTCCATCGGAGCTTTCAAAGACATTGCAGAGCGTCTCGATCTGGTTTTCCACATTACGCCGGTAATCCAGATCATTGGCCCGCATCCAGCTCTGGCGCGCAAGCGCCATGAGCGTGGGTGACTTGGCGGCCAGTACCTTGCCCATCTCCAGGGCCTCATCGAGCAGGCCCGCACGTGGCACTGCGCGATTGAAAAGCCCCATTCCAACTGCCTCGGCAGCCGGCACGGGTTTGCCGCTGAACAGCAGATCAAAGGCGCGATGACGCCCGATCTGGCGCGGCAGGTGGACGAAGTGGATCGCCGGGATGAGGCCGATATCGATTTCCGGATAGCCGATGTCGATATCGTCAGCGGCGATGATCAGGTCGCAGTTGATGGAGAGTGTCATGCCTGCACCGCGAGCCGGACCATTGATGGCCGCGATCGTCGGTTTGCGCAGCGTGTACTGGATGTTCATGGTATCCATGTACAGCTTGTAGACGAAGGTGCGCAGGAAGGCCCCGTCATTGGCCGCAATCATTTTCAAATCCATACCGCCACAGAACATGCCGGGCAGTGCGCTGGTGAGCACAATGGCACCAACCTCCGGATCTGCATCCGCGCGCCGCAGGGCCGCGTGGAACTGATCAAGCATGGGGTGGTCGAGTGCGTTGACGGGTGGCCTGCACAGGGCAATCACGGCCACACGGTCCCGCACGTCGTACTGGATTCTTGAATCGTTCATGAGGGTGAACCTTGAGTAGCTCTGCACGCGCGGCAGAGTCTACAGCAGGTTCGTCGCTTCGCCGTTAGTGACGTGGGCGTCTCCGCCTCTTTGCGGGCGGATCCCGCCAGGGGCGGGACAGAAGATAATTCGGTAGAGGGCGGAAGTTGGCTGGGGGACTAGGATTCGAACCTAGACTGGCGGAGTCAGAGTCCGCTGTCCTACCGTTAGACGATCCCCCAGGAGAGCGAGATCAGCGCTTGCTGTACTGCGGACGCTTGCGGGCCTTGTGCAGACCAACCTTCTTGCGTTCGACTTCGCGGGCATCGCGGGTCACGAAGCCGGCAGTACGCAGCGTGCTGCGCAGGGCCTCGTCGTAGCAGATGAGCGCGCGCGAAATGCCGAGACGCAGGGCGCCGGCTTGGCCGGTGGTGCCGCCGCCGGTGACGGTGGCGTTGATGTCGAAGTTGCCGAGCGTGGAGGTAGTCTCCAGCGGCTGGCGCACCATCATCTGCGCGGTCACGCGGCCGAAGTAGTCTTCGAGGCTGCGACCGTTGATGATGATCTTGCCGGTGCCACGGCCAAGAAAGACGCGGGCGGAAGAGCTCTTGCGCCGGCCGGTGCTGTAGTAGGTGTTGGTCGCCATTTAGATTTCCAGCGGTTGCGGTTGCTGTGCGGCGTGATGGTGCTCAGCGCCGGAATAGACCTTCATCTTCCTGAACATCGCGCGACCCAGTGGGCCTTTGGGCAGCATGCCCTTGACCGCACGTTCTAGCGCTTCGCCGGGATGACGAGCATTGAGCTTCTCGAAGCTCTGGGTCTTCATGCCGCCCGGGTAGCCGGAGTGGTCATGGTAGAACTTATCCGTCTCCTTGTTGCCAGTGACCTTCACCTTGCCCGCGTTCAGGACAATGATGTAGTCGCCGGTATCAAAGGAGGGCGTGAATTCGGGCTTGTGCTTGCCGCGCAGACGACGGGCAATTTCCGAAGCAAGGCGGCCGAGTACCTTGTCGGTGGCATCGACGACGTACCAGTCACGTTTCACCGTCGATGGGGAAGCGGAAAAAGTCTTCATGGGATGGCCCTGCGAAAAGGACGCGCAATGTATCGGAGGCCGCCTGCGCTTGTCAATGAAACGCGACTCGGTATCCGCCTGTTTTCATGGTACTTTGCCGCGAATTCCTGCCCAGGCCTCGCAGCCCGGAGTCCACCTCATGCCACCTTCTACACGCTCACCGCTGGACGCGCTCATCACAGGCCTGGACCAGGCCCTGCGCACCTTGGCCGGAGGACCGGATCAGAGGCCGATGCGGCCCTATCCCGCCGAAGACTGCAATCCGGTAGCGCTTTCGCTCTCTGAACGGGCGGCGTCGGCCGCCATGATGCGGGTAAACCACACGGGGGAGGTCTGCGCTCAGGCGCTCTACCTGGGCCAGGCCTTGGCGGTGAAGGACCGGGCACGCGAACGGGCCCTCGAGGCCGCAGCACAGGAGGAGGAAGACCACCTGCTCTGGTGTGCGCGACGGCTGCAGGAGCTTGAATCGCGCCCCAGCCGCCTCAACGTGCTGTGGTTTGTTGGCGCCTTCGCGCTGGGGGCGGTCGCTGGCCTGGCCGGTGACCGGGCCAGCATGGGGTTTCTGGAGGAAACCGAGGCCCAGGTCGGTGAGCACCTTGCCGGTCATCTCGCCCGGCTGTCACCCAAAGATGAAGCCAGTCGGCGGGTGGTCAAGCAGATGCGGCAGGACGAGGCCCGCCATGCGGCCACCGCGCGCCGTCTAGGGGCTTCCGAACTCCCGCTGCCGGTGCGTTGGGCCATGCGCCTGCAGGCCAAGGTGATGACCACCGTGGCTGCGAAAATCTGAGACTTGTTGCCGCGACATTGCAATCCGGAGACCCATGAGCGTACGAATCTTCCTTGCTCTTCTTGTCCTGACGGTCGGCTTGCCGGCCTCAGCCCAATTGCCGGCGGCAGTGAGCGGGCAGGCCTTGCCCTCGCTCGCCCCGATGTTGGAGAGGGTCACGCCCGCGGTGGTGAACATCTCCACCGAGGGTCATGTGAAGCTGCGCATGAACCCGCTGTTCGAGGATCCCTTCTTCCGGCGTTTCTTCAACATCCCGGACATGCCCAACCAGCGAAAGACGCAGAGCCTTGGCTCGGGCGTCATCGTGGATGCTGCGCGCGGCCTGGTGTTGACCAACCATCATGTGATTGCCAACGCCGATGCAATCACCGTCAAGCTCACGGACGGGCGGGAGTTCACTGCCAAATTGATCGGGGGCGATCCCGAAACCGACCTTGCCGTCATCCAGATCAAGGCCGACAAACTGATGGCGCTCGCCCGCGCAAATTCGGAGAACTTGCGGGTTGGCGATTTCGTGGTGGCAATCGGCAATCCTTTCGGTCTGGGTCAGACGGTTACTTCGGGCATCGTGAGCGCGCTCGAGCGCAGTGGGCTCGGCATCACCGGCTATGAAGAACTCATTCAGACCGATGCCTCCATCAACCCCGGCAACTCCGGTGGCGCTTTGGTCAACCTGCGCGGGGAGCTGGTGGGGATCAACACCGCCATCTATTCGCAGAGCGGGGGCAATATCGGCATCGGTTTTGCCATCCCCATCAACATGGCGCAGCGAGTGATGGAACAGTTGGTAGAGTTTGGCGAGGTGAACCGCGGCTTCCTGGGCGCCGAGATGCAGAACCTCACGCCCGATCTCGCCGCAGCCTTTGGCCTGCCCAACCCTGCCGGAGCGGTGCTGGTGAACATCATGCCGGGTTCACCCGCGGACAAGGCCGGTTTACGCGCGGGTGATGTGGTGGTGACAGTGAATGACAAAGCGGTACGGGACGCGACCGATCTGCGCAATACCGTGGGGCTGATGCGGGTAGGAGATCCCCTGCAGCTGGAAGTGCTCCGGGATGGCAAGCGTATGCGGGTGTCTGCCCGGGTAGGCGCGAGGATGACTGCAGAAACGACTTCCGAAGGCGCGCGCAACGAGCGCTTGGCGGGACTCTCCGTTCAGGATCTGGGGCCCGACCATCCGGCCTATGGCAGCTTGGCCGGCGTGGTCGTGCAGGAACTCTCGCCGCGCTCACCCGGCTTTCAGGCGGGTCTGCGCCCGGGTGATGTGATCTCCGCGGTGAACAATCAGGAAGTGAGCAACGTGAACGAATTCGTGGACCTGGTCGGAAAACTACAAGGGCAGTTGGTGTTGCGGGTTCACCGGGGCGATCAGGCGGCGTTTCTGGTCATCAAATAAGCCTGCGGCATATCGACCTGTGGCGCCGTTCAGGCTCACGCGTAATTGAGGCGCCCCTGCAGGGGAACAGTATCCGGGTCCTGCCGCGCGGTCATGAGATTCACGAGGTAGCGCAGGTCGACAAAACCCTGTTCGCAGGGCGGACCGGCAATCACCCGGGTTGGATGGCCAACGTCGCCCAGACCGTCGAGCACCGCGGCTGCGCCTTCAAATGCGTGATGGCATGTGAACTGATGCGCTGTGATGACCGTGGTCAAGCCTGCTGCCCGCGCGGCTTTCAATCCGTTCTGGGTATCTTCCAGCGCCAGGGTCCGCGCAGGGTCGAAGTGCGCGCGCCTGATCACGGCCTGGTAGACCGCCGGTGAAGGTTTTTTCTTAGTGACCGAGTCCGCGGTCTCGATGGCGCTGAACCAGCTCGGCCACTCTGGCGGGAGATTGTTGTCCAGCAGGGTTTTGAGATTCGACCATGCAGAGCTGGTGGCAATGCCGAGCAGCAGGCCTTCCCGCCGTGCCTCGTGCATGACGCGCTCCACGCCGGGCCGCAGGCGAACCTCACCAGAGCGCAGCAGCCGCGCGTAGCACGCGGTCTTGGCTTCATGCAGGCGTCGGACGAACTCGGGGAACTGCGGGTCAGCGGCCCTCACCGGGTCCACGTCGCGCGCATGGATGAGCATGCGCTCGCGGCCTCCGGAGATGGTGAGCAGCTTTTCGTAGAGCGCCGGGGTCCATTCCCATGCCAGACCGAACTCGGCAAATGTCAGGTTGAAGGCCTGGCGATGCACTTCCTCGGTATCGGCCAGCGTACCGTCCACATCGAAGATGATGCCCTGCAGGAGCCTGTTCATCGCAATCCTTGTCTGATCATTTCCGGGTGACGCAGGGGGAGCATGCCCCCGCTGAATTTGGGAAGCATTCAAGCGCAATGGACTTGAACGGCGTCTGAATCATTTGGCGGTTTCATCTGCGGGCAGGGGCTCTTCAAGCAAGCGCTCCGCCGGCCCCTGGACTTCCACCCGCTCGATGCGCTGAAAGCGGTCGGTAATCCGGCGGGCCGAAATGTTCACTTTCTGCACGTCTTCGTGGGCCTGCTCGATATGCCTCGCGAGCTGGTCCATGCGCTCACGGAAGCGGTTGAAATCCTTGCCCAGATGCCCGAGGTGTTCCCGGATGATGTCTACCTGTTCGCGGGTGGCGGCATCCTTGAGCACGGCGCATGCGGTGTTGAGTACCGCCCAGAGTGTGGTGGGGGAGACCAGCCAGACCCGCGCAGCATGGGCTTCATCCACGAGCTCGGCGTGGTGGGCCTGGATCTCGGCAAAGACAGCCTCGGCGGGAATGAACATCATGGCGCCGTCGGCAGTCACGCCCGGAATGATGTAGCGCCCGGCGATATCCTTGATGTGCTTGCGGATGTCCTGCTTGAACTGTTTCTCCGCCTGTTTGCGTTCAGCCTCCGGGGCTGCGAAATCGGTCATGCGCCGGTAGGACTCCAGCGGGAACTTGGCATCGATCGCAATCGCCCCCGAGGGCGGTGGCAGGAACAGCATGCAGTCCGCGATCCGTCCGTTCTCCAGCGTGTGTTGCAGGCTGAAGGCAGATTCCGGCATCACGTTGCGCACAAGCGAGGCCAGCTGGATTTCGCCGAACGCCCCGCGCGAGCGTTTGTCAGCCAGGATCTGCTGCAGGCTGATGACATCACCGGACAGCGCCGTGATCTTCTTCTGCGCTTCATCGATGAGCGCAAGACGCTTGATGACGTCGTGGAAGATCTGGGTGCTCTTCTCGAAGCCTTCGGTGAGACGCCGATCGACCTGGCCGCTGATCTCGCGCAGCCGCTCATCGGTGGAGCGGGTCAGCAGTTCAAACCGTTGCCCCAGTTCGCCCGCATTCCGCTGCAGGGTTTCGCCCAGCTGCTGATGCAGTGCCTGGAAGCCCTGTTGCAGAGTTTCATGCAAGGTACGCACGGCCTGGGTCTGGCGCGCTTCAAAGGCTACCTGGTACTCGTTCATGGCGGCGCCGACCTGGGCGCGACTCGCAGCCAGTTGCTCATTGAGCTCGAGTTTCTGTCGTGCCAGATCCTGGGTTACGGCGAGGCGCACGGCTTCCGTACGCTCGAGCAGGCTTTCGCGCAGGCGGCCCGCTTCCGCGCTGCCTTGATGTTGGTGTTCGCGTGTGTGCTGGGCCAGTGAATCCACTACCCCACGCAGGGTTTCCAGGGAGAGCAGCTGCTGCTCCTGTCGCGCCTGCAGCTCGCGCAGCACGCGCGTGCGCTGAAGCAGCAGGGCGAGCATGATGACAAGCGCGAACCCGGTGAGCACAAGCAGCAGCGAGAGCAGGGAAGATGCGGCTATGGCCACATTTGACAGGCTGTTCATGCGGGGTCCGTATGCGCCATTCACGCTTTCCATGAGGGTGAAAACCAGTGGCATCATAGCCACTGGCCGCGGTAGCGTCGATTAGATGAACCTGGTTTCTGGCACCAAGAATTGCGATGAGTGACGAAGATTCGACCGAAGAATCAGCCACGGGCGCGCGTCCCACCATGCGGGTGTTGAAGGGCCGCGGTGCCGTGATCGAGCCCCTGCCACGCTATCTCGACTGCGCGCGTGAGGAGTTCGACGATGGCTGGGATGTCGAGGATGAAGCGCCAACGAGGCTCGACACAGTCGTGACCACCGAACAGGCGCGCTCAGTCATCTCACGCAATGCATCTCCGGATGTGCCCTTCGCGCAATCCGTGAACCCCTACCGAGGGTGCGAGCACGGATGTGTCTATTGTTATGCGCGCACCACCCACGCCTGGCTCGATCTGTCTCCGGGCCTTGATTTTGAAAGCCGGCTGTTTGCAAAAACCAATGCCGCGGAAGTGCTGCGCCGGGAGCTTGCCGCCCCCGGCTACCGTTGTGCACCGCTGGCCATCGGGGTGAGCACTGATGCGTACCAGCCGGTTGAGCGCGCACACGGCATCACCCGCCAGTTGCTGGCCCTGATGGTGGAAACCCGGCACCCCTGCACGCTCATCACCAAGGGTGCGCTGATCGAGCGGGACCTTGATCTCCTGAGTGAACTTGCAGTCCACAATCTGGTGGAGGTCTACATCACTCTCACGACGCTGGATCACACGCTTGCCCGGCGGCTCGAACCTAGGGCCACGGCGCCGCAGCGTCGCCTCGAGACCGTGCGCCGTCTCTCGGCCGCAGGGGTTCCGGTGGGCGTGATGTTCGCCCCGGTGATTGCGGGCTTGAATGATCACGAACTGGAAACCGTGATCGAAAGCGGTGCCAGCTGTGGCGCCGAGTCCGCTTCCTGGGTGTTGTTGCGTCTACCGCAGGAGATCAGCCCCATGTTCCAGGCATGGCTTACCGCACACTATCCCCTGAAAGCTGGACGGGTCATGTCCCTGATGCGCGCGCAGCGGGGTGGCAAGGACTACGACAGTGATTTCAGCCAGCGCATGCGCGGTTCAGGGCCGGTGGCGGAGCTGCTGGCCGGACGGTTTGCCCGTGTATGCCGGGCAACCGGCTTGAACAGCGCACGGCGGACTCTCGACTGCGCACTGTTTCGATCTCCTTCTCGTAACGAAGCCCAACTGTCTCTTTTCTGACCGAAGATTGGCTTGGGTTGAGCCGTCTTGATTCCGCCGCCGTGGCGCAAAGGTCCCAGGCTCTTTAGGATGCGGCCCCTGCCATGAAGCCCAATGCCACCGAAATGACCCCGCTGGCGCGATATCGCGCAGAAAGCGCGAGGCCGGATTTTCAGCCGGATCCAGACCAGATCGCGGCCCTCACCCGGTTGGAGCGACTGCACGGCGAGTTGCTGGCCGCCGTGTCGCAGGAATCTGCGAGATTTGCCTGGCTTCGTCGCCGCCTGAGACCGCACCAGACAGCGCCACGTGGGCTCTATTTGTGGGGAGGAGTTGGGCGCGGCAAGACCTTCGTGGTGGACACCTTCTGTGCCAGCCTGCCCGAGGTGTTTAAAGTGCGCGTGCATTTCCATAGCTTCATGCGCGATGTGCACACCCAGCTGCGCCATTTGCGTGGGACCCAGGATCCTCTGCGCCAGGTCGCTGACCGTTGGTCGCGCGAGATGCGGGTGTTGTGCCTGGATGAGTTCCATGTCGTGGACATCACTGACGCCATGTTACTCGCCCAGCTGCTTGCGGCCTTGTTCGAACGCGGTGTGGCCCTGGTGACCACCTCGAATGAGGCGCCGGACGACCTGTATCGAGGTGGCTTGCAGCGGGAGCGTTTTCTGCCGGCAATCGCACTCATCAAGCAGCATCTGGACGTTTTCCATTTCGACGGGGCGGTTGATTACCGGTGGCGCACCCTCACCCAGGCGGCGACCTACTACACGCCCGCGGATGCGGTTGCGGAAGTCGCCCTTGCCCAGCGCTTCGACGCCCTGACCCATTGCGCCGCGCCTGAAGCGGCCGCCATTGATCTCGATGGCCGGGTGATTCCGCTGCGCGCCCGTGCAGATGGGGTGGCTTGGGCAGACTTCGTAGAGCTTTGCGAGCGGCCACGCGGCACCGGGGACTACATCGAAATCGCCTGCCGTTTCCACACCGTACTGCTTTCGGGCGTGCCCCTGTTCACCGACGAGCAAAGTGATGCCGCCCGCCGTTTCATCAATCTGGTTGACGAGTTCTACGACCGCGGCGTCAACCTCTTGCTCTCTGCCGCCTCCCCCCCTGATGCCCTGTACCAGGGCACTCGCCTCGCTCCCTCCTTTCGTCGCACAGCCAGCCGACTCACAGAGATGCAAAGCGAGGAATACCTCGCAAAGCCCCATTTGAGCGGAACATCAAATCTTTCAAAATCAGAAACTTGAAAGATATTGTTGACAAAACTAATTACGTTGATACGCTAAGCGCCACTTGATTAAAGCCCTGCCGACATCGGCCGATAACACGGCCATAGACAGCTGAACGAACATGAGCATGAACCAGGCACCGCAGGAACTCGAAAATCGACTGGCCGGGCTTCTCGCCCACCGCTACGGGGACGGTACCGTGTACCTCCCACGCACCGGCACCGATGGCCTGTTCGATATTGCGGTTCGCACCGGCCTGGTGAGTGAAGAAGGATTCGTGACCCGAAAGGGCCGTGCGCTTCTCGCACGGCATGGGCACTGACGATCTCCGTGGGTGAGTAAGACGGGCTTGTCCCGTCACCAGCGTATTGGGGCTGCTGATGCAGCCCTTTTTTTTGCCCGGCGCATTTGCCGGGCGCACCCCTCGGATGCATCAAAAAAGCGGCCGGATGGCTGAATCACTGCCGTCCGCCTCTGCAGAAGAGAGCGCCTCCCCAGGTACTGGCGAGGCAGGAGGAAGGGTTTTGAAACTGATCATCGTCGATGGCTCGCGCGAGACCATGGCGCGCACCCGCCGGGTCATCGCCAGTGCCATCCCGGATATCGAAGTCACGGAATATGACCCGGAACAGCAGGGTGAGCCCGGGAACGCGTTCGACTGGTCGCTTTACGACGCGCTGATTCTGGGCAACCGGCTCGGTACCCCAGAGGATAGCCTGGCCTGGCTGCAACGGCACGGCAGATCATCAGGATTTCCCCCTGTGCTGCTGGTGCTCGACCCGGACGCACCCGTGACCGAAGCCGGGGCGCTCAAGCAGGGCGTTGCGGCCTGTGTTGCGCGCGCCGAGTTGCCGACCTTGCGCACGGTGGCCGTGCTTCATCGCATGGTCAAGGCGAGCGTCGTACGCGGCCGTGGGGCAGTGCGCCGGGATGCTTCCGTTTACCGGGAGGCTCTGCCCGCGCTGACGCAGCAGACCCCGGATGGCAAAGGTATCGGTTACCGGTTCGTGCGCCTCATCGGACAGGGTGAGGCCTCCCGGGTCTATCTCGCCGAACGCATGGACAATCGCGCCACCCTGGTGCTGAAAATCATCGACACCTCACGGATCACCGACCCGCAGGTGGCGCAGCGTTTCGCGCGCGAGGCAAAAATACTGGCAGGGCTGGACAGCCCCCATGTCGTGCATCTTCGTGATCATGGCTTCACGCGCGATTACGGCTACATTGCGATGGAGTTCTTCACGCGCGGAGATCTGAAGCAACGGATCGAACATGGGGTTACCGCCGCAGACGCCTTGAACTATCTCCTGCATATCGCTGAAGGGCTCAAGGTGATTCACGCGGCGGGTGTGGTTCACCGTGACATCAAGCCCGGCAATATCATGTTCCGTGCCGACGACAGCCTCGCGCTCGCGGATTTCGGCATCTCGCGCCGCATCGATGACACCACGCGACTCACGCGCCAGGGCAGCATTCTCGGCACACCCAATTACCTGTCGCCCGAACAGGCGCTGGGACTCGAGGTCGACCACCGCGCGGATCTCTACTGCGCCGGCATCGTGTTCTTCGAGATGCTGACCGGCCACAAGCCGTTCCATGCGGAATCGGCTGCCGGCCTGATCTACCAGCACGTGCATGCCCCCATCCCACGCCTGCCACCCGACTGCATGCGCTACCAGACGGTCGTCGATCGCCTGCTGGCCAAGCGTCCGGCCGATCGTCCGGAGTCCGCAGAGGCCCTGATCAATCTGCTGCTGCCCTTGCTTCCGGACTTGAATTGAAGCGAGCCGCGCCCCATCTGGATTGAATCTCCAATGAGGTTCGTCCAGCCATGAGCGAAGAGCAGATATCCGCGGCACCGGGCGTAGTGCTGGAACAGGACGGCGCCACAGAGGCGCGCAGCATGCCTGCCCGGCTGGGCGATGCACTGCCGGGCAAGCTGCTGCTGCTGCCGCTCGCAGGTCGTCCTTTCTTTCCGGCCCAGACGATGCCAATCGTGATTCCGGAAGAGCCATGGCGGGAAACCATCGAACGGGTGGGGAATACTCCGCATCACCTTGTAGGTCTCGTCTACGCGCCAGCCGGTGAAGGAGAGATCCCGACTGCCGAGCAGATCAGCCGCATCGGCACCGTGGTGCGCATGCACCAGCCCATGCGTGGCGACGGCCGGATTCAGTTCATTGCCGAGGGCCTGCAGCGCTTCGAGATCAAGAGGTGGATCTCGCGCGAGCAGCCCTATGTGGCTCAGGTTGACTATCCGGCGCCTCCTGTTGAGGACAAGCAGAACGTGCGCGCCTACGCCCAGGCGATCATCTCCAAGATCAAGGAGCTGCTGCCACTCAATCCGCTCTACAAGGAAGGACTGCGCGCTTACCTCGAACGATTCAATCCCGACGAAGCGTCGCCGCTGGCAGATTTCGCCGCCGCCATCACGAGTGGCAGCGCGCAGGATCTGCAGGAAGTGCTCGAAACCCTGCCGCTTCTCGCGCGCATGGAAAAAGTGCTCAATCTGGTTCAGCGCGAGATTGAGGTCGCAGGTCTGCAGACGGAGATCCGCCAGAAGGTCGAGGAGCGGGTCAACGAGAAGCAGCGTGAGTTCTTCCTGCGCGAACAGCTGAAGGAGATCCAGCAGCAGCTCGGGATCTCGAAAGACGAGAAGGCCATCGAGATCGAGCGTTTCCAGCAGAATCTGGAAGGCTGCACTTTGCCGGCGGATGCCCAGACCCGCATTAATGACGAGCTGCGCAAACTCTCGTTGCTCGACACGGGATCACCGGAATACGGCGTCACCCGCAACTACCTCGACCACCTCACGCATCTGCCGTGGGGCAAGTACTCCGCGGACAACATCGACATTGCGCACGCGCGCAGGGTGCTAGATGGTGATCATGAGGGACTCACGGATGTGAAGGAACGCATCGTTGAGTTCTTGGGAGTGGGAGCACTCAAGGGCGAGATATCGGGCTCGATCCTGTTGCTCGTGGGTCCGCCGGGGGTTGGCAAGACTTCCATCGGACGTTCGATAGCCACCGCACTGGGACGTGAGTTCTACCGTTTCAGCGTGGGGGGCATGCGCGACGAGGCCGAGATCAAGGGGCATCGACGAACCTACATCGGAGCCATGCCGGGCAAATTCATCCAGGCCCTGCGGGAGACGAAGACCGCCAACCCCGTGATCCTGCTCGATGAGATCGACAAGATCGGCAGCTCCTACCAAGGAGATCCGGCCTCGGCCTTGCTCGAAGTCCTCGATCCGGAGCAGAACAACGGCTTCCTGGACCACTATCTGGACGTGCGCTTCGATCTGTCCCGGGTGCTTTTCGTATGCACGGCCAACCAGCTCGACACGATCCCGAGGCCACTGCTCGATCGCATGGAATTGATTCGCCTGTCCGGCTATCTGGGTGAAGAAAAGCTCGCCATTGCCAAGCGGCATCTCTGGCCCAAGCAGCGGGAGCGCGCGGGCCTGAAGCCCTCGCAGCTCGCGATCAGTGACAGTGCCCTGCGCAAGGTGATCGATGAGTACGCGCGGGAGGCGGGGGTGCGCAATCTGGAAAAACAGCTTGGCCGGATTGCGCGGAAATCCGTGCTGCGCGTGCTGGAGGGCCGGGCCGGCAAGGTCCAGGTCACGGGTGAGAATCTGAAGGAATTCCTCGGCAATCCGGTGTTCCGGCAGGAGGCTCCCCAGCGCGGCGTGGGGGTGGTGACTGGCCTCGCCTGGACCGCCATGGGTGGCGCGACCCTGGATGTGGAGGCCAGCCTCGTGCACACCCTCAATCGCGGGTTCAAGCTGACGGGTCATCTCGTTGATGTGGTGAAGGAATCCGCCGAGATAGCCTACAGCTACGTGGCT
>JAURMM010000141.1 GCA_030830685.1 Gammaproteobacteria bacterium | reverse complement strand
TGCCTTCCGCGTAGATTTTGGCAGCAGGGTGCCTCGGGCAGCAGACCTTTACTGGCGGGGACCGGTCTTGTGGCAAACGGATGGCCGGACCTGGC
The DNA here is from genome assembly GCA_030830685.1 of Gammaproteobacteria bacterium. Classification (GTDB taxonomy): domain Bacteria; phylum Pseudomonadota; class Gammaproteobacteria; genus CAIKBL01. The sequence continues at coordinate 9,202 of JAURMM010000141.1, read as the reverse complement.
GGGCCGGCGCGGTTGCGCAGGGCGTAGCTCACCCGGTGGAGGGAAGTGGCGAGCGCTATCGCTACACCGTGCTGCTCGAACCGACAGACGAACGCTGGTTGATTGGACTCGATGCCGTGGTCGCCGCAGGAACGGTCGGGCGCAGCGGGCCCGACATGAGCCTGCATGCGACAGCGCCGGTGCGCAAACGCCTGCGCTATGCGCTCGAATCCGCGACCACCTACCGCGTGATGGGGATCACGCAAGCCGAGCGTGCCGCGGCCTTGCAGCTGCCTGCGGCAGGCCATCCCCGCGCCCGCGCGCTGGTCGAAGAATGGCGACTGCAGCGCGATACCCCACGAGCGATTGTGGAGCGTGCGCTGGCATTCTATCGCGAGGACTTTTCTTACACCTTGCTGCCGGCAGCACTGCCCGGGGACCCGATCGACGATTTTCTTTTTGACACGCGCGAGGGCTTTTGCGAGCACTTTGCAGCGAGCTTTGTCGTGTTGATGCGTGCAGCCGGTGTACCGGCGCGCATAGTCACCGGTTATCAGGGCGGCGAATTCAACAACCTGAGCGACTATTTCATGATCCGCCAGCGCGACGCCCACGCCTGGGCGGAGGTGTATCTGCCCGGGGAAGGCTGGGTGCGCGTGGATCCGACGTCCGTGGTTGCACCGTCGCGGCTGTCACTCGGCATCGATTCGGTCACGGGAGCGCGCACACAGCTGCCTATTTTCGAGGCCAATGAAACTGCCGTGCGCGCGCTGCGCAGTCTGCGTGCGGCATGGGATGCAGTGAACTATCAGTGGTCGCAATGGGTGCTGGGCTATACGCCACAGCGGCAGCTCGAGCTGCTGTCCATGCTCGGTTTTGGAGAGGCGGATCTCACCGGCATGACCACAGCGCTTGCATTGGCGGTGGCTGCGATGTTGCTCATGCTTGCCGTGATTACCCGCCGGGAAAGACAGCCGGTGGACCGGGCGCTGCGGGACTATCAACGCTTCTGCGCGAAGCTGGCTGCCGTGGATCTCCCTCGGGCGGCGCATGAGGGACCGTTCGATTATGCACGGCGGGTGAGTGAGGCGCGGCCTGATCTCGCGGCGCAAGTGGACCACATCACGCGCCTCTACGCCGGCCTGCGTTACAGCAATGTACTGCTGGATCGCGTTTTGCTTTCTCGCGCGGTGACGGGCTTCAAACCAAAAGGCTCGTGCAAGTCTGAGCGATGATTCTCGGGTTCAGCCCCGCCGCATCACTCGCGCATACACCTTCGAATAGGCACCCATCATCGCTGTCAGGCTGAATTGGCGCTCGACCCGCAAGCGCGCTGCTTGCCCGTGCCGATGCCGCAGATCCGGGGAGTGCAGGTAAGCAGCGAGCATGTTGCTCAGGCTCGCTACATCATCCGGCGCAAACAGATGGCCCTCTGCATCGTCTTGCAGAAGTTCCACGTTCCCGCCCACTTGCGTGGCGAGCACCGGGAGGCCACTCGCCATGGCTTCCAGCAGGGTGTTTGAGATCCCTTCGTTGAGCGAAGGCAGCACAAAGACATCCAGGCAACGGAGAAGCTCGGGGATGCGATCACTCGGCCCTGTGAACCACACGTGCGGTTTCATACCGAGGGATGCGGCCAAGGCCTTGAGATCTGCTTCCAAGGGACCCTCTCCGGCGATCACCAGCGCGGGCGGCGCGGTGGGATGCTCGGCCAACAGTGCCGCGAAGGCGCGCAGGAGCGTCGCCTGATCTTTCACGGCCTGCAGCCGGCCCACGGCGCCGATGATCATCCGCGCAGGGTCGCGAAAAGCTGCTGGCAACAGGGTGCGGTCAAGGGTGGGCGCTGGATGGAAACGCCCGGTGTCCACGCCATTGTGGATGCAGGTTACGTCTTCCTGCCGAACGCCCAGCGACTGCGTGAGGTAGCGCCCGAGGTCGTTCGACACGGCGATGTAATGTGCAACCAGCGGACGGTGCAGCCTGCGCAGCAGGCGCGGCTTGAAAGCCTGACCACGCAGGTTGTCCACATCCCATCCATGTTCGCTGTGCACGCAGGGTACGCCTGCCAGGCGCGCGGGCAACAGAGCATCGAGTCCGGAGAGATTGCGGGTGTGTACCAGGGCTGGACGCATCTTGCGAATCAGCGCATACAGCGCCCACCGCATTCGCCAGACCCCGACCCGGCTACGGTGCAGGGCGGTGAGCGAAACATCCAGCCGCGTGATGCGGGCGGCAAAGGTTGGGGAGTAGTCCTCGATGCAGACAATGGCGTGACGATAGTCACTGCCCGGCAGATGGTTGACCAGATTGACCAGTCCGTTCTCCATGCCGCCGATATGCAGAGCGTGCAGCACATGCAGAATGAGCGGGCGTGGGTCATCTTTCATGCTCAAGGACATTTCAGCGGCGCATGGGGGCTTGGCAAAGGATAGCGGCAAAGCGCGCGGGTTCTGGATGCCGATTGACCTTCAAAGCAGGTATCTCCACCATGGGAAGCCACGTCACCGGCAGAGCGCTCCCATGCATGATCATCCCATCTCCTACCACGGACTCGATCACATCGTGCTGCGCGTATCGGATATCACGCGGACTCTGGATTTCTATACCCGGATTCTCGGCATGCATCTGGAGCGCATCATCGAGGATCTCCCGCTCTATCAGGTGCGCTGTGGGCGACATCTGATCGATCTTCAGGTGCTGCCCCCCGGGACCACGCTGCCAGCCGCCGGCGAGAGGGGATTCGATCACGTATGCCTGCTGATCAAGGGCGATTTCCCGGCGATTGTGCAGCATCTGCAGGCAGAGGGCGTGACCATCACCTTCGGGCCGGTGGAGCTCTATGGTGCGACGGGCTTCGGGACCTCGGTCTATATCCTTGACCCGGACGGCCACACCCTGGAGCTGAAGGCCGATCACGCCGTGTACCCGCTGCGCACCACTGCAAAGGACGCGTTCGCCGCCCTCACTCGCCCTCCCGTGACCCCTCGCGCCACAGGCGCTTGAGCCCACGTCGGCCGACATAACGCAGGCCGGCCAGAAAGCCGGCGGCGATCCAGAGCAGGTCGCGCGCCCGCCTGATCACGGCCACGAGCACGCCTAGACCTTGGCTGCCGGTGATGATGCCCACTACCAGTACAAAACTGCCATCGACCACGCCGAGACCCGAGGGAATGAAAAAGACCGCCGTGCGCACGAGCTGAACCGCAGCCTCCACGACCCACGCTTCCTGAAGGGTTACCGGCGTTTCTGCAGCCCACAGGATGATCCAGATTTCCACGATGCCTGCCAGCCATGTGATAAGCGCGAGCGTCACTATCCACAGGAATCGGCGTGGCGCCCCGCGATAGCAGGTGGCAAGCTGATCGTCGAAGTGCGCGAGGCCTGAGAGGGCACTTGCAATCCATGGGTGTTCAGCCCGACGCGCAGTAAGGCGACGGAACAGGGGCGCCGCACGCACCTGCTGCACGGCGACCAGGATCAGGATGGAGAACGCGAAGAAGCCGAGTCCCATCCCGGCCACCGTGCGATAAGCCGCAGAGAAGCGCAGGTCGGCGAGCATGAACGCGAAGCCAATCGCGAGGAACATCACGAGCGCGATGAGGTTGGCAGTCTTGGCGACGAGAAAGGCGACTCCGGACTGGGTGTAGTCGATACCGAGATGGTCACGCAGGAGCTTGGCTTTGACAGGCTCCCCGCCGACTGACGCCAACGGCAGCGCATTGTTGTAGGCCTCACCAATCAATCGAATGAGATAGAACTCGCCGTTATGCCGCAGGGCTGCCCGCGGAGAAGTGAAAGCGAGCTGCCACAGTACTACGTCAAACCAGAAAGACCAGGCGTGGACGATGACCACCCCAAGGAAGCCTGCAACGCCCACCTGCGCCAGGTGCTGCCCGAGCGCGGCAAAGTCCACCTGCCACAGCACCAAGACCAACAGGGCCAACCCGAACACGGGCAACAACAGGCGGGCGGGACTCATGGCGGGCTCTGGCGGAGGATCATCACCGCGCTAGGGTACCGGCAGCGGTGCTGGGGGGGCTAAAGGCGGGGACAGTGTCAGGCCCCGAATTTGGGCGTAAAGTCTCCCCATCCGGCAGAAGGAGAAACCACGTGACAGATACCGACCGCATGACCTGGCTTCGGTTTGCCCTGGGGATCTTTGGCGCCTTTCTGTTGGTGGGGCTTTACCCGCTGATGAACTGGCTGTGGCCGGCGGGATGGGCGTGGGAGCCCAGGCAGTCCGAATATGAGCAGATGATTGTGGGCGTGTACGCAACCTTGGGGGTGTTCCTGCTGATTGCCTCACGCAAGCCCGCAGAACACCTCAGCCTCATCCGTTTCACCATCTGGTCCAGCATCGTGCATGCCACCATCATGGCGGTGCAGGGCATGCATGATCACACAGAGCGGGCAAATCTGATGGGCGACGTGCCCGCGTTGTATGTAATGGCGTTCGTGTTGTGGTTCCTGCTGCCGAAGGGTGGCAAGCCCAGCGCCGCCTGAGATTCGCGGGGCTGGAAGGATCGATTTTTCAGTGATGACGGGCAGACGCTGGTGACAGATTCCTCAAACGCCTTGCCAAGCTTGCTGGACCAGCGGCTGGCGCACCTCCTGGTGCGCCAGCTGAAACGCACGCCCCTGCACCCCAACATGTTCACTACGCTCACCCTGCTGCTGGGTGTGGCCTGTGCACTTTGCTTTTTGCGTCCCGGCACGGCGCTGCATGACCTGGGTGCGCTGTGCTTCATGCTCGCGGTGTTCTGCGACCATCTGGATGGCGAACTCGCGCGGCAGACCGGCAAGACCAGCCGCTTCGGGCATCTCTATGATTTTGTGGTGGGTGGGCTGAATTACGCGATGCTCTTTGCGAGCATTGGTATCGGACTCGCCAAGCTCCATGGCGGGTGGACCGTGGCACTGGGGGTGGCGGCCGCACTCTGCAATCCGTTCATCATGTACATGCGGGTGCGCATGGATAACACCTTCGGCCTCGAGGCCACTGAGCACCCGTCCTTCGGTTGGTTCAACCTGGAAGACTTCATCTACGCCATCGGCCCGCTGACCTGGATCTGGGGTGCTGTGTATTTCTTTGTGCCCTTTGCGTTCGGCACCCTCGCCTACATGGTATGGACCATTGTTGAATACAGAAGGTGGTTCGGGCAGGCAACCGCCTGAGCCTCAAACCCGGAAGCGGTACTCCCGCCCCGCGATGCGGTCGATGTCCGGCGGATAAGAGCGGTATTTGTCCGCATGGTAGCGCTCGAAGTGATCGCCCGCTGACGCCCGGTTGTAGGTGGCGAAATAGATGCGCCGCATCTTTTGGGTGAGATTGGGTTGGGACTGGTGTGGCGTGAAGGAATCAAAGAACACCAGATCACCGGGCGCGGTGGGCACGGGCACGAAGTCCATCCCTGCCATGTCCGCCTCGGTGAGCGGCTCCCATTCCCGGTACAAACCCCTGTGCTGGTAACCCGCCACCAGCTCCAGGCAGCCATTCTCCAAGGTGGCCGGGTCTATGCACAGCATCACGTTCAGGAAATAGTCCGCGTAATCTCCCCACCCGGCCTGTGAGTCCTGATGGGGCTTGAAGCCATCGCCTCCCGGCATCTTGAAGTTGATCTTTTCCTTGAAAAGCACGGCGCGCTCTCCGAGGAAAGTCGCGACAGATCCCGCGAGCGTTTCTGCGAGCGTGCGAAATCCCCCATGGTGGCGGGAAAAATTCTCGATTCGCGAGATGAGTTTTTGCCCAGGGTTCAGGCGACTTGATTCGTGGTAAACCCACGGCCCACCGCTCACCTCGGGCCCGCGGGCCAGCTCCTCTGTCCATTGGCTGATGGCGGTGATGGCCGGGGCATCAAAGCCGCCACGAATTACCGCAAAACCGTCGCGGCGGAAATCCTCCACCGCTTGTGCGGGGATGGTTGGCGCTTTGAGTGACTGACTCTGGTTCATGGCGCTGCTCAAGGATCCGTTCTTGGCCCTCATTTTCTCACTCCCGCGGGGTTAGTGAAAATGATGTCAGTCAGTCGCGGTGCTCCGCAGACACAACGCAGGCGAGGGGCTCCGCGCTCAGGGCGTTTGCGCAAAGGTGAGCACAGTTCTACCATCAAGTCAGATCCTCACCCGCTGGAGTTCTCCATGACCCACGCCCTGCCCGGATCCGCGCTGCGACGCCACCACCACATCACTCTTTGCACAGGCTCAGCCCAGGAAGACTATGACTTCCATACCCGGGTGCTTGGCCTCAAGAGCGTAAAGAAAACGCTGCTCTACGACGGGCAGGTGCCGATCTATCACCTCTATTACGGCAACGACACCGGTGATGAGAGCACGCTCGTCACCAGCTTTCCGGTGGGGCACCTCGGTCAGAAGGCACGGCATGGAACCGGGCAGATTGCCTCTTTCAGCCTTTCTGTGCCGAAGGACGCGCTGACCTGGTGGCGCAAGCACCTCCGGGATGCGGGTTTCGAAGTGAGCGAGGAGGAGCGTTTCGGCGAACCCTGCCTCAACTTCAAGCATCCTTGCGGTATCACTTACATCCTCACGGGCACGGAGGGAGATCTCCGTTCAGCGCGACAGCAAGGCCCGGTGCCGACAGAGGCCGGGATTCGGGGGACGCATGCAATCTGTGTGTCTGTGCGGGACCTGGAATGCATGGAAGAGTTCATGCAGGCCGGTTGGGGCGGTACCCGCGTCGCGACCGACGGCAAGCTGGTGCGCTATGCCCTGGGCGATGGGCAGAGCGGTGCGCTGGTGGATTTCATCGTGGAGCCAACGCGGGCGCAGGGCAGCTGGACCTTGGCCGAAGGCGCGGTGCATCACATGGCGTTCCAGGTGGATACCCATGCGCAACACGGTGCCATCAAGGCTGCGCTGGAAGGCATGGGCTACACCGATACCTCCGATGTGAAGGACCGCGGCTACTTTGATTCCATCTACGTGCGCACGCCCGGTGGCGCGCTCTTCGAAGCGACTGTTTCCCACACGGATGGATTCCTGTGCGATGAGCCCGCTGACAGGTTAGGGCAGGAAGTGATGGTGTCGCCGCAGTTCAAGGACAGCCGCGCGGCCCTGGTCGCGCAGTTGGGGGTGTTGAGGGACTGACCCCTGCCTTAATTGGTGACAGTTACCTTATTTCGGCCCACGGTAATGGAGTAACTGTCACCGATTTCGTCATACCTGCCCCGCCTTCCTCAATGCGTCCAGCCGCGCATCCTCTACCAACGTCCCTGCCGTATAGAGCACCGCGACGCGATCTTCTTCGTAGCCCAAATACTTGTGGAGAATTTCCGCGTTGTGCTCCCCGAGATACGGCGCGCGGAACGGGATCTCCGTGGAGACCGTCGAGAATTGAAAGGGCATACGTGCCACCGGCGTGACGCCCAGATCCGGGTGGGTGAGATCCTGGAACAGCCCACGGGCCCTGATCTGCGGATGCTCGGGCACCTGGGGGATCTCCAGAATGGGCGCGGAAGGGATATGCGCTTCAGCCAGTTTCCTGAGGGCCGTGGCGTCATCCGCTTGGCTCTGCAGCCAGGCTTCCACAATTGCCCGCACCTGTGGCCGCACTTCGCAGCGCGCTTCCTGCGTGGCGTAGCGCGGGTCATGCTCCAGTTCGGGCTGACCCATCACGCGCACCAGGGGCCCCCACTGATGTTGCATCACCGCCAGCACCAGGTAGCCCTCGCGTGAGCGATACACGCCGTAAGGGCAGATACTGTAGAAATCTCCGCCGAAGCGATGCGGCTTGATGCGCCCTTGGCTCATCATCGACACCGGAAAATTGATGTAGTCCAGATACACCAGCGAGTCGAGCTGCGATACATCGATGTACTGGCCTTCACCCTGCAGCGCGCGGTGGTAGAGCGCGGCACAGATGGCGAGCGCGCCATGCACGCCGGCGTTGGGATCTCCAATGTAATTACCCACATATTGCGGCGGCCCGTCTGGCTCACCCGTCATCGCCATCACACCGCTCTGGGCCTGGGCGATGATGTCGAAGCTGCGGAAATCCTTATAAGGCCCTTCCTGGCCAAACCCTGAAATCGAACACATGATGAGCTTGGGGTTGAGCGCCTTGAGCGACTCATAGTCGAGGCCGTATTTCGCCATCACGCCGGGACTGTAGTTCTCCACCACCACATCCACCTGCTTCACCAGATCCTTCAGGATCGCCTGGCCCTCGGGATCACGGAACTCGATGGCGAGGCTTTTCTTGCCGGCCGAGGTGGCGAGGAAAAATCCGCTGATGCCGGGCGCCACGTGATGAATCTTGCGGCCCAGATCGCCCTCGGGCGTGCGTTCCACCTTGATGACCTCGGCGCCGAGATCGGCCAGCAGGCGCGTCGCGGCCGGCCCGGCCAGATACTGGGTGAAATCCAGCACTTTCACATTGGAAAGCATCTTCCTGAACAGGGGGTGGTCGGTCTTCATGGTGATATCCAAGGCGCACGCAGGAGGCTCGATGTTCGCAGGTTTTGCGCCTCGATGGCAGGCCGTTGGTGCGCCGGGAGTAGCTTCACTCAGGAGCCTGTGCAAGGCTGTACCTTCTTCAAGCCGGGTACGTGCGGATGAATACGCAGGATCAGGAGGCTCCGCGTGCCTTGGCGTCCCAAGAGACGGGACGCCGCGTGATTGCGCGTGCCCTCTTGCTCGGCGACCGGATAGACCTCCAGGGCCTCGAACGTGAGGACATCATCAGCGGTGTGCCGCTCGCGTTTCGCACCGGCGACCATGGGCTGGTCGCACTCTACCGGTTTGGCGTCGGAGTCTTCGTGGGCCTCTCCCCGCTGGAAGAAGACGAGCTGCTGCGCATGCTTGCAGGGCGGATCACGGGCGAGCGAGGCCTGATGCACGATGAAACTGCCGTGCTCGAAATTTCCGAGACCTTTGATGACCGGATACCTCCGGGCGGCCCCATCCTGCTGCGAGATCTGTCTGAGGCGCGCTTCCTGTGCCTGGCCGATGCACTCGCGCGCAGCGTGGCCCTGGGCCGCGACGAACGCGAGGTGAATGCGGTGCTCGATGTGATCGAGCCATTCACGCTCGATATGGCGCGACGTGGACGCCCGCCAGGCCCAAGACGGCGCATCCTGCGACTGGTCGGGCAGGCCTTGCTGGTGCAGCACCGGGTGGCTGGCCGCATCGCGGTGGAAGAGAAACCCGATGTGCTGTGGGAGCGGCCGGATCTGGAACGCCTCTACGCAAGGCTTGAAGACGAGTA
>JAURMM010000140.1 GCA_030830685.1 Gammaproteobacteria bacterium | reverse complement strand
CGATCTGTCCCGGGTGCTTTTCGTATGCACGGCCAACCAGCTCGACACGATCCCGAGGCCGCTGCTCGATCGCATGGAAGTGATTCGCCTGTCCGGCTATCTGGGTGAAGAAAAGCTCGCCATCGCCAAGCGGCATCTCTGGCCCAAGCAGCGTGAACGCGCGGGGCTGAAGCCCTCGCAGCTGGCGATCAGTGACAGTGCCCTGCGCAAGGTGATCGATGAGTACGCACGTGAGGCGGGGGTGCGGAATCTGGAGAAGCAGCTCGGCCGGATTGCGCGAAAGTCCGTGCTGCGCGTGCTGGAGGGCCGGGCCGCCAAAGTCCAGGTCACTGGTGAGAACCTGAAGGAATTCCTCGGCAATCCGGTGTTCCGGCAGGAGGCTCCCCAGCGCGGCGTGGGGGTGGTGACTGGCCTCGCCTGGACCGCCATGGGTGGCGCAACCCTGGATGTGGAGGCCAGCCTCGTTCACACCCTCAATCGCGGGTTCAAGCTGACGGGTCAACTCGGTGACGTGATGAAGGAATCCGCCGAGATAGCCTACAGCTATGTGGCCGCCCATCTGCGTGAGCATGCAGGCGACCCGAAATACTTCGATGAATCCTTCGTGCATCTGCATGTGCCAGAGGGCGCCACCCCCAAGGATGGACCGAGTGCGGGAATCACGATGGCCACCGCCCTGTTGTCGCTGGCCCGCGCCGAGGCACCGCGTATCGTCTGCGCCATGACGGGCGAGCTGACGCTGACCGGCCGGGTGTTACCGGTTGGAGGGATACGTGAGAAGCTCATTGCAGCGAAGCGCAGCGGGATCAAGCGCGCGCTGTTGCCTGCAGCCAATCGAGGGGACTACGACGAGCTGCCGGCCTACATCAAGGCTGGCATCCAGGTCGATTTCGTGGCGCACTTCAACGAGGTGGTGGATCTGGTATTTCCGCCGCGCAAAACCCGAGCCGCGCCCGCAGGCGCTGCCAGAAAACCGGCTGCGCGCGCACGGCCGCGATCATTACGAGCAGATTGAGCCCGGCTGTGACGAGAAAGATCGCTGGCAGAGACAGCCCGGACTGCAGCAGCAACGCCGTGTAAACGGCGGAGGCGACCATGAACAGCGCATTGAGGATGTTGAGACCACCAATGACGCGTGCCCGCTGCGCGGGAGCGGCTGCAGCTTGCAGAGCCGCGGTCAACGGCACGACGTAGACGGCGCCACAGGCGCCCAGCGCGACCAGCGCCAGGAACATCGCGCGCGCCTCTTCGTGCCGGAAAAAATTGGTCAACGTGGTGGGTGCCTCGGGAACGGACGGAGTTCCCAGCAGAAACACACCCAGTGCACACAGGCTGATCCCGAGTGCGGACGGCAGCATCAGCGCGGCTTCAATCCGACCACGGGACAGCCGCTCACACAGCAGTGAACCAGCGCCTATCCCGACCGTGAAAGCGGCATTCAGCAAGGTCACGGCTTGCTCATCTGCATTCAGGAGCGCCTTGCCGTAGCCCGGCACGAGGCTGAGAAATGTGGCGCCCAGAAACCAGAACCACGAGATGGTCAGCAGAAGAACCCGGTTGGCCGGGTCAGAAAGCGCCTCGCGCAGTATGACCCAGGTCGCGCGATGCAGACGCCAGTCCACCCGCAGCGTCGCATCACTGGGTGCGGCGGGCGGCACGCGACATGCGCACCAGTAGCCGAGCAGGGCCACACCCAGCACAGCCGCGACGGTGGGCAGGGAGCCTCGGCTGGACGCTGCTGCGACCAGACCGCCCACCGCTGCACCTGCCAGGATGGCGACATAGGTCGCCATCTGGATCAGCGCATTGCCGCCGGTCAGCTCCTCCGCCGAGAGATGCTGGGGCAGGATGCCGTACTTGAGCGGCCCGAAAAACGCAGACTGGGCTCCCATCAGGAGCAGCACGAGCAACAGCAGCGGTGTGCTCTGCAGATGGAACCCGAGCGCGCCAAGGCACATCACGCCGATTTCCAGCAACTTGGTGCGCCGGATGAGCAGCGCCTTTTCGTAGCGATCTGCAAGCTGGCCGGCGAGGGCCGAGAAGAGGAAGAACGGCAGGATGAAGATACCGCCGCTCAACACGATCAGTGTGTTGACGGGAATCCCTTCCTGCATCGAGACGCGGAAGGTGATGAAGATGATCAGCGCGAAACGAAAGACGTTGTCGTTGAAGGCGCCGAGGAACTGAGTCAGGAAGAGGGGCCAAAACCGAGGTGTGGCGAGCAGCTGGAACTGACTCATGCTGCGGCCTCAGGAAGCGCAACGGGATGAACGGCTGAGTCGCCACGCCGGCGACAAGCAGCGTGGCGACCGTTCACCAAATGGGCTTGCCCCGGATCAGAACGGGATGTCGTCGTCGAAACCTTCACCAGAGGGCTGAAAGTCACGCGCAGGTTCGTCGCGGCGTGCACCGCCACCCATCTCATTTCGGCCTCCGCGCATTCCACCTTCCCGCGGTGCGCTGCCACCACCACCCTCGCCCATACCGCCGCGGCCGCCGAGCATCTGCATCTCGTTCGCCACGATTTCGGTGGTGTAACGCTCGGCACCTTCCTTGTCCTGCCATTTGCGGGTGCGGATGCTGCCCTCGACATAGACCTGCGAGCCTTTTTTCAGATATTCGCCGGCAATTTCCGCCAGGCGTCCGAAGAACACCACGCGATGCCACTCGGTGCGCTCCTGCAGGTCGCCGGTTTCCTTGTCGCGCCACGATTCGGCAGTGGCGAGCCTGATGTTGGTGATGGCGCTGCCGCTGCCGCCGGTGGCGTAGCGAACCTCCGGATCCGCGCCGAGATTGCCGATGAGCATTACTTTGTTGAGTCCGCGGGCCATGGGTGTGATCTCCTTGTGGGTGGTTGGAATGCAGCCTCCTTGCTGCGGAAGGAATTCTAACTCAGCTTTCCCCCGGTGCCGCGAGCGAGAGCAGGCCCTGCTGGGAGAGCACGAGCCAGATCAGAGACAGCAGGGCGGCTGCACCGAAGACCCCATGGGTACCGAACAGGCTCGCAGCCAGCCCACCCGTCAATCCGCCCAGAAAGGTGCCGGCGAACTGGCCTGTGGCGTAGGTGCCCAGCGCCACCCCCTTGCTGGACGCCGGGGCGGCCCGGGAAATCATGCTGGGCAGGATGGCTTCCAGGAAATTGAACCCCGCGAAGAAGAGGGTCAGGGACAGCAGAACGCCACCAAAGGAGGCGGGCAGCAGCCACAGCATCAGTTCCGCCGCAACCATGAAACCAATGGAAACAGGAAAGAACCGGGCATCGATGCCCTTGCGATGGGAGCGCCCCAGCAACGGACCGATGATGACCAGCGACAGCAGCAAGGCGGGCAGGTAGAGCGTGTAGTGCTCAGCCTTGGGCAGGGTGAGATCCTGGACCAGCACCAAGGGAATGGAAACGAAGCTCGAGGCCAGCACCAGGTGCAGGAAGAGCACGCCGAAGTAGAGAGCCCGCAGGTGGTGTGAAGTCTCACTGGCCGGCGTGATGACAATGGCCTGAGGCGGAGGCGGGGTCGGCACCGCAAAGATGACCAGCAGCATGGCACCCACTCCTGCCACCGCGGCCGTGAGAAACACCCCTCGCAGACCGAAGGCGGCATCGATGACAGGGCCGAGGACAAAGGCGAGCGAGAAGGCAGCGCCGATGCTGATGCCGATGATGGCCATCGTCTTGGTGCGCTGATCCGGCCGCGTCAGATCTGCCGCCAGGGCCAGTGTGGCGCCGGAGACGGCACCTGCACCCTGCAGTGTCCTGCCGATGATG
>JAURMM010000139.1 GCA_030830685.1 Gammaproteobacteria bacterium | reverse complement strand
CCTTGCCTGAGGGGGCGACAATGGCGAAATCAATCTCGCCCACGATGGCATGGTTGCTGGCGTTGATCCGCGTCCAGTGCACACCATGGAAAACGGCATAGCTGTCGTCGAGCCCGGTCGCGAGGCGGGCCAGCGTCTGCAATTCACGTTGGGCGGCGCCAGTGGCTTCAATCTCGCGCCAGCCGGCAGGATGAACGAGGGCCATGGGGATTTCCGGAGGGTACGCCTGTTTGAATGGCTGTGGGCGCAGGTTACTGGAATACGGTCACGCTTGGCCAACGAAGAGAACGCCGCTTATCCTCCCTGCTCAACATCTCACCCGGAGGAGTCACTGGTGCCACCGCTCTCGCGTTTCGCGCTGCAGGACAAGGTCGTTGTCGTCACGGGCGCCGGCCGCGGCATCGGCCGGGTGATTGCACGCGAAGCCTTCGAGTCCGGCGCCAGGGTCGCCGTTGGCAGTCGCTCGGTGGGCGAACTGGAGAGCCTCTCGCAGGAAATCAAGGCCCGGGGCGGTGAATGTTTCCACCACGTACTGGACGTGAGCGACACGCGCTCCATCGCGCGGTTCATGGCTGCAGTCGTCGCACATTACGGGCGCGTGGATGTGCTCATCAACAATGCCGGTTACAACAAGGCCGGTTCCTTGCTCGAGTGCGACGAGGCGCTCTACCACCAGATAGTGGACGCCAACCTCAAGAGCGTGATGTTCTGCAGTCAGGCTGCGGCACGCCAGATGATTGCCCAGGGCGGGGGTGGGGCCATCGTGAACATCTCATCGCAAGCCAGCGTGATCGGAGCGCCGGGTCGCGGCATTTACAGTGGTGCCAAGGCGGGCGTGAACAATCTCTCGCGCAGCATGGCGGCAGAATGGGCGGAGCACGGCATCCGGGTGAATGTCGTCGCCCCTACTGTCACGCGCTCTGCTCTGGCAGAGCAGGTGGTGGCGGCGAACCCCGAACTTGCCGCATCCATCCGCAGCAACAATCTGCTGCGACATGACTTTGCCGAGCCCGAGGAAATCTCGGCACCTGTAATCTTTCTTGCCTCCGCGGCAGCCTCCATGATCACCGGACAGATCCTGGTCGTTGACGGTGGATGGACCATGGTCTGAGGCGCTCGCGGTCGGCGCCAGCCTCACCCATTCAAGAACCCGCCCGGAGCCGCCGCTAGCTGCGGTATGTAAGCTCGCCAATCCCCTTCTGCCAGCGCCACGCCCACCCGCCCGAATCTGGACTATCTCTACGGAATCCGCGGCCTCGCCGCGCTGTGGGTGGTCACTACCCATTTCATGCTGAGCTGGTGAGTCCGCAGTGAGAACCTGATCGTGCTTTTCTATCGGCGTGTTGTCTTGGATGGCACCTTGGCAATAGCACTGTTCATCGCGATGTCCGGATTTCTGCTTGCCATGCCCGCCGCACTGAATGAGGGGGAGCTCCCGGGAGGCGCGCGCAGCTTCGTGATCCGGAGGGCGAGGCGCCTGCTTCCGCCCTATCTCGTCGCCTACCTCGGCTATCTGGCGCTATACCCTTTGGTGGCCTGGCTGGGGCAAAAGACAGGGTTCCGACCTTCCGAACATTTCGTCCGCGAGCTTGCAACGTTCTACACACCCTCGGTGGTGATCTCACATCTGCTGTTGGTGTTCAACCTGAGCGCGGAGTGGGTGGGATCTTCCACCGGCATCCTGTGGACCATCCCTGTCGAGTGGCATCTCTATCTCGTTTTTGCACTCGTTCTGCATCCCGCCTCACGCCGTTTCGGGTGGGGCAGAACATTGCTGCTGGTGATGCTGGGCACGGCCGCACTCCACACAGCGCATGTGAAGGGGTGGCTGTTCTACCACCAGCCGTGGTTTGCGCCCATCTTCGTGCTGGGCGCTCTGGCCGCGCACATCAGCTTCAGTCCATTGCCCCGGGTATGCAGGCTGCGCGAACTGCCTTGGGGCTGGATCAGCTTTGCTCTGGTCCTGGGGACTGGCGCCATCCTGCACTGGCTGGGTCGGGATGTGCCCCCCGACTACATCGAGCCCACAGTCTACGGCGTGGCTCCGGCGTGGCGCTGGATTCCGGATCTGGCGGCGGGGACAGCCTTCTCCAGCGTCATGGTCTGGCTTACGCGTGCCAGCACGCCCGGTCCAGACTCCGGACTGGTTGCGCGAGGCTTTTTGCGTTTCATGGGTCTACGCTGGCTGGTCTGCATCGAGCGTCGGTCCTACAGCCTTTATCTCACCCATGGCGCGGTGATCATCTGCCTGCACCATCTGATTCGGCCCAACGCGCAGCTCTGGATTGGAGATCATGTTTCCATCCTGCTAAGGGGGCTGGCGCTGTGCGCACTCGCCACCTGGCTCTTCTACGAAGGCGTCGAACGGCACTTCCTGCCCGATTCTGAACTTGCGGCAAATGGCAGCCGGGCAACTCGCGACGGAAAGTCGACTCTCACGCGCCCGCCATCAATCGCGTCCGCAGGACTTCATCATCAAGGGTAAGCACCTCGACCCGCTTGATGCGGCTCGCTGAACCCGAAATTATTCTCACCGATGCCATTGGCACTCCGCAGATTTCAGCCAGGAATCTGCGCAGCGCATCGTTCGCCGCCCCATCCACCGGTGGCGCCTTGAGTTGGAGCTTGGGTTTTCCGTCGTATGCGCCGGCGAGCCGTGTCTGCTTCGCCCCCGGCTGACAGTACAGCGTAATCACGCCCATGCGTCCCCCGTGAAAGACTCAGCTTTTATCGACTGCTGCCGGTAAACCGATACCCAGGGCTTTCATCAGCGCCACGCCTTGACTGCGCAGCATGCCCCCCGCCAACACTCGCCGCTGTTGAGCCTCATTCAGTTCCAGGCGCGCCATCAGCAGTTCCGTGCGATCAACCACACCACCGGCATGGCGTTGCTCTGCCAACGCCACACGTGCACTGAGCGCCGCGAGCTCCGCATCCAGCCGGGCCGCTCGCCTTGATTCCTCACCCAATCGGGTCAGCGCGTTCTCCACCTCATGCAATGCGGCCAGCGCCGTCTGTTCATACGCCACCAAGGCCTCGGCAACTGCCGCTGCTGACAGATCGACTGCAGCCCGCAGACGTCCCGCATCGAACACCGGCATCACCACCTGCCCACCCGCCAGAAGTGACTCGGATGCAGCCGAGAACAGCGAGCCGATGCTGGTGTTGGCGAGCCCCATGAGCAGTGCGAAGGAAAACCGGGGATAGCGATCTGCCTCGGCTGCGCCCTGCATCGCGACGGACTCGGCCAGCTTTCGCTCGGCGCGTCGGATGTCCGGGCGCCCCGCCAGCACTTCGGCAGGCGTCAGCAGCAGGTCCTGGAGCATCCCGAGGTCGTCACTTGTCGGCGCCACAGGTTCGACCAGCCGTGCGCTGAGGGCACCAGGCTCGAGGGCGAGCAGAAGTTCCAGTTGGCGCTCTGCAATCGTCCGCTCGGCGTTAAGACGCGGCAGCATGCCGGCCACGCGTTCGCGTTGCGCAACGGCTGCCAGCACTTCCATGCGTGTCCCGGTCCCGACCTCGAGACGCCTTTGCGCCAAGGCTTGGAGTTCTTTCTGCAGTTCCAGGGCGTCCTCGAGCAGGCGGCGCCGGGCTTCACTGGTGCGCAGTTGCCAGTAGGTTCGTGCTACCTCCGCGGCCAGCACCAGCTGCGCCGCCTGCTGATCAGCCAGCGCCGCCTCCACGCGCGCCGCAGCCGCCTCTTCGCGGCGGGCGCGACGCCCAAAGACATCCAGTTCCCAACGCGCATCGAAACCCGCATTGAGCAGGCTGAAATCCATCTCGGGGGCGATGCCCGCAAAGGTGTTTTCCTGCCGGCTCGCACCTGCCCCGACATCAACGGCCGGCAGGCTGCCCGACGCTGTGGCCCGCTGTTGCGCGCGGGCTGCGGCGACGCGCGCGGCCGCGGCACGCACGGAAAAGCCTTGCGCCAAGGCCTGTTCAATCAACCCGCCAAGGGTGGTATCGCCATAACGTCGCCACCAGGGTAGCCCCTTCGCATATGAAGGCGTTCGTTCCTCAACAGGGTTGGCCGTCACCGCGGGGTCAACTGGCTGTGCTTGCCAGCCTGCGGGCACGGTGCTGGTGGGCGCCTGGTAGTCAGGCCCGACCGCACAGCCGCAGGCCGCAGCCACGCAGACCGCGAGCGACGCAACCCGCAGCTGATCAACCCTTGACGGCATGGGCGCGAAGAAAGAACTCGACGGCATTCTCCACCAGATGTTTCTTCTCCTTGCGGGAGAGTCCGGCTTTCACGCCGGCCAGGCAGCGCAAGTGTTCGTCCCCCGACAGCATGCCCAGCAAAAGGCGCGCAGACTGGTCGGGGTCATCGATGGCAAGCGCACGAGACTGGTCCATGTCACGCAACGCGGCAGCCACACTGCGCAGAACAGGTTCTGCACCGCTAGCCACCACCATCTGGCCCAGTTCGGGAAATGCAGCCTGCTCGGAAATGACGAGACGGAAGAGTTGGACCGACGCCGGGTCATACAGCACATCAACGAAAGACTCGGCGAGGCGCGTGAGCTCTTCGCGCACACCCTGCCGGGGACGCTTCAGCGTCGCGCGATCGGCCAGCAAGGTCCTGCACTGATGCTCGACCACGGCGCCGAACAGGGACTGCTTGTCGGCAAAATAGTTGTAGAGCGTGGGCTTGGACACCGGCGCCCCTTCGGCAATGTCGGTCATGGTGACCTTGCTGTAGCCATGCTCGGAAAACATGCGAACGGCGGCCGCGAGGATGGCCTCACGCTTGTCGTCACTGAGTCTGGCCATGGGTCCGTCCCGGTGTGTTGCATCGCGCCATGACGGTGATTATTCTACACCGATGGGTTTAGCTCAAGGCACACCAAGACGCGCACTGGTCCGCCGTCTCCTGAGCACGGTCTGCGTGCTCGCAGTGCTGTTCGGCGGCACTTATCTCGCAACCGATTACTGGTTGTGTGAGGTGCGACCCTATGAGACGACGGACAACGCCTATCTGCGTACCCACATGGCGCAGGTGAGTCCACGCGTAGCCGGCTACATCCGGGAAATCCATTTCAGCGACAACCAGCCGGTGAAGGCAGGCGATCTCCTGCTGGTGATAGATGACAGTGACTATCAGGCCCGAGTCCAGCACGGGGAAGCGGCAGTCCAGGCTGCGCGCGCGCAGCGCGAGAGTCTGGCCGCGGAATTGGCAGTACAGGCAGCCCGTGTCGCCCAGCGGGTTGCCGCCGTGCGCCTGACGGAGGCGGAGGTCCGGCGCAGCGGTCGGGATTTTGCCCGCCAGAAAGATCTTGCGACTGATGGAGCGACCTCTTTGCAGGCGCGCGACAACGCCGAGGCCTCCGTGTCCCAGGCCGATGCCCGTCTCGCCGAGGCCCGCGCGATGCATGCAGAGGCCGAGCGGCAGGCCGAGGCCATCACGGTACGCCTGCGGGAAAGCGAGGCGGCCATCGCAGTCGCTCAAGCGACCCTCGATATCGCGCGAATAGACCTCGCGCGCACGCGCATCCATGCCCCGGTCTCCGGGACTCTCGCCCAGCGGCATGTACAACTGGGTCAGTTGGTGCAGCCTGGTTCCTTGCTGGCGTACCTGGTGCCTGAGGGCGATCTGTTTGTGGAGGCCAACTTCAAGGAAACGCAGCTGGAAGACATGCACGTCGGGCATCCCGTCGACATCGAGATCGATGCCTTTGAGCGGGCCAGGTATCGCGGGGTGGTGGCCAGTGCCGCACCCGCCAGCGGCGCCGAGTTCAGCATCCTGCCGCCCGAAAACGCCACCGGCAATTTCACCAAGATCGTGCGCAGGGTGCCTGTGAAGATAGCGTTTGCAGAGGGAACCTCGCTACAGGGTCTGAAGCCCGGCATGTCCGTCACTGCCCGCGTCCGCGTGCGCTGAGCCCGATGACCGGAGGCGATACGCCCGACGCACGCACGCTTTCGCCCGGGGACTGGATCGGTTTCGCCGGGATGATCTTCGGGGTGTTCATGGCGATCCTGGATATCCAGATCGTCTCGAGCTCGCTGCAACAGATCCAGGCTGGACTCTCGGCGACCCGCGACGAGATCACCTGGGTGACGACCTCCTACCTGATCGCGGAAGTCGTGGTCATTCCCCTCAGCGGCTGGCTCGCATCAGTTCTCTCCACCCGCTATCTCTTCACGCTTGGGGCCGCTGGTTTCACTGTCACCAGCCTGCTGTGTGCACTGGCAACCGACCTCCCCACCATGATCGTTGCCCGCGTGCTACAGGGGATTTTCGGGGGCGTGATGATTCCGACCGTGTTCTCGGTGATCTACGTGATGTTTCCACCACGACTCCAGACACCCGTCACTGCGGTGGCGGGCCTGGTAGTGACCATGGCGCCCACGGCCGGGCCCGTGCTGGGCGGCTATCTCACCGAAACCTGGTCCTGGCAGGCTCTGTTTCTGGTGAACCTGGTGCCGGGCCTGCTGGTCGCCCTGTGCAGCTTCGTGTTCGTG
Source organism: Gammaproteobacteria bacterium (assembly GCA_030830685.1). Classification (GTDB taxonomy): domain Bacteria; phylum Pseudomonadota; class Gammaproteobacteria; genus CAIKBL01. The sequence goes on along the minus strand of JAURMM010000139.1, from coordinate 2,036 downwards.
CATGTGGACAAGCCGCGCTGGGCGCTGCTGCGCAATGCGGATGTGCCGGGGATCTTGTTCATCTCCCTGTTCCTTGGATCACTGCAGTTCGTGCTGGAAGAAGGTGTACGCAAACAGTGGTTTGAAAGTCTCGAGATCGTCTTTTTCTCATGCCTTGCGCTGTGTGCTGCCATTGCGATGGTGGCGCGGGCCTTCACGACTGCCCATCCGGTGGTTGATCTGCGCGCGTTCCGCAATCTCAATTTTGCGATCGGCTGCACCTACAGCTTCGTGTTCGGCATCGGCATGTACACCGTGCTCTATCTGGTCCCCATCTATCTTGGTGCAGTGAAAGGCCTGAACAGCCTGCAGATAGGCCAGTACCTGGTGGTGACGGGAATGTTCCAGTTTTTGTCGGCGATGGTAGCAGGCGCCGCCGCCCGTTGGCTGGATTCCCGGGTGATGCTCACGCTTGGCCTTGGACTCTATGGCCTCGGCTCCTGGATGGGAGGCATGATGAACTTCGACTGGGGATACTGGCAGTTCTTCCTGCCCCAGGCTGTGCGCGGATTCTCGATGATGTTCATCTTCCTGCCGATCAACGCGCTGGCACTTGGCACCCTGCCCCCACTGGAGGTGCCCAATGCGAGTGGGTTGTTCAACCTGATGCGGAACCTGGGCGGCGCAATCGGGCTGGCGATCTCGAACACGATGATTCTGCGACTGCAGAAGGAGAATTACGGTCAGCTGCGCGAGAGCGTGACGGGAACCAGTCCTGAGACACAGCGCGCGCTTGAGTTCTTCTCCACGCTGGACTCGACGCACATGCTCCCGGCACCCGATCTGAGCGGCATTGCGCGCCTCACCCAGCTCGCCTGGCGCGAAGCCGACCTCATCACCTTCAATCAGATGTTCCAGAATCTTGGAATGCTGTTCCTCGTCTCACTGATACTGATGCCGCTGGTGCGCAAGGTGTCATTGAACGCGGGAGGCCCCGCGCATTAGCCAGCGCGTCAGCTGGCGAGCGTGAAACCGCGATATCCCTTCTCCACCGCCTGGCGCACGAATTCCAGATACGTGAGCCCGCCACCGGCGTAAGGCATGAAGCCCACTGGCTTGCCCTCCACGTTCTGGCCGGTATACCAGGACTTCACCTTGGTATAGATGGTCTGCTGGGCTATCCAGTCCACATACCGCGTCCATGCCTGCTCCTCACGAGGCTTGGGCTCGATGCTCGAGAGGCCGTGCTCTGTCAGGTACTCGATGGCATCGACGATGAAATCGACGTTCTGCTCGATGGTGGCCACCATGTTGTACAGCACCGAAGGACTGCCGGGTCCTGTGATCATGAAGAAGTGGGGAAAACCGGCAACTGTCAGCCCCAGGTAGTTGCGAGTGCCTTCACGCCATTTTTCACGCAGTGAAAGCCCTCCTCGGCCGCGAATGTCCACCGCCATCAGGGCGCCGGTCATGGCATCAAAGCCGGTTGCGAAGACGATCGCGTCCAGCTCATGTTCCTTGCCGTTCTCAAGCCGTATACCGCGTTCCGTGAAAGTGGCGATGCCGGATTCACGCAGATCGACCAAGGTCACATTGTCGCGGTTGAAGGTTTCGTAGTAGTCCGTATCCACGCAGAGGCGCTTCGCGCCCAAGGGATACTCGGGCATCAGCTTGCGCGCCGTCTCCGGATCCTTGATACGCGGGCGGATCTTTTCCTTCACCCAATCACTGACGATACGGTTGGACTCCAGATCGGTGAGCAGATCGGGATAGGCCGCCAGCATGAGATAACCGCCGCGCGCCCAGGCGAATTCGAGTTGCTGCTCCAGGGACTCGGGGCTGGCCTCCTTTGCGCCATGCTCCGGCCCTTCATAAGGCACCCCGCCTTCCGTCTTGAGAGCAATACGCCGGATCTCTTCGTAGGTTTCCTGAATCTGGCGCATCTCGTCATCGGAAAGCGCGCGATTCCAGGCCGGAATTGCATACTGCGGCGTGCGCTGGAAGACACTGAGGTGGGCTGCCTGGCGTGCGATGAGCGGTGAAGACTGGATGGAGCT
>JAURMM010000138.1 GCA_030830685.1 Gammaproteobacteria bacterium | reverse complement strand
GCGCATTCACCAGCGCCGGAGTAGCCAGGCGGTTCTGGTAGATCCGCAACACCTCCAGCTTGTACCCATTGATGAGCACCGGATTGATGGTTTCCTCCACCTGAGCTTCAAGGCTGGCGAGTCGCGAGATTACGAGGTCTGCGGCCCCCTCCGGAATCTCCATCAAGGATCCAAGCGCTGCATAGACCTCCACCACATCGTTGACCGAAAGCTCGCGATAGCGATCGTGGATGAACAGAAAATTGCGGTCGTTGATGAGGTTCTCCGAGGTCGGGTAACCGAGGAAACGCCCCAGGTCGCGAACGCGAAGAAAATTCGGGTTGAAGCCCACACCGCAGACCAGCTGGGCTTCGTTCACCCCGAGGAGCTGCGCCAGTTGGGACCGGCGAGCGGCACCCTGCCCCTGCACGCGCTCGCGCAGAGGGAGAAAAATTTCCACCAGGGCTTCGCCGCTGGCGCGGATGAGACTTTCGAAAGTGTGCAGCATGTCGGCTCAATCCTGCCGCAGTTTGTCGCTGATGGCCATGGGGCTCGGCAGGAACATCACGATGTAGTAGCTCGACACGACAAAGGTGATCACCGTGGTGAGCTGGACCAGGCTGGAGCCGCGCGCGCTGAGCGCCCCCACCTGGGCGGCAAGCACTGCCACCAGCAGGCTGAACTCGCTGATCTGACCGAGGCGAGTCCCAGCTTCGCGGGCAATCTTGTCAGGCTCGCCTTGCCATCGAAGCAGCCGACGGAAAACCATAGGCTTCAGCAGCAGCATGACGGTAGCCAGAATACCTGCCGGCAGGAAGATGCCCGACAGATGTGCCGGGTCGAGCGCTGCTCCTACCGAGAAGAAGAACAGGATGAGGAAGAAATCGCGCAAAGGCCGCAAGCTATCCGCGATGAACTGTCCAGCAGGGCAATTGGCGAGCGCCACTCCCGCCACGAACGCGCCTATCTCGAGGGACAGACCCGCAACGCGCGCAAGCTCGGCCATCGTCAAGCACCAGGCAATGACCAGCAGGAACATGTATTCCTGAATGCGGTCAAAGCGCACCATCAGCGGCTCCAGAATCCAGTGTTCGCAGGCATAGGCAACGAGCACCACAATGGGCAAGGCCAGCAGCTGACGGGCAAAATCAGAGAACCCACGCTCACCTGCACTGCCCTGTAGCAGCAACAGCACCACGATAGCGATGAGATCCTGCAGCAGCAGCACGCTGATCATGATCTGCCCCGTATGCTGGTGATGCAGAGCCGTGGTGGGCAGCAGCTTCAGGCCGATGATCGTGCTGGAGAACATCATGGCCGCGCCGATCACCGTTGCCTCCCAGCCGCGGAAACCGAACGCAAAAGCCAGTGCGATACCAATCAGCATGAACACCAGAGAGCTCAGCAGGGTGACGCGGGTGGCGGCGCGGAACATCTGCAGGAGCTGGCGTGGCACCATGTTGAGGCCCAGCAGATAGAGCAGAAACACAATCCCGATCTCGGAAACCTCATCCAGCCAGGCAGTATCTTCAACCAGCGCGAAGCCGGCAGGCCCCAGCAGCACGCCAACGGCAATATAGGCCACGATGATCGCCTGACGCGCATAGAGCGCCGCAGTGGCAAGCACGGCAGCACCGGCGAAAACCACGAAAATGGAGAAGATTGCCGAATCGTGTTCCATGAAATCTCAATGCGCCTCTAGGGCGCTCGCAAGAAATGCCCCGATACGCTGGGGCGAAACTTTCTCTGCAGTTTTGAGGGTTGGCGCAAAAAGCGCAACACGAAGCTCGTGAAGCAGAAAAGCCAGACGATCTCGCACGGGGCGCGGCGGCGTGGGTGCATCCGCCGCGACCCGCTCCTCGACTTCCGCCAGAATGGTGCGTTGTTGCCGATCCCAGGCTGGGTTTTCCTCAAGGCGCGCGAGGCGAATCCGCAGTGCTTCCAGATATCGCGGATAGTGGACAAGAACGCCAGGCTCACGGAACAGGAACCCTGGGGCGAACATCGCCCCGAGCTGCTGCCTGACTTCGGTCGCAACTTCAGGCCAGCGCGATTCGGTACTTGAAAGTTTTTCGGTCGCCAGGGAAACCACGCGCGGTAGCAGTGTCTCCAGCATGGCCGCCTGCGCCCGCAACGCGGTAAAGAGCTTGCGGGCGACCGAGTCGCAGATCCGGGCAAACGCCTCCTCGCTGCGTGACAAGGGTGCCGTACCGAGGGCCGTTTCAAAACTTGCCTGAAAGAGTTCTTCACTCAACCTGATTTTCAGTCCGGCGCGCAGGGCTTGAAGCTCCAGCAATGACAGCGCCGAAATTTCCTTGCGCAAGCGTTTGCATTCCCCTGCCAAGGCATGCTGCAAGAGGCGCAGCACGCCTTGGCGATGGGCCAGGGCGGCCTCCTCGGCCAGACTGAAAACCTGCACTGAAACCTCATCACCCAGATCATTCAGCGCGGGGTAGCCGTGGATGGAGACACCCCCGACCCTGTGGACGATCTCCTCCGGCAACTCTCCGAATACCCACTGCCGGGCGCTGCTCTCCGGCAATTGCCAGGGCAGCGCACCGAAGGCGTCCGTCAAACGGCCGCGCTGGGATTCCAGAAATCCGGTCAGATCGCGCGTGCTGGCCAGTTCGGCCTGCTGCTCATCCAGCAGGGTCACCCGCATGCACAGGTGCGGGGGCAGGTCCTGCAGATTCCATTCTCCCCGGGGAATCAGCACCCCTGTGATGCGTTGAACGGCCACTTGGAGCGCCTCGATCAGGCTTCCGGGCAGGCCCTCAATCGCGGCCGTGAGGGCTGGTGCGAACTCATTGACGGGCGAGAGAAATCGACGACGCTCCTTTGGCAGTCGCCGAATGAGGTGGGAGATCTTCTCAGTCAGCAATCCGGGCACCAGACGGTCCAGCGGAGGTGGTGGGATTTGTGCGAGCACTGCCAGCGGAATCTCAACCGTGACGCCGTCGTCTTCCTCACCTGGCGCATAACGGTATTGCAATGGGAAGCAGCGCCCGTGCATCTCCAGAGCATCCGGAAAGAGATAGGTCGTGATGTGATCGATCCCGGCCCGGGTCACCACCGCTTCGCTCATGCCGAGTGCGAATTCGCGTTCCGGGTCTTCTCGCAGCCATTGCAGCAACTGACGCCGGGTGGCCACTTCGGAAGGAATGCGGGTGCGATAGAAATCCAGCAGGCTGCTCTCCTCGGCCAGCAGGTCACGCCGCCGGGCGCGCGCTTCCGCAGCCAGCACACGGGCAACCAGCACCAGATTGCGATCGAGGAATGATGGGCTGGCACCAAGCTCGCCCTTGAGCAAGGCATGCCGGATGAAAACCTCATGCGCCTCCACCGGATCAAGGGTCTGCAGGGCTACACGGCGCCCGGATGCCAGGATCAGTCCGTGCAAGGCCTGCTCCTCCAGCACATACGCCTCGCCCCGCGTCTGGTCCCAGATCGGAGGACTGTAGCTGCGCTTGATCAGCCCTCCACCCACCTGGGAGACCCACTTGGGATCGATCTTCGCAACCTGCCTGGCATAGGTCTGGGTGGTCTCGACAATCTCCCCCGCCACGATCCACTTGGGTGGCTTGCTGCGGACCCCCGAAGAGGGGTGCAGCCGCATACGCTGCTGGCGACAGCCGATGTATTCGCTCTTGTTCTCCCAGCGCGCAATCCTGGTCAGCAGCCCCGTGAGCAGTGCCTGATGAATCGCGCGATAGGGCGCAGGCTCCGCCTGGGGTTTCGGTTTCAGGCGGGACACCAGTTCCGCGTGGATGTCCATCCATTCGCGAACCCGACGCCAGGACCAGAAGTGCGCCCGGCACCAGGCCTGCTGCTGGCGTCGGGACAGCGGCAGCATCTCCCGCTGGAGCGCCTGCCACGCATTCACGAACCACATGAAATCGGAGCGATGATCCAGGAACGCGGCATGGGCGAGGTCGGCCGCCTGACGCGCATCATCCGGCCGCTCGCGCGGATCACCCGCGCTGAGCGCACTGACTATCACCAGCACCTCGGGCAGACAGCCGTAATCCCTCGCCGCGAGCACCATGCGCGCAAGTCTTGGATCAAGTGGCAGGCGTGCGAGTCGTCGTCCCAGAGGCTGAAGCCGCCGCTCTGCATCGAGTGCACCGAGCTCCCTGAGCAACTGGTAGCCGTCGCTGATCGCGGTATGACGCGGCGGGTCGAGCAAGGGGAAATCTTCCAGGCGCCCTAGCCCCAGATCGGCAAGCCGCAGGATGACACCGGCAAGATTGGAGCGCTGCAGTTCGGGCTCTGTATAGCGCGGGCCGCGCAATAGCTGGGCTTCGCTGTAGAGGCGGATGCAGATGCCCGCCCGCTCGCGACCGCAGCGCCCTTTGCGTTGATCCGCGCTCGCCTGCGAGATGCGGGAGACGGGCAGGCGCTGCAGCTTGCTGCGCGCGCTGTAACTTGCGATCCGGGCAAGTCCACTGTCGATGACGTGGCGCACGCCAGGCACTGTCACCGAGGTCTCGGCGACGTTGGTGGACAGAACGATGTGACGCCGCGTATGCGGCTGGAACACGCGTTGCTGCTCGGTGATTGCCAGACGGGCATAGAGTGGCAAGACCTCGGTGCCCGGCAGCTGAGCACCTCGGATGACATCCGCCGCCTCATTGATTTCGCGTTCGCCCGGCAGGAACACGAGGACGTCCCCGCGGGCCTCCTCATCCAGTTCCTGCAGCGCCGAGACGATACCGTCGTAGAGCCCGCCTCCTCCTTCAAGTTCGTTTCCGGTGGCTCGATAGCGCACTTCCACCGGATGGGTGGCACCGGGTATCTCCACAATCGCGGCCTCATGAAAAAACCGCTGGAAGCGTTCGGCCTCGATCGTGGCAGACATCAGGACCACTTTCAGATC
>JAURMM010000137.1 GCA_030830685.1 Gammaproteobacteria bacterium | reverse complement strand
TGCCCCGGGTGTCAGGTCGAGCCCGGGATCATTCAGGCCTTGCAGCTCAACCCGAGGTGATCGAATGGAAGATTCCGTCGTGACGCCCGGTGGGGGCGGTGGGGGCCAGTTCAAACCTCGCTGATTTCGAGCTCCTCGAAGTTGTGCGGCCTTTCGGCACCACATCTTTGCTTCCTCGGGGTCTTCCGGTCGGCTTTTACCATGCTCATACCGCATCCCTTCGCAGTACATGTCTACTGCGTTTCTTGGAGTCCCCATGGCCCCACGCATGCTTGATAGTGGCTCGTCCGATATACCGGCGACGCAGGAGGCGTGACGCCCCGTCACTGACATTGGGCGCTTCTCAGACCGGAGGCGGTCGCATCAGGGCCTGCTTCGACACCCGGAACGCAGTGGAACTCAGACAATCCGGTGTATCAAAAAATTCAGCAGCGATGTAGCCCGCGATCTTCACGAACGTCAGGCTGCTTCCATCAGGCGCCACGAAATACTGGAATATCGTCGGTCCAGGATAGGTGACGATCCCGACACAGTCGTTGTCGATGGGATAGGTGCCGGTCGAACCTCGTTCAGTCCATGCTCCATTGAGGGCGGAGGGTTTCTTGAGCCAGATATTGCCGCGACCGTCGTAGTGACGAAGCCGGCATGAGCCTCGGGCGCAAAAGTGCCAGGTACAGTTGAGACGGCTGCTTGGACTGCCAAAGAGTAGGTCCCTTTCAGGGTCGCGGTACTCAGCGCCAAGGCGTCTCTACTCGCTGCCTCCTATCATCGCGCGGACATTCTCGTGAAAACGTCGCAGATTATGCTCTTGCCGGCCAAACACGAGCGTGTCATTTGCGCCGCAAGCCACGCCGATTTGAATCTGTTCCGAGATGAAGAGATCTTCGGCACTGAATACACCGCCATCTATCATCGCGAAGTTTCGCTCCCAATGTGCAATTTGCTTCTCGGTCTTGGCATCCTCCGGGATGAACATCGTGTGCACGAAAATGATTTCGTTCGGCCCGATGGGGAACATGCCCATATGGCTGGTGGAATCCGGGTGGTAGATCAGCAGGCTGTTCGGAAAAATGACATGGGTCAGCGTGGCATGCCGCCTGAGATCCCATTGAGACGGCGGTAAGTGTTCTGCGTCCGCCAACCGATCGCGACCGACCAGAATTCGCGTGTGCAAGCCCACAGCCTCACTCGCTGGATTCACTTCAGTGAAGAAAGGCGCGATGGTCTGGGCGTGTAGCTTCTTGATGTGATAAGTCTCCTGAAACGCATCCAGCATCAACTTCCAGTTGGTCGCCCGGCGCTGCACGCGCTGGCGAAAGAAATAGTGTTCGCCGAGACCCAGCGTGGCGAGATCGTCATCGATCCCGCCCAGGAATCCCGCCACGTCGATGCCGGTCTGATCGGGGTCGAGAATGGCCCATATGAAGCCGTGGCGGACCACCGACGGCAATTTGCGCAAGCCGCTGGTGCCCTTATCGAGGCGCGGAAATGCGATGGGTGTCGGCACCCCGCGCAAGGCGCCGTTCAGCTCATAGGTCCAGGCGTGATAAGGGCAGGACAAACTGTTGAGGCGACAAAGCTCGTTTTCGTCTTTCACCATTCGCGCCCCGCGATGGCGGCAGACATTCAATAACACATGGACTTCGCCCGAACGATCACGGGTGATGAGCAAGGGTAGTCCCAGCAGGTCGCGGGCCAACACACTGCCGGGTTCACGCAGCTGGTCCGCGTAACCCAGGCACAGCGGCAAGCGGCGAAAAATTTTCAATTTCTCCAGTTCCAGAATCGCCGGGTCGTGGTAGGCCGCCGGGCCGAGCCGGCTGTCGGTGGCGTCCCATTCGGTGCTTTCCACCGAACCGCTCTCGCGCAGAAGTCGTTCAAATAACGCCGTCAGTTCGGCATTCATCGGGGACACCGGGTTGCTACGGCGGCTCTCGTGGCTCAAGTGCTGGCTCCTCTGCGTGATGCTGTCTGTGGGTCATCGGGGTTGAGGATGGTGCTGATGTCCAGTTTATGGGAGCACCGGCCTCTGGCCAATCCAGAGACCGGTGGTTGTCCTCAAGCTTGCTCGGCACTTGAATGAGCGGAGTGCGACGGTGCGCGCGTGTGTCGACGCATAAGATAGTAGGCTGCCGGGATCACAAACATCGAAAGCAGCGGTGCGGTGATCATCCCGCCCACCATGGGGGCCGCTATGCGTTGCATGACCTCGCTGCCGGTGCCACCGCCCCTCATGATGGGTAACAGGCCAGCCAGGATTACGGCGACCGTCATCGCCTTGGGCCGCACGCGCAGCACCGCCCCTTCGCGGATCGCGTCCAGTAGATCGGCGTCTCTGGTGTGGTTCTGATCAATCCGCGCCATCCACGCGTGCTTGAGGTAGAGCAGCATGATCACGCCAAATTCCGCCGCCACTCCAGCCAACGCAATAAAGCCCACGACGCCGGCTACCGACAGGTTGTATCCCAAGGCGTACAGCAGCCAGATGCCGCCGACCAAGGCAAAAGGCAGCGTCGCCATCAACAGCAGCGCCTCCCCAAAGTGCTTGAAGGTCAGGTAGAGCAGAACAAAGATGATGAGCAGCGTGAACGGCACCACCAGCTTGAGCTTGGCGGCAGCGCGCTCCAGAAACTCGAACTGCCCAGACCACGATACCGACTAGCCGGGCGGTAATTTTACCTGCTCAGGCACGGCTTTCTGCATCTCTCGCACCGCCGTGCCCAGGTCACGCCCGCGCAGATCGACGTATACGAAGCCCGCAGGCACAACGCTCAATCGTATTGAGCGTTTTGTCTTGGACCGCGAGGGTTGGTCACCGGAGCAGCTTCCTGCAGCCTGACCGGATACGTAGGTGAATCAAGTCCGGGTTTCTGCGACAATGCGTACCCGCCTCCCCCGGAAACGCGAACAGCGTCACAAAAAATGTGAGAGAGCCTTGGTCCCAGTGGCCCGCCACTACTATCCTCAGGAGACTCACAATAATGGGCCCCGAACAATGAAAAAACCCACTTTTTCTGGCGCGTGGATACTGTCTTTCCTGTCGATCGCCAGCAATGCTTGGGCCGCAGAGCCCGGGTTCTGCGTCGGGCTCAACAAGCAGGTGGACCGCTGGCAGACCTATCTCGAGAAGTTGGGCGCGCCCGCACTCAAGGATCCCGCGGGGATACTGGCCTACGGCAACGCTGTGACGAATGGGAATGAGCGTCTTCTGGAAGCCCGCCACAAGACCGACGTGTCGACCATCTTCGTGGCAAACCCCGATGGCGACTTCATTCGCGTCGTGACCAGCGTTCCAGACGGGGTCCCGCGCAGTCGGCAAGTCGCGGTTGGAACCACTCTGACGCGCTATGGTGATGCCTGGACTGCCCTGACTGGGGGGAGCCCTTACTGCGGCACGGTGACTCTTTTCGGCAGCAATTTCGATTCAATCTACCGGCCGATTCTCGAGAACAACACCGTTATCGGCGCCCTCTACGTCGGGAATGCCCCGCCCAATTGAGGTCACCAGGCGGGAGCCGGCCCCAGCCCGCCTGGTGTCTGAAACGTGCCCGCCTCTGACCGATGACCGGCACACGGCGCTCACTCGCAAGGCTGCCCCGGGCCAGCAAGCTTGGCCCGATCCTATCCAAGAATGGCATTCGGGTCGCTGTTCCCGACGCGAGGGCACACGTAGACTCCACAGGCGGACCGGATTTCCGCCATTCTGGCCGGGCTGGGCTTGATGCTCTCGCTCTATCTGCTGGCCAATCACCAGACCGATGGCCTGCCCGGATGTGTCGCAGGCGGTGGTTGCGATCGGGTGCAGCAGAGCCCCTGGTCCGTGCTCTGGGGCTATCCCGTGGCAGCCTGGGGGGCCGCGACCTACGTGCTGCTGCTCGGGCTTTGCGTGTGGCCCAAGCGTCGGGCGGGCGTCGCGGCACTGCCCGTGGTGGCAACGATCGGGTTCGCCATCAGCGCCTATCTCACCTCGATCACCTGGCACGAGATCAAGGCCTGGTGCCCGTGGTGCCTCGCGTCCTTGGCCCTCGTTGGCGTTCTGTCCGTGCGTGGCTGGCTGCGTAGTGAAGCCCTGCTGCGGCCGTGCGACCCTTGCCGAGGCCGAACTCATCGCCCTCGAAAGTACGACTATTTAGACCCCGCCCACGAGATTCTGAGTTCGCTGGCACCCTCCGCGCCCAACTCGACAGACTTTCGTTTCGGGTAAACGAACGGCAAAAGGTCCGCGTATATCTTCACCCGCAGACCAGGCTCGGTGCTGGGGTCGGCAGCAATCCGTGCCAACCCTTCCAAGGGGTCACAGCCCAGCTCGGCCAGGCGCTCAGTGAGCTCGGCTGTACGCTTGTTGGGTGTGCCTGCCTGCCGGCCTCCTGTCTTCATGACGGCCTCTCCAAAAAAGCACTGTCCTGCGCTCGACGGCGTAGGCGCACGCACTTAGTTAATTCATTCGGCCCGTGCGCGCAGCAGCACGATGCGCTGCGGGTTGATGTAATCATCGCCGGGCACTTTTATAACGTGTCGCACCTAACGACCGTTCCGGACCTTAACTTTCACCTCAAATGACGTTAATTGCATGCATCCTCCCTGATGGAAATGGCAATTATCAGCGCGCCTAGTCTAACTTATTGCCTCGTGGGCCGAGCCGCTCCCACAGAATAAGCGGCCAGTCCAAGACGTCGTTGGGTATCCTGCATTTTGGGCAAGTCAGCCACAAGCCTCGGGCATCCCGAACAAGTTCGACCCTGGCTGCCGCGTCCTGACCGGAGTGCTCACGGATGAGTACCGCGCCGCAGTTCTGGCAGGGTGGGAACTCGGGAGGACTCATATGCGTCGACGTCTACGAGCCACAACGCCTGTCGCTTTTCGTATGATGGGTGAGATGCTGGGTGTGCGAGAAATGCGCGGTTAACGCATTGATTCTAATGAAGTAGTGGCGGAGAGGGAGGGATTGACTCGAAAACGCTGATGCGTTTTCTCGCCCCTGCGGGGCGCACTGCGTGCGTCCCGATTCGCTCTGCGAATCGGTCGAACCGAGGGGTTCTCATCCGCGATCCTGTCCGCAAATCAAAAAAGGCCCCGCGAGGGGGCCTTCTTGATTTGGCGGAGAGGGAGGGATTCGAACCCCCGATAGGCGTAAACCTATAACTGATTTCGAGTCAGCCGCATTCGACCACTCTGCCACCTCTCCGGGTGCCGTGGCGGGCGTGCGCAGTCTAGCCTATGCCGCGGCGAGTGGCCATGCAGAACAGTCAGGCTTGGTCCGCCGCGCGGATCCGCACATAGGTTCCGGGTGCATCGCCCAGCGGGGTCAGGCGCCCGTTGCCCGGGTGCCGTGCGGGCACTTCTCCGCCCGCGTACTGCGCCACCCACTTGTCCCAGGCTTCCCACCAGGAGCCCGTCTGTAGCTTCGCCTTGGCAGACCACTCCTCCGGCGTCTGGCCATGAATGCTCGGGCCCGTGAAATGGTCATAGGCCTTGGGCCCCGGTGGGTTGATGATGCCCGCCACGTGTCCCGCCTTACCCAGGATGAAATGCACATCGCTGGAAAGCGCCTGCGCACCCAGGAAGGTCGATTTCCAGGGCGCTATGTGGTCTTCCACGGCTGAAACGAAACAGGTCGGAATATCCACGCAACCCAGATCAACAGGCTCCCCGCGCAAACTGATGCCGCCCGGTTTGCGCAGGGCATTTTCCATGTACATCTTGCGCAGATAGGTGATCAGCATCCTCGCCGGCAGGCGTGTGGAGTCCGAGTTCCAGAACAGGAGATCAAAAGCTGCGGGCGCGCGGCCCAGCAGGTAGTTGTTCACCACAAAGGACCAGATCAGATCATTGGCCCTGATGAGATTGAAAGCGGCCGCCATCTCGCTGCCGTCCAGATAACCGCGTGACTGCAGGGTCTCTTCCAGTGCACCCAACTGCTCTTCGTCGATGAACACGCCCAAATCACCCACATCAGAAAAATCGAGCAGGGCGGTGAAGAAAGTGGCGCTCGCGATGCGGGTATCGCCTTGTGCGCACAGCCAGGCGAGCGTCGCGCCGAGCAGTGTGCCGCCTATGCAGTAGCCGATGATGTTGATGGATGTCTCGCCGGTTGCCTTCTCGATGGCATCGAGGGCTGCGAGCGGGCCGGCGAACACATAGTCCTCGAAATCCTTGTCCTTCATTTCCTGCCCGGGATTGGTCCAGGAGATCACGAACACCGTGTGGCCCTGGTTCACCGCCCAACGGATGAAGGAGTTCTTCGGCTGCAGGTCGAGCACATAAAACTTGTTGATCCACGGCGGCATGATCAGCAGCGGGCGCTTTCTCACGGTTGGCGTGGTGGGATCAAACTGCAGCAGCTCCATCATCTCGTTGCGGTAGATGACCTTGCCCGGCGTGGCTGCGATGTTCTGGCCCAGTTCAAAACCGCTGCCATCCACCATCCGCGGCTTAACCATGCCCGTGGCGGGGTCGAAATCCTCCAGCAGATGTTTCAGGCCTTCGATGAGATTGCGGCCGCCGCTTTCGAGCGTCGTGCGCAGCACTTCCGGATTGGTCGCGATGAAATTGGTGGGGGCGAGTGCGTCCGAAAACTGCCGCACATAGAAGGCCGCCTTGCGCGCGGTCTTGTCGTCCATGCCGGGTGTCTCCGCCACCATCTTCACGAGGGTGTTGGCCGCGATGAGATAGCTCTGCTTCACGAAATCGAAGAACGGATTTGCCTGCCATTCCTGATCCTTGAAACGCTTGTCACCCGGTGCCGGGGTTACCACCGGGACAGGCGCAAGCCCCCACAAACGCTGGGCAAAGCTTTGCCACAGTTCCAGATACTGCTGCATGAAGCCGGCCTGCGCCTTGGCCACCATCCCCGGATGCTGCAACCACTGCTGCTGCAGCGCCTGGAGTGCCGGCATCACGCCGAGCGGATCCGGTGACTGCGCGGTCCGTGCAATCTGGCCCTGCCAGTAGCTGTCCAGAAAGCGGCGGGTTTCCTCGGCGATCCCGCCCATGGCCTGGGTGAGTGCTTCGGCTTCCAGGGTTGCAGGGGTGGCAGGGGTCTTCATGGGCAATCAGCCTTTTTTCCGTGGCACATAAAGATCGGTGATGGAGCCGGTGAACATCTCGGCCGCCATGGCGACCGTTTCGGAAAGTGTCGGATGGGGATGGATGGTGAGACCAATGTCTTCCGCATCCGCACCCATTTCTATTGCCAGGGCGGTTTCTGCGATCAGATCACCAGCATTCGGGCCGACGATGCCGGCCCCGATGATGCGTTTGTCCGCAGGGTCGAACAGCAGCTTGGTCATGCCTTCGCCGCGCCCCATGCTGAGGGCACGGCCGTTGGCCGCCCACGGGAACACGGCCTTCTCACAGGGAATGTTCTTCGCCTTGGCCTCGGTCTCCGACAGTCCCACCCAGGCGACCTCGGGGTCGGTGTATGCCACGGAGGGAATCACGCGCGCATCAAAGGCGACCTTGAGTCCGGCCGCCACTTCCGCCGCGACTTTGCCTTCATGTGAGGCTTTGTGCGCCAGCATGGGGCCGTGGGTGATGTCGCCGATCGCAAAAACGTGCGGCACACAGGTGCGTCGCTCGGCGTTGGTTTCGATGAGCCCGCGCGCATCCACGGGGATCCCCAGCGCGTCCAGTCCGAGACCTGCACTGTTGGCGCGCCGACCTACCGACACCAGCACGCGATCAAAGACGCCGGTTGCGGGAGCGCCTTTGCCCTCAAAGTGCACTTCCACACCTTTGGCGCCCGGCACCACCGCGGTCACGCGGGTGCCTACATGGATCGCACTCAGAATGTTGCGCAGGCGCTTCTCCAGCGGTTTCACCAAATCGCGATCGGCGCCCGGCATGATGCCGTCGGTGAGTTCCACCACGGTGACTTCGCTGCCGAGCTCGGCATACACCGTCGCCATCTCGAGGCCGATGATGCCACCACCGATCACGAGGAGGCGCGTGGGGATGTCCGCCAGCGCCAGCGCTCCGGTTGAATCCATAATTCTGGGATCCGCCAGCACCTCGGCGCTCGCGCCCGGCAACGGCACCGGAGAAGAGCCCGCGGCGATGATGGCGTATTTGAACGTGATGTCTGTATCGCCGCCGGCACCTTGCACACGCAAGGTGTGCGTGCCGGTGAAACATCCGTTGCCCGTGACCACCGCTACCTTGCGCTGCTTGGCCAGAGCCTGCAGCCCGCCCGTGAGTTGCCCCACTACTTTCTGCTTCCAGCCTCGCAGCTTGTCCAGCGCGATGCTGGGCTCGCCAAAACTGATGCCGTGCGCCTGCATCTCGCGTGCATCAGCAATTACCTTGGCTGCATGCAGCAGCGCCTTGGAGGGAATGCAGCCCACATTGAGGCACACACCACCGAGCACTGCGTCCCGTTCGACCAGTGCCACCTGCAGGCCGAGATCAGCGGCGCGGAACGCAGCGGTATAGCCGCCGGGCCCCGCACCCAGCACCAGCAGATCGACGTTCATCGCGGCGCCCTCCGGGTGCGGGACCGAGGCGCTTTGTCGCGTTCGGCCATGGGACGCTCACGTTCAGAAAACTTCTTGCGCATGGGTTTCTTGCTGGACACCTTCTTCTTGGCGGGCACTTTCTTCGGCGCGGGGGCAGGCGGTGCTGCGCGAAAGAGCGTCAGGATGTGCCCGATGAGATTGATGACTTCGGCGCCCAGGGAGGCGGCAAGTTCCGTGATGGCGGCATCGCGTTGTTCTTTTTCGATGCCGCGCAGACGCACCTTGATGAGTTCGTGTGCGGCCAGCGCTTCTTCAATGGCGGCGATGACCGGCGGCGTGACACCGTGCTGACCAAGCAGTACCACGGGTTTCAGCGGATGGGCTCGCGCACGAAGGGCGCGACGTTCGACAGGACTGAGCATGATTCGGTTCCTGCGCGCCCCGGATGCGAGGCACGCTCAAGTGGGGCATGATGACGCTTCAATTGAGCCCGAATTCCGTGAATCCCGCAATCCATCGTCAGTTCATGGCCAACCTCTGGCAGGGCCTGCGCCTTGCCCTGCTGCGCACGCCACAGGCCCACGCAAGTCTTGATCAGTTGCTGTGCCTGCTGGCACTGGGCTGGGCCTGTGCATTGGTTGTGGACCGCGCCGAAATAGCCGGCATGGCCACGCTCGCACCCTGGGGTGTGGTGGCCGAGGCCGCGCGCAGTTATTTCTGGCTGGCGACGCTTGGCCTCATCACGCTGTTGCCGGGCGTGCGTTGCGCCTTCCTGCCACTCGCGGTGAGTCTTGCGGCAGCAGACATCGTCATCTGGCTGGCCTGGTATCTCATGGGCTTCGTTCTGCCGAGGTTACCTGCAGATGCGGCAGAAACCTTGCAGACACAGCTGTGGTGGTTGTTCCTGCTGTGGCAAGTGGCCATTTTTGCCGTGGCTCTGCGTGCTGGCACGCGGCAGAGGACGCTTGCACCGGTATCCACGCCACCGTCCGAAGCCGGGACTGCGCCGGCCATGGCGCCGCGTGCGCGCCGACCTCTTGCCCAGATCCTCGCTGTAGTGCTCTACGCCCTGGCGCTGCAGGCCAACCTCAACCTGTTGCCGGATTACCCATTATGGGAAGACTCCCCGCAGGCTGTCGCCGCGCTCGACGTGGAAACCCTCTATTACCGGCAACCCACGCTGACAGCCGCGTCCCTGGCCGAAGTAACGCCCGGCGTGCCGGGCCGGCGCGAACTCTTCGTGGTGTCTTTTGCGGGCTATGGCGGACAGGATGTATTCAAGCGCGAAGCAGAGCAGGTCGCGCGCATCCTGGGCCAGCGCTACGCGGCAGAATCCCGCACCGTCACACTCATCAACAACCCGCAGACGCTCGACTCCCATCCCTTGGCCAGTCGCTCCAATCTTGCCTGGGTGCTCAAGGGCCTGGCGGACCGCATGCAGCGCGACGAAGACATCCTGTTTCTCTTCCTCACCTCGCATGGGGCAGAGGACGGGGAGTTTGTGGTGGAGCTGGGGGATCTAGGGCTCAACCCGCTCACCCCGGAGGATGTGCGCACGTTGCTGGATGAGGCCAGGATTCGCTGGCGCGTGGTGGTGGTATCAGCGTGCTACTCGGGCCAGTTCGCAAGCGCGGTGGCAAGCCCGCAAACGCTGCTTATCACGGCGGCAGCCCATGACCGCACCTCATTCGGTTGCGCACACGCGCGGCGCTGGACGTATTTCGGGGCGGCCTATTTCAGGGATGCGCTGGCCGGAACGCTTTCTTTCGCAGAGGCCTTTGAGCAGGCCCGTGAGGCGGTCAGTCGGCGCGAGCGTGCGGAGGGCAAGGAACCCTCCTCGCCGCAGATGTATCTCGGTGAGGAGATCCGCGATGTGCTGGCAGACTACGAACGAGGACTCAGCCCAGGCCGCTGACGAAATCCTCGTAGTCGTCGGTATCCATCAGATCTTCGAACTGGGTTTCGTCACCAGGCTCCATGCGGAACAGCCAGCCGTCTTCCCGGCAGGACTCGTTAACGCGCTGGGGTTCGTCTGCCAGGGTCTCGTTGACCTCAATCACCCGGCCTGCGATCGGGCACTTCACTTCACCGGTGGTCTTGACCGACTCGATCATCACCGCGTCTTCACCCTGCTCGAAGTCCCGGCCCACATCGGGCAACTGCACATACACGATGTCGCCCAGCTGCTCCTGGGCATAATCGGAGACCCCGATCGTGGCAACACCATCCTCGTCCACCATCACCCAGACGTGATCCTCTGAATACCGTAGTTCGCTCATGCCGGCTGCTGCCGCAGGCCTACATACCGAACATCTTTTTCAGGCTGTCGAAGCCAGCCTGATAGATGCCCTGCACCGCTTTCACTGCATCGGCCTCGGCCGCACCGGCGGGCTCGAATTCGCTGGACCAGTCCACCACGGCATTGCCGTTTCCATCATCCCGCACTCGCAGGGTGGCGGTGTAGTTGGCCACCGGCAGCGGCCCGCTGACGATGCTGTAACGATAGAGGCGGTCTTTTTCGTCGATCACTTCCAGGCGTTCGATGATCTCGCCGCCGCCCATCAGGTTCAGGCGCCGCAGGCGGCCATTGTCTTCCAGACGGCTGCTCTGCACGGCCGGATGCCAGTCGGGGAGGGCATTGAACTGACCGATCAGTTTCCAGACTTCGTCCGGTGAAATCTTGAAGGTGGATTGCAGGCTGACTTTGGTCATGACTTCATCCTTTCGCCGCCCGGCGGCTGTGGGGTTCGGGTGTCTGCTACTATAGGCCACATCATATGGCAGGTCATGATCGGCGCCTGACGGAGACTACATCCCATGAAACCGACGGAAATCATCAAGGTCAAGGAAACCGACGAAACAGCCGGCTGCGATGGCGGCGGTGGTGCCCTGGGCCATCCGCTCGTTTACCTCCGCTTCGAGGGCAAGCCCAGCGTGGACTGCTATTACTGCAGTCGGCGTTTTGCCAAGCCTGAGTATTTCGCCGGGCAGTCGCAGGAGCCGGCGGCCCACGCCTGAGCCATGCTGGCCCGCGCCCTGCGAGCGCTGGTGCTGGTTTACCGCCACGCCCTTTCACCGTTTCTCGGGCCCCGGTGCCGCTATCTGCCCACCTGCTCGGAATACTGCCTTGAGGCGCTGGAGAACCACGGCGCATTGCGCGGCAGCTGGCTCTCCCTGAAGCGCATCGCGCGCTGCCATCCCTGGGGCGGCTCGGGTCTGGACCCGGTGCCGCCGGCACGCACAGGAAATCCCCGCCCACCGCCTGCCTGAGCTTCGCTCAGACGTTCACTTCCCCGAACTCGCGCATCTCGCGTTCGATACCACGGCCGCGCAGCCAGTCGCGCAGCGCCTGGCCTGTCCCGGCCGTCCACGGCTGGACCTTTTCGATGTGAATCCACTTGTGATCCGCAATCTCGTCGGGCGGGCAGACCACTTCGTTCGACTCGACAGTGAGGTGATAGCAGATGAGCAGCTGATTGCGGCGATGAAACTCGTACATGCCGACATAGGACTGCAGGGTACCGTCCAGCCCGGTTTCCTCCTTCACCTCCCGCACCACGGCCTCTTCCGGCATCTCTCCCGCTTCCAGGAAGCCGGTGCAGAGCCCATACCAGGTCGCAGGCCAGCCTACGTTGCGCAGCAGAATCACGTGGTCGTTCCACTCCACGATCCCCGCTACCACCGGCACCGGGTTGTTCCAGTTCACGAAACCGCAGCGATTGTCCATGCAGACATCGCGGAGTTTTCCACTGAGCTCGAGACGGCGCAGGGGCTGGGCACATTGCGGGCAGAATCGCATGCAGAAAATCCTCGGCTGGTTGACTGGGAGATCAGGCCACGTAGCGCAGGGCGGTGTCTACACGCGACACCAGCTCGGCAATCTGGCTTTCGCTGGCAATGAGCGCAGGGCCCAACGCGATGATATCGCTGGTGTAGCGCACCAGCGCGCCGTGGTCGAAGCAGTGATGGAAAACCTCCATCGCGCGCGTGGTGGGTGCCTCGGGTCGGGGCGCGAGTTCGATGGCTGCCGCCATGCCGTAGTTGCGGACATCAATCACGTGCGGGGCATCGCGCAGACTGTGGATGGCATCTTCCAGCACCGGCGCCAGCGCTTGTGCACGCTCGAGCAGGCCTTCTTCGCGATA
>JAURMM010000136.1 GCA_030830685.1 Gammaproteobacteria bacterium | reverse complement strand
GGGGACTCGCCTCGCGGCGGCCTTTGCGGCGTTTGATCGCGGGGATTTCACGCTGGCGAGACAAGGCTATTCGGCCGTGCTCGCCAGCCATCCGCAGCAGATCGATGCGCATCTCGGTCTGGGCGCGATTGCACTGGCCACCAACCAGAGTGCCGAGGCGCATACGCATTATGCGCGAGTGCTGGCCCAGACGCCGGATCACCCCGTGGCCACCGCCGCCATGTTCCTCCTGGAGGGGGGACAGGGGCGCTATGCCACGGCCAACCGCGTGAAGATGCTGCTCGACAAGGGGCTGGATGCACCCTATCTGCATTTTGCGCTCGGCAACTTCCATGCGCGAGAAGCGCGCTGGGGTGATGCACAGCAGGCTTATTTCGCCGCGTTCACCGGCCAACCTCGCAACGCGGACTATGCCTTCAACCTTGCCGTGAGCCTCGATCATCTCGGGCAGCGCAAGGCTGCACTGGACTTCTACCGCAAGGCGCTGGCACTGCGCGGTCCGCACAGTGCGTTCACCGCTGACATTGCCGCCGCGAGGATCGCGGCCCTGGCCGATTCCTGAACACGCCCTCCCCATGAGCACCCCCAGGCGCGCGCTGCGCATCGGCGAACTTCTGGTCCAGAAAGGCGTGGTCAGCCAGGACCAGATCCGGATCGCGCTCACCGAACAGAAGCGTAACCGCGATCATCTGGGCAAGATTCTGGTGCGTCTCGGCTTTGCGACCGAGGCCGTCATTCTGGATGTGCTCGGTGGTGCGCTCGGGCAGCAGAAGGCCGATCTCGGCAAGGTGGTGGTGGATGGTGAAGCCATCCGGCTGATTCCCAAGGACATGGCGCGTCGTTTTCATCTGTTGCCCTTGACCTACGAGGCCAGTCGCAATCGCCTCACGCTCGCAATGGCAGACCCCTTCAATGTGGTGGCGCTCGATCAGATCTCGGCGCTCATGGGAGCAGATGCCGAGATCGTGCCGCTCATGGCCGGCGAGGCAGAGATCGAGAAATCGATCGATCAGTTCTACGGCTTCGAGCTCTCCGTCGATGGCATCCTGCAGGAAATCGAGACCGGGGAAATCGACTACGCGAGTCTCGATGCCGACAGCCAGGAATACAGCCAGCCGGTGGTGCGGCTCGTCAATGCGCTGCTCGCGGATGCGGTCAAGCGCGGCGCCTCGGACATTCACTTCGAACCGGAAGAAGGCTTCCTGCGCTTCCGTTACCGCATCGATGGTGTGCTGCGCCAAATCCGCAGCTTGCACAAGAACTACTGGTCCGCACTTGCGGTGCGCCTCAAGGTCATGTCCGGGATGGATATCGCGGAGACACGCGCACCGCAGGATGGGCGCATCACCCTGTCGCTGTCCGGACGGCAGATCGACTTTCGCGCCTCCACCATTCCCACCGTCCATGGCGAGAATATCGTGCTGCGCGTGCTGGATCGGCAGAAAGGTATCGTGCCCATCGAGGGTCTCGGGCTGGATGACGAACTGCTTCATCTGTTGAAAATCATGGTCGCCCGACCGGAGGGCCTGCTGCTGGTCACGGGCCCCACCGGCAGCGGCAAGACCACCACGCTCTACAGCCTGCTCAACCACCTGAACAACGAGACGGTCAACATCATGACTCTCGAAGATCCGGTGGAATATCCCATGGGAATGATTCGCCAGACCTCGCTGAACGAAGCCGTGCGACTCGACTTCGCAAGTGGTGTGCGCTCGATGCTGCGCCAGGATCCCGACATCATCCTGGTGGGTGAGATTCGTGATGAGGACACGGCGGCCATGGCCTTCCGCGCGGCCATGACTGGCCATCAGGTGTTCTCCACCCTGCATGCCAACTCGGCTTTGGGCGCGATTCCCCGGCTCATCGACATGGGCGTGCGCCCGGAAATCATGGCAGGCAACGTCATCGGCATTCTCGCGCAGCGCCTGGTGCGTCGCCTGAGGCCTGAATGCCGTGAGGCCTACAGTCCCTCACCACTCGAACGGCGGCTCCTCGGTGTGGAGGATGACACACCGGTGACCCTCCACCGTGTGGCCCCTGAATTCCGTCACGCCGAACACCAGGGCTATGGCGGGCGCGTCGCGGTCATGGAATTGCTCAAATTTGACGATACGCTCGACGAAATGATTGTGCGGGGCGCGACGGTGCGCGAGCTCACACAGGCCGCTTGCGCGAAGGGCTTTGTCCCCCTCGCGGAAGTGGCCATCCGGCGCGTACTCGATGGCACTACCTCGCTGGATGAAGTGTCCCGGGTGGTGGATCTGACCGAGCGCCTCAGCTGATGAAGGCGCTCGCAGCAGTCTGATGGAGAGCTGGCGATACAAGGCCGTCGATCAGCGCGGACGCACTGTCCGCGGGCGCATCGAGGCGCTGAATCCAGCAGATCTGGAGGTGCGACTCGGTCGGGGGGGCCTCGACCTCATCAGCCATGGCCAGGTACGTGCGGCTCACTCGCTGTTCGCAGATCGCGGAATTCGCACGGTTGAGCTCATTACGCTCTGTTTCCATCTGGAACAGCTCATCCGGGCCGGCGTACCCATCGTCGAGGCGCTAGCCGATTTGCGTGACACCGTGGATCACCGGCGCTTGCGGCAGGTGACAGCGGCCATGGTGGAGTCCATCGAAGGTGGCAAGAATCTGTCCCAGGCCATGAGCGATTTCCCGGGCGTGTTTGATTCCGTCTTCGTGAGCCTGGTACGCGCAGGTGAGCAGAGTGGCCGTCTGCCGGAGGTGATGCGCAAGATCATGGAAAATCTCAAATGGCAGGACGAACAGGCTGCCTACACGCGCAAGCTGCTACTCTATCCCGCGATCGTCGCCAGTGTGGTGACTGGCGCCCTGCTCTTCCTGATGCTGCAGGTGGTGCCCCAGCTCGTGAGCTTTCTCGGCAACATGGGCGAGGCACTACCGTTGCAGACACGCGCCCTCATCGCAACCTCGGGTTTCCTGGCCGCCCACTGGTTGTGGCTGTTGCTGCTGGTGCTGGGCCTGCTGGCGGCCGTGCCGCTCACGTTGAAGTTCCGTCCGGAGGCGGCCCATCACTTCGATTCCTGGAAACTCCGCCTGCCCCTGGTTGGCCCCGTGTTGCGCAAGATCATCATCACGCGCATCTGCAGCGTGTTTGCCATCATGTATACCTCGGGAATCACGGTCCTCGAATGCCTGAGGACCGGTGAGGAAGTGGCGGGAAACCTGGCCATCCGCAGGGCGCTGCGCGAGGCCGGCAGGCGTATCGCAGACGGCGGCGGCATCAGCGCAAGCTTTGCTGCCACCGGGCTCTTTCCTCCGTTGGTGATCCGTATGCTTCGGGTGGGTGAGAACACCGGCGCGCTCGATGAGGCGCTCGACAACGTCACCTATTTCTTCACCCGTGACGTGCGCGACTCCGTCATTCGACTGCAGACACTCATCATGCCTGTGTTGACCGTGGTGCTTGGCCTCGTCGTGCTGTGGATCATGTCCGCAGTGCTCGGTCCCGTATATGACCTTTTCACACGCATCGAGATCTGAAGCCATGCCGCGTGCGGAAACAGAGCCTTGCCCATGCGCTGGCTGAAGGGTGATCCGAGGGTCCTTCTGATTGGTGCCGAGCGCGCGCTGCTGTTCGTGAGCGATCAGGGCAGCTTGCGTCATGCCTATGAGTTTTCGCCGGACGCGGCTGGGCTGGTCGCTTTCGGGAACTACCTGCGTCTTGCACCGGGCAATCCACTGCAGGTGCTGGTTGATGTGGTCGAGGAGGAATACCGCCAGGACACGGTACCGCATGTATTCGGCACAGACCGCAGCGCCATCCTCGCACGCCGCTTTGCGCGCTTGTTTCGCGGCACACCCTACTGCCAGGCCATCAATCTGGGACGGGAGCGGGAGGGCCGACGCGATGATCAGGTGCTGCTCACGGCATTGACGCGCCCCGAGGCCCTTGCAGGGTGGATCGCCAGAGTCACTGAGTGTCAGGTGCCACTGGCGGGAATCTACTCGCTACCCCTGGTGAGCGCAGCCCTGATTCCGCGCCTTGGGGCAAACGCACGCAATGTCCTGATCATCAGCGTGCAGCAGGCCAGCGGCCTGCGCCAGACATTCTTCCGCGACGGCAACCTGCGCATCAGCCGGCTTGCACCCCTGCCACGGGCCGGAGCCCTCCCTTACGCAGACTTCGTGCTGGCAGAACTGGCCAAGCTCAAGCGTTACCTCAACAGCCTGGCCCTCGCCTCGCGCGAGGGTCCGCTCGCCATCTACCTCATCAGTCACGGTCCTCTGCTCAACGAGCTCGAGCAGCAATGTCGCAACACCGAACACGAGCGTTATTACCTTGTGGATACGGCAGGTCTCGCCGCGCAGCTCGGACTGCCGGCCAGTGCAGGCAGCGCGGCCAGTGATACCCTCTTCGCCCAGCTACTGCTTGCGGCGCCACCTCGTGTGCAGTACGCCCAAAAAGAGGAGACACGATTTCACCGGCTGTTCCGTCTGCGCAACGCCACACTGGTTGCCAGTCTGCTGATGGTGCTGGGTGCTGCAGGTCTCAGCGCGCTCAGATTCTTCGAGGCCGTCAGCCTGCGCCAGGAAGCGCGCGAGGCTGCGCAGAAGACTGCTTTCTATACGGAGCGCACCGCTCTCGCGCACGAGGCGCTGCCCAGAACACCGGTGGATGCGGCAGCCATCCGCACGGCAGTGGCCGCTGTGGGGACGTTACGGGAATTGCAGGCGAGTCCGGTACCAGATCTGGCGCGACTGGGGAGTGCACTCGCCGAACATCCGGCTGTCATGCTGGACAAGATCAGCTGGCAGCGGCATTTCAGGGTTGAGGCATTGGAAATGGCGGATGCTGTCACGGCTGAGGCGGATGACGCCTACTTCACGGTGCTTGAGCTGGAAGCCCACCTGCCGGGTTTCGGGGAGGATTATCGTCAGGCGATTGAGGCGGTTGATGCCCTCTGTGCACGGCTACGGAGGCTGCCACGGGTGCGCCGAGTGGACGTGCGCAGCTATCCGCTCGATCTTCGTCCTGACGCGAATGTCGTCGGTTCCACCACACCGCACGGGGAACACGCCGAGGGAAGCTTCACGCTGCGTATCGTGACAGGGGTGAGCCGTGCAACGGGATGATCTGCGAACCTTGCGCGGCGCAGCCGGGGTGCTCGGACTGTGTCTGGCGGTGTCGTCACTGCTGGTTGGAACCAGTCACTGGTTCTGGCGTGCGGCGGAGCGTGAATACCGCGAGAACTTTCAGCGCTTTCGCGCGGCCAGTGAGCGGTATCTCGCCATTGATGAAGACGAGAGAATCGTCACCGAACAGTACCCGCTTTTTCGCGAACTGGCGGCCGCGGGCATCATGGGCGTTGAACGCCGGCTGGATTGGGTGGAAACGCTGCGCCAGGCCGACGCCACACTGGGCCTGCCCAATCTTGAATACCGGATAGCGGCGCAACAGCGCTACGAAGCCGAGTTCCCACTGGATACCGGTCAGTTTGAACTGCGCGCAAGTGACATGGAGCTGGAACTCGGGCTGCTGCACGAAGAGGATCTCGCGCGCCTGCTCGATTTCATCGCAGCCCAAGGCCACGGGCTGCCCAGTGTAGAAGAATGCAATCTGCGTCGCGAAAGTGAAACGGTGGGCACCAGCCGCGCCGCAGACAGCGCCGGGTTACGCGCCCACTGCCGCCTGCGCTGGACGAGTCTCGCTGAACCCATCAATGGGGAAACCTCACCATGAGCCGGGTGCTGCTGACCATGGGCCTGCTGTCCATGGGCCTGCTGTCCATGGGCAAGGCGAGCGCGGAGCCTCTGGGACGGCTGTTCTTCAGCGTGCCAGAGCGTGCAGCGCTGGATGCCGCACGCGGCGCCGCACGCGCGCCCGCCTTTGATCTGACTGATCGCGCGGCCGGAAAAAGGGCCGCGATACCCGAATCCCCCGCAGCGCAGCCCTCGGTCAGCGTGGACGGCATGATCACCCGCGAGCGCGGCCCGGCCACGCTCTGGCTCAACGGCGCACCGCAGGAAGCCCCGAATGTTGCGGGCCCCGGCATGCCGCTACGGGTGACAGCCGGGGCTGTCGAGATCTCACCGGGAGAGGGTCGGTCAGTGGTGCGGGTTAAGCCTGGACAAACCTTCGACCCCGCCACCGGGGGGGTCTCGGAAAACGGCGCCGCACCGGGCGCTGCGCCGTGACTCCATGCAGAGTGCCCGGGGTTTCGTCACTCTCCTGATGCTGCTCGTGCTGCTGAGTGCAGGCAGCGCAGTGCTCCTGCGCGCCCTGAACCAGAGGACGGCCTCGGCGGCGCACGCAGAGGCCTCAACCCGTGCGGCACTCGCCACCGCAAGAGAGGCACTGCTCGGCTATGCCGTGCGCTACCCCGACACCCCGGGCGTGGCGCTGACAGCCGGCCCGGGACGTCTGCCCTGCCCTGACACCCGACTTGATCGGGGCGATCCGCTGGGCGCCGCCGATTCCCCTTGCGCTCAGGCCACCGGCACCGAAACCGGCCGTTTCCCTTGGCATACCCTGGGGCTGCCTGAGTTGCGGGATGGTACCGGGGCGCCCCTGTGGTATGCCGTCTCCAACAATTTCCGCGCGCACCTCACCGCTGCCCTCAATAATGAATCCCGCGGCACCCTCAGGCTGGATGACTGCGCCAAGGAGCAGGACATCGTCGCGCTGGTCATCGCTCCGGGCACGGCGCTGGAAGGACAGGCGCGCCGCGGTCCGGTGTTCGATGCCGCAGCCTACCTCGAAGGCGACAATGCCAGTCGCGGTGATGGCTGTTTCAGTGAACGGAAGGATGCCGCGCACAACGACGAGATTCTGACCATCACCCGCGCGGATCTGATGCAGGGTGTGGAGCCGCGGGTATTGCGGGAGGTAGACAATGCGCTCCGGCGGCATGTTCAGGCGCACGGCGCCATGCCGTGGCTGAGTCCGTGGCGGTCCGCGGAAAATCCATCATGGGCGGGCACGCCCGGCACAGTGCGCGGCCAGCTCCCGCTACGACTCCGCGAAGCTGGCAACGCGGATCCTCATCTGGTGGCCAATTCAGCATTCGCCTTCGATGCGGCCTTTGTGCTCGACTGGTCGCTGCCCGGCCCCGGTGCCGTGACACAGGACGGCGAATTTCCACCCCAGGAAGCCTGCCTGCGCAGCAGCGAAGCTGCCAACTGCACCAGCGGCATGGCACTCTCCGCGAGTGTCGACTTGTCCGGACCCGTACGCGGGCTTGCCGCAGGTGACTGGCAACAGGGCCGATGCAAAGCCCAGCGCACCGGGATCCTGGCCTGTGAGGCCGTGCGCATCGCCACTGCTGCCGCTGGTGAAACCTTGCGTCGCACCTGGACAGTCGTCCTCACCGGGTGGCCGCATGAGCTTGAGGCACCCTCGGCCAGTGCTCCGCGCATGCAGCATTTCCGGCGCGCGAACGAGACACTGGGTGCGGGAGAAAGCCTCGAGATCCGTCTGCGTGATGAACTGATGTCCGATGGCGTGCAGGTACGCGTGCTTGGATCGAGCCGGCTGGTGCTTGGCCCCGGTGAGTTGATCGGTCTGTTCATGCTTGAGGGCATTCCGCTTGATCTCGAAGTGGACGATGACGACAGGATCGATCCGCATGATCCCGCGCTTGATCGGGTACCGGACACCGTCCCTTCCACCCGCCGCTCGCCTGGCGAGCTGCCTTTCTGGCTCGTCTCCAACCGGTGGCATGAGCAGCTGATGGTTGCCTATGCCTCCTCGTGGGCACCGGGGGCAGCTGCACAGCCGTGCACCACATCCTCGCTGCCCTGCCTTGAGATCGTCCATCGCCGCAGCGATGGCAGTCCGGCGCTGCACAGCGCTGAGGGTGTGATAATCCTCGGGGGCACCGCGCTGCGCGACGGCGCGCTCTCACAGCAACGTCCAGCCACGGTAGCCGCAGATTACTTCGAGGGCGCCAACGCGGTGCCCGGTCGCCTGCTGGAGCGACAGGAGCACAGTGCTACGTTCAACGATCGACTGCTGATCGTGGAGCCGGAGGCCCCGTGACATGAATCAGCAACAGTCACGCGGCTTCACGCTGCTCGAAATCACGGTGGTGCTGCTCATCATCGGCTTGATGCTTGCGGGACTTTTCGCGCCCCTGGAGACACAGTTCGAGGCGCGTGACCGACGCCAGACCCAAGCTCTGCTCGACGACATCCAGACGGCCCTTCAAGGCTACGCACTCACGCATGGACGCCTGCCTTGCCCGGATACGGACGGTGACGGCCTGCCCAATCCGCCATGGGACCCGAGCGACCCCATCGCCAGCGGGAGTTGCGTCCAGGGCGTCGGTGTGTTGCCCTGGAGCGAGCTCGGCGTGCTCGGCACGGACGCCTGGGGCAATCACTACACGTATGCCGTGAGCCAGCCGGAATTCACGCGCCCAGAGACCGACGCCCTCTGCAACGGCGGGGATGCGGAGGGCGCGCACTTCGATCTCTGCACACGGGGAAAACTCAACGTCAGGAGCCGGGGTGATGCACCCACAACTACAGACCTGGAAAGCAAGGCCGCGCTTCTGACCTACGCCACGGCGCTCCCTGCGGTAGTGATTTCCCATGGACGCAACGGCAGCGGAGCACTCTCGGGGGAGGGTCTGGTGCGTGCCGCGCCCACAGGGGCCGACGAAGCCGAGAATGCAGACGGAGATGCCGTGTTCATGCAGCGGATCTACTCACGAGGTAGTGCCGACTGTGCGGATGACGCGAACGAATCGAGCCCTTTGTGTGAGTTCGACGATCTGGTGATCTGGATATCGCCCAGCGTGCTGGCTGCCCGGATGGTGCAGGCCGGCCGATTACCCTGAAGTCATGGTCAGATCCGTCGCTTCTCCACTGCTTGGCGTCATGCGCCTCGGTCTCATCGAGTGGCGGCGCACACGCTGGCCAGGGCTGCTCACCCTCTGCGTCGCAACCGGTGTCGGTCTCGGGCTCTTCGCCGAGAGCCTTGCGGTGACCGAGAGTGCGGAGATACGCCTGACCCTGCAAGCTGCCTCGACGCGGCTACTTGTGATCACAGCGTTCTCGCTTCTGCTCATCGTCAACAACGTCCGTGACACCAATGACGGCCTGCTCGACTTCATGCTCGCGCGGCCCCTCGCGCGCTGGCATTGGTGGATGGGCAAATTCCTGGCATGCGCATGGGTCGCGGTATTGAGCGCCCTCGTTGCCGCGTTGCCTCTGCTTGCCGGCGCTCCACCTCTGGCCGTGATCGTTTGGGCTTGCTCGCTTGCCTGTGAGCTCGTGGTGATGGCTGCCGCAGCTCTGACCCTGGCGCTCGGACAGCGTCAGGTGACGAGCGCCTTTGCAGCGGCAATGGGTCTTTATCTGCTCTGTAGAGCGCTGCAGAGCCTGGTGCTGCTGAGCCGGGACGCATTGCTGGATTCAGGCACCCTGGTGCAGTCAATCCTGGCGACCAGCTTGCGTGGACTCGCCTTGCTGTTACCGGATCTGGGTCGTTACACGCAGAGCGCGTGGCTGGTCGACACACCTCCGGGCCCAGAAGAACTCGGATTCATCCTGCTCCAGACCGCGATGGGAACGGCAATCTTCGCGCTCATCGGAATCATCGACTTCAGCGCCAGACGGGACTGAGTCATGCCGCGTCCGTTCTTCACAGGCAGCACGGCGGCAAGATGGAAAGGACGCCTGCCCGCCCTCGCACTGTGTCTGTTGCTGGTGGTGCAGGGAGGGTGGCGGGCCTCGCTGGACATTGGCTCTGTACGCGCCAGGGAGCTTCCGGCACCGCCGCCATCCTCTTTGCTTGCGCTGGGCGCGCTGGGTGATGATCTGGTGCTCTCCAGGCTCCTCATGCTGTGGCTGCAAGCTTTCGACACCCAGGCCGGCACCCGCATCAGCCTCAAGGATCTGGATTACACACGGGTGGAAGCATGGTTGAGACAATGCCTCTTCCTCGCGCCGAAAGCCCAATATCCGCTGCTTGCCGCCAGCAGGTTTTATGCGGATGTTGCCGATGCAGCGCGGGCGCGCAGAATGCTTGCCTTCGTCAGCGCGGCCTTTGGTGAGGATCCGGCGCGGCGCTGGCCCTGGCTCGCCCATGCCGTCTACGTGGCCCGCCATCGGCTGCACGACCAAGCGCTGGCCCTCGCCTATGCGCGGCAACTTTCTCGCGAGCACAACCCCGCTATTCCGAGCTGGGCCCGCCAGATGGAGATCTTCGTGCTGGAGGACATGGGTGAGACAGAGGCAGCAAGAATCCTGCTCGGCAGTCTGCTCGGCAGTGGCCAGATCACCGATCCGCACGAGCTCCGCTTCCTGCATGAGCGACTGGCTGCGCTGGAGACGAGGGTACAGACCGAAGATGCACCCTGAAGCGCACCCCTCGGGATTGAAATCAATTGTGTCCGGACTGTCGAGAATGAGACATGCCTGACGAAATCCGGACAGTGACTCGGCGTGCTGACATAGAATCCGCCCATGAAACAAGGCGCGGAGACATGGTCCGGTTCATGCAAAGCCGGGTCTTCCATCCATCATCGAAGCGAGTGACTCTCATGCAAAAGCGTCTTCAGCAAGGCTTCACCCTGGTCGAGATCGCCATCGTCCTGGTCATCATCGGCCTGCTCCTGGGCGGCATCCTCAAAGGCCAGGAACTCATCACCAGCGCACGGGTGCGCAATCTCGCGGATCAGAATTCCGGAATACAGGCCGCGTATTACGGATTTGTGGACCGCTATCGTCAGGTGCCCGGCGATTGGCCCGCAGCCAACGCAGCCCAAGCCATCCCCGGGGTCACCACCGGCGGTAATGGCAATGGACGACTCGATCGTGCCAATACCGACTGGACGGAGGCGCTCGCGCTGTGGGAGCAGTTGTCCAAGGCCGGTTTCATTCAGGGACCGTACGTGGGAGGCGACAGCGCCCCCACCGCCGCAGACAGCAACGCGGCGCCGCGTAACGCCTTCAACGGATTCATGGTGCTGTATCGCTCGAACGACTATCTCGATACGGACACCACACCGTCGGACAGACTCAATCTCACGCTCGGCCGCGGCATTCCAGTGAACGTGATGCGCGAACTCGATCTCAAGGTCGATGACGGATTGCCCCAGTCAGGCGTGATGCGCCATGCGCTGACCAGCAGCGCAACCTTTGGCGAAATCGGCCAGTCGGTCGCAGGCTGCGTGGACAGCACAGAAACGCCGCCCATCTGGAACATCGCCGGCAACGAAGAGATGTGCAACGCGGTCTATCTCTACTGACATCACATAAAGAGACCGGGGCCAGGCGGATGAACACGCCCTTGCTGAGCTTCGAGGATGTGAGTGCCCGCTTTGATACCCGCGAGGTGTTCGCTGGCCTCAGCTTCACGCTGCAGTCCGGACAGTCGACTGCCCTGCTCGGCCTGAACGGCGCGGGCAAATCCACCTTGCTGCGTCTTGCCGTGGATCTGCATCGCCCATACACGGGCCAGGTCAGCATTCATGGAATGGCGGTTGAAAACCCCTCGGCACGGGCCGGAGTAGCCTGGCTACCGGAGCGTGTCACCGCGCCACACTACCTGCGAGGACGGGAATGGCTGGCGCTGCTGCTCGCCCAGCACGGGCTCGCCTACTCACATGAGCACGCCTTGGCCGAATGTGCACACTTCGAACTGCCATCCAGCGTGCTGGATGCGCCAGCGCGGGATTCCTCCAAGGGCATGATGCAGAAACTGGGTCTAGTCGCCTGCCTGCTTTCCGGAAGCGACTTGCTGCTGCTGGATGAACCCATGAGTGGCCTCGATCCGCGGGCCAAGCGTCTGTGCCGCGATCGCCTGATTGCCGCCAGGGCGGAGGGCCGGACGCTCTTCATGAGCACACACGATCTGGAAGATCTCGCACTGCTGTGCGAAAGAGTCCTGGTCCTGCATGCCGGCAGACTGGTCTTTGATGACAGTCCGTCTGCCTTGCGCGAGCTCCATCCCACCGGCAAACCCGAGGAAGGGCTGCTGCTGCTGCTGAAAAATTAAAGTTCCCGGGACTTCAGGTCGCTGATAGTCCCATCATGAGGAACTGCATCACATTCCTGCCCCGCAAATTCTCCAAGAGGAGAACCGCGCCACACGCGCTGCCAGGCGAAGTGACGGGGTCAGCCATTCGCGGACACTTCTGCATCGACGATCTCGAAATCGTGGGTCACGGTTGCGGTTTTGCCGAGCATGATCGAAGCGGAGCAGTACTTCTCGGCGGACAGGCGAATCGCTCGTTCCACCACGGCGGGCTTGAGGTTACGGCCTGTGACGACGAAGTGCAGATGGATGCGAGTGAAGACCTTGGGATCTTCATCAGCCCGCTCGGCTGCGAGATCGACGCGGCAGTCGACCAGTTCCTGCCTGCCGCGCATGAGGATAGTCACCACGTCAAAAGCACTGCAGCCGCCCATCCCGATGAGCAACAGCTCCATGGGGCGTATGCCGATGTTGCGCCCGCCTGCCGTGGGCGGACCATCCATCACCACGGCGTGGCCGGATTCGCTTTCCCCGACGAAAGAAACACCGTCGATCCACTTGATGGTTGCTTTCATCTCAAGAGCCCTGACTTCGCAAGAACAACAGGGCCTGTACTCTACGCCAAGCCCGACGGAAAAGCGTGGCATGCCATAGGCACCACACCCTCCGTAATGCGATTGAACGACGAGGTCCTCGACCATGCACAGCAGTATTGAGTCAGAAGCCAGGGAGCGTAGTGCGCCTCCTTCAAACCAGCCGACCATCAGCACTGCTGCCAAGGTGCTGGTCTCGGCGCGGACAACGCAGGCCGAAACCTCCCTGCAGCGTTTTCTGGAGCACTGCCATCGGAAACACTATCCGGCCAAGTCCGTGCTGGTGCGACAGGGCGATCCTTCACACGATCTTTTCTATATCGTGAAAGGGTCGGTCACCGTGCTGCTGGAGGATGATCAGGGACGAGAACTGATTCTGGCCTACCTGAATGCGGGCGATTTCTTTGGCGAAATCGGCCTTTTCCAGGAGGACGCCTACCGCACGGCACAGGTCCGCACACGTACACAATGTGATATCGCCCAGGTCAGCTATGATCGCCTGAAATCGCTTCCGTCGCTGATGCCGGACCTCACGCTTGCCGTGGCGGCCCAGCTGGCGAGCCGGTTGCGTCGCATGAATCGCAAGGTCGGTGATCTGGCGTTCACTGATGTTGCCGGACGCATCGCGCGGGCCCTGCTCGATCTCTGCGGGGAACCGGACGCCATGACCCACCCGGATGGCATGCAGGTGCGCGTCACCCGACAAGAGCTGGGCCGAATCGTCGGCTGTTCGCGGGAAATGGTAGGTCGGGTGCTGAAGACCTTGGAAGATCAGCACCTGCTCAGCGTGAGCGGCAAGACCATTGTGGTGTTCGGGGTACGCTGAGGGCAGCCCCTGGCACCAGAGGCCCTACTGCATCCCTGACAGCCAAGATTCTGGGGACTTGCGCGAACCGCCCATGCGAGGCTTAGACTGAGTCGAGTGGGGGGCATGGCGCTGGCGCCGCGCCGGCCCAGTGAGCTCAGGCAGGGAGGTCCGCTGTGCCCAGTTACACGAGCAATGCACTGGATGCGCTGGTTTACATACGCAACGGCCCGGGCTTTCTCACCTATCGATGGAATTTTCCTCAGGAGGTCTTCAGCTCGATCAATTCACCGAGCTGGATAGGGGCCTCCGTCAGCCTCAGCTTCAGCTTTCCGGCCACCAAGCCTGTCTACGTCGACATTGAAACCGGATTCCAGCAACTCAGTGAGGCACAGCAACAAGCCGCTCGGAAAGTCCTGGCTTCCATCAGCGCTGTCACCAACGTCCGGTTTACCGAGATTGCAGGGGTCGGCCAGATTGTCTTTGGTCAATCGGAGCTGGACGACAGCAGCGCCGGCTATGCGTACACGCCAAGCTTTTCCTACTCGACTACCAATTCCATCATCCAGTCGGTGACCGAGCTTCAAACGTCCGGCGACGTCTGGCTGAATCGTTACAAAAATCTTGATCCCGCCGACTGGCTACCTGGGGACAACGGCTACGTGTTCGACAGCCCGGCGGGCTCAGCGCACGCGGATCTCATCCTCGATTTCACGCCCGGCACCGACAAGCTCGTGCTGGATGACGACATCTTCACCCGGCTCACCGGCACGAACGCAGGCAGCGCTCTCGCTGCGACCAATCTGCGTCTCGGTACCACCGCGCTGGACGCCGACGACTTCCTCGTCTTCAACACCAGCACCAAGGTACTGCACTATGATGCCGACGGAAGCGGAGTGGGTGCGATGGTTGAGATCGCGGAAATCCGGATTTCCGGCGCAACGCAACTGTCCGCAGCGGATTTCCTGATAGTGAGTTGATTTGCGCAACATTGGTGCCGCTCCGGCAAAACGGTGACAGTTACCCTATTTCCCGATGCGGGCTGCCACCCCCACGCGTGCTACGCAAGAATTGGCGACTGTTACACGATTTTATCGCAGGCGGTGGCATCCTCGCGCGTGCGGCGTCGCTTCGGCATGATGCTCGAGCAGATAGTGGTGAGATAAAAGCAGGGTGCCCGCCACGGATTTCGCTGAAATAGGGTAACTGTCACCGATTTATGTGGGGAAAGTGGTGGCTACGGGTGGACTCGAACCACCGACCTCAGCATTATGAGTGCCGCGCTCTAACCGGCTGAGCTACGTAGCCATCTGCAACAGAAGCGGAACGCCGACATGGCCCCGTGGGTGTGGGGTCGAAGGTCGGCCCGGGTGGCGGTTTGCTCGGTGTGCTGCGCGCACTCCGCGGTTCCCTCATTGCGGGGAACTCTCCTCCCGCCAGCCCGTGCATTCGAGGCGCGCGATTGTCGGGGAATCTGCCCCGGAATTCAATGCACCCGGGGCGGCGGCGTCCTCTGGCCCGTCAAAACTGATAGATCAGGCTGAACACGCTCTCATGGCGGCTGTTGTTGCCGGACGGTCCCCACAGATCGCCCAGCTGCCACGGCCCGACCGAACTGCCGCGCACCCGCCAGAAAAGATTCTGCTGGAACCTCAGCGTGACATGGTTGGACAGCAGATAGTCCGCCGCGAGCTGGTTGTAGGCACCGGTGGACCGTGGGTCGAGGGCAAACACGAACCTGGGCTGCAGCAGACCTGCATCGCCATAGCTCGTGGAAGCGGCGAAGGTGATCACGAACTCGTCCCGATCCAGCCGATCGTTGTTCACGCTCACGAAGCGGTCGGGGTAGATCTGACCATCAAGGTTTGCCTCGAACACACCGGAAATACCGCGGTAAAACTTGCTGTAATCCAGATAGCGCCGCCAGAAGACCTGTGAAGACAGGAAAAAGGTCCGCTGGCTATTGAGACTCTTGATCCAGGTTGGTCTGTCGACGGCCAGCATCACCACGGAGCGGCGCGCCTCTTCGAACTGATCCTGCTCCGGATCCACATCCAGCGGCGCCCCCGGGGCGATGGTCACGGGCACGCCGGTCATGAATACGCTTTCCATACGGAACACAGCCTGGGTATACCGCTCTTCCGAATAATTCGCTGTCAGTCCCACAAGGTGGTAACGGGGGTTGACGGTTTCCACTTCAGCCCGGAAGGTGTCTCCAAAGACACCGGATCGATCGGTGAGGAAGCGGGCACGCGTGTCGGTATTGACGCCGTTGAAGTAATTCAGGCTGAACTCAATGTCTTTCCAGATGGCCTTGAAGCGCAGACCACCCTGGGCATTCTCGAAACGACGACCAGGACTGCCATCGTGGACACGCAGATCGAGGTCCAGCAATTGCCCACCCACGATGGCGGAGTTGGCGACCTCGCGCAGGCCAGTGCCGTTGAGCGCCCAAGGCCGCCGGGGGTCGGTAGAGACCTGATTGCGTTGCACATCCCAGGGAATCCACACACCTTCGATGAAGGATTCATCGAAGGGCCCGAATTTGCCGATGTCGTACACGCCGCGCACCATCCAGAGCGGCACGCGGATGTCTTCCCATGATTCCCAGCTCCAGTGCCAGGTCAGATCCAGCGGATTGATGACATCAAGTGCACGGAAATTGTCGGTCTCACCCCACACCACCTGCTGGCGACCGATGCGCAGCGAAATCGGCGGCAGCAACAGATCCACGAATGCTTCGCGCAGCTTGAACTCGGCTTCGCCGGGATGATCGTCACCGTTCTCGAAGCTGTCGTGATACGAGCCGCGGATGTCATAAATGGAGTCATACACGCCACGCCCGACCACCGTGAGAGTGGCTTCTTCCAGCCGTCCGGTGTTGAATCGGCCGAACGCGGTGCTGTCCTTGAGGAAATAGTATTTCCCTTCGATTTGGGCCGTGTTTCGCTGCATCACGAGTTCTGTTGTCTTGAACTCGGGCTCGCGCAGGATGTTCTGGAAATTGACGAAGCCTTCGAGCTCAATCTCGTCATTGATGGTGACGATGGCGGTGGCCTCTGGCGGGAGCAGCGCCTGCCCCAACAGCAGAGCACACGCGACCCCGGCAGCGTGGTGCTTGAACATGATTGATCCCCTCTCGATGCTGTGGCCACCTCGCGAGCTCACGGGTGGCTTCTTGGTTCTGGTGCGTTCGGCCTCGGCTCAGCGACGGCCGCTGATCATGTTGCGCAGTGAGTAGAACTGCTGCGCCCGGGCCTGTGAAAACATGCGCTTGTTGGTGAAGCAGTGTGTGATGGTGGCATGCGGTTTCTTTGCGTTGATATCCGTTTCCCCCACATGCAGGAAGACCTGATGGCCCACAGACTTTGCATAATCCTGCTTCACGTAAGGCGCCTGCTGCGGCGGCTCATCGTCGTAGCCTTCGGAATACTTCAGCCAGTGCTGGCTCATGCGCAGAAGTTGATCATCCTCGCGGTCGAAGGCAAACATCCACAATGTGAAGTCGGCCTCAGCATCGATGAAGATGATGCGGTGGCTGTAGGGATGACCCGGTGATTTGGGTTCAGTCATCACTACGTGCGCCTCGCGGACTTCCCAGCGTGCCTTGTTGGGAACCCAGAGATGTGGGCCGCCCACTTCCGGATTGTCCTTGACGTTGATGGTGGCAAGTACCTTGCGTCGGCCGAGATAGGTCCAGTTGTTCTCGAACACCTTGCCACCGAAACCGTCGAGGTCCTCACGGATCATATCCATGCCCATCAGTTCGC
Source organism: Gammaproteobacteria bacterium (assembly GCA_030830685.1). Classification (GTDB taxonomy): domain Bacteria; phylum Pseudomonadota; class Gammaproteobacteria; genus CAIKBL01. The sequence goes on along the minus strand of JAURMM010000136.1, from coordinate 2,453 downwards.
TGGTGCGCTCGGAGGCCAGCGTCCGTCGTGGTTTACGTTGCGCCGGCATGTAGAGCCAGCCCGAGTTTTCGCGCGTGTGATCCACATAGGTGATCTGCATGTCCTTGGCGCCGGCCATGTCGCGCGGCGAGCGGAATTCCATCACCCGTTTGGACTTCACTTCCTCATAGCCCGGCACCAGGCAACGCTCACCCAGGGCAAAGTTGGCGCTGGTAGAGATGTATTCCAGCTTGCGATCGAGCTTGCCATTCTCACTCCGTAGCCAGGTCACCATGGGCATGTCGTAATCATGTTCGCCTGGCCGCCAGAGCATGTTCCAGATGGCTTTCTGTGCGGCTTGCGGGTCATCGGCTGCGATATTCGGGAAAGGCGTTCCGCCGCCGGAGAACCCACGCAGCACACCCTGATCATCCAGGTGATGATCGCCCTTCACGCCCTCCCCCCAGCCCGGGGGCTTGGGATAGTGCGCGGTCCCTGCAATCTCCATCTCCATGCCATCGAAGAAGTAATAGCCCCACGCGGTACGCGGGATGAGCGGTTCCAAGGCCTGACGGTCAGCCGTCGTGACGGTGGTGCCGGCCTTCAGTGCAATTTCCGAGGGCGCGTTCTCAATCCACTCGCGCAAGGCGAGGTAGCCCGTATCACCCTCGCCCGCGGCGAGGGCAGGCGTGGCCGCGGCGACCATCAGCATGGCTGAGGCGAGGCGCCGTGCGGCGCGAACGTGACTGGAACTGAACATGCTGCGGGAGCCTCGACTGGTGTGACCTATACCCCCCATGGTACCCAGCCCAACCGATCGATCCAATATGGCGCGGGGTGATTCAGTCGTTGTCTTCGACAAACTCCACGATTTGTCGGATTTCTCTGATCAAAGTTGCGGGAGTCTGCGGCGGCAGAAATTCACCTACCACGCGTTTGTCCGGGGCGACCAGCAGGATCGCGGGAGAGTGGTCGAACCAATAGTCTCCGGAATCATCCGTGGTGACGCGTGTGAAATCAGCAGCCACCTGCCGGGTCAGCAGATGGATCGCTTCTGGCGCGCCTGTTGCGGCGCGAAAAGCAGGATCAAAGTGCCGCACATAGGTGCGGAGAACCTCCGGTGTATCGCGTTCGCCGTCGACTGATATCAGGAACACCTGTGCGTGGTCATCGAAAGCTTGCAAATCACGTAGTCCCTTGCGTACCTCTTTCAGTACGGCGAGGGTCACCGGGCAAATATCCGGGCAGTGGGTATAGCCAAAAAACAATAGCGTCCATTTGCCGACCAGTGATTTTTCATCAAAAGGCTGGCCCTCCTCGTCAGTGAGCGCGAAGGGCTCCAGCTGGGGCGGGTTGGGCCACAGGAATCCTGGCGCGTCCACAGGCGCCGGCCCCTCCGTGGTTGACGCGGAGTAGTACCGGCCAAGACCGAAGGCCAGTACGGCGATCACCAGCATCGGCAGCACACGTTTCAGGAACATTTTCATGGCATCAGTTCGCGTACACCGGCCTCGTTTGCGTCAGGGATCAGGAGAGACCAGCGTGGAGTCTGCCATCAGTTGAATGTCTGAACCACGCAGGCGCAAATCAAGCCGGCTGCCTGTGGACAGCTCGAGCCGATCTCCGAGGTGGCGCGGCAAGGTCATGGCCAGGGTCTCCTCACCGGCTTCCGGTGTTTTCAGGCTGAGCCGCACTCGGTCCCCAAGCGTCAGGGCTTTCTCGACACGCGCCGGGAGCGGATTGTCGAGACTGTCGATGAGGGCCTCGTGTTCGCGCTCCGCGCGTGTTGCATTAAGCAGAACGCCCTCCGGAGGAATGCACCAGGCGACCCTGGCACCCGGGAGATGGTCTGGTTGTCGCCGCACCTTGAGGGTCAAGGAATGCCAGCGCAGTTCGGTCCAGTCGGTTCGATGATTCAAGACCTGTCCTGTGAAAAGATTGCGCTGGCCCACCAGGCGCGCGACAAGAACCGAATCCGGGCGACGGATGACCGACAGCGGCGGACCTGACTGCAGTGAGCAACCTTGCGAAAGCAGGGTCATGCGGTCGGCCAACATCACCGCCTCCTCCAGATCATGGGTGACGAGGATCACCGGCATGGCGAGCTCACGACGCAACTCCGCCAGTTCACCATAAAGTTTCTCGCGCGTTGCCCGGTCCACCGCGGAAAAGGGTTCATCCAGCAGCAACGCCCGGGGTTCGCGCGCCAATGCACGGGCGACTGCGACTCGCTGCTGCTGTCCACCGGAGAGCTGGTGGGGCCGCCGATGCTCGAGGCCTTCGAGGTTGACCTTGGACAGCAAGCGCGCCGCCCGTTCGCGCGCATGGGCTGCGCGCCGATCCGGCAGTGCTTCACGCACGTTGTCGAGAGCCGAGAGATGCGGAAAGAGTGCGTAATTCTGGAACACCATGCCGATGCGTCGCTCTGGTGTGGGAGTGGTGTGTCTGGACCGGGTGTCCAGCCAGGTCTCGCC
>JAURMM010000135.1 GCA_030830685.1 Gammaproteobacteria bacterium | reverse complement strand
CATCTGCATGGTCTTTGGCACTGGATGACACCGCGGCGCCTGACCTTCATGACGTGGCTTGCAGGTGGTTTTTCACTCGCGCTTTTCGGTCTTGCCAGCCGCACCCTGGTCGCGTCCGGGGAGTGGCGTTCGCTGGCAAGCGTGTGGAGCCTGGTGGCAGCCTATTCGGGCTTGTTTGTGCTGCTGAGATGGGAGCCGGAGGCACGGCCCCGGCAAGCACGCGCTCGGCCCACGGGCACGCCGCCACACATTCTCATGCTTGGCTCCGACACGCTGCGGGCAGACCGCCTCGGGATCCTCGGATATCGACGTGCGCTCACACCCAACCTCGATCGCCTGGCGAGCATGGGCACGCTCTTCGGCAACTGCTATGTGCCCTGCGCACGCACCGCGCCCAGCCTCGCATCCCTGTTCACTGGCACCTGGCCCCAGCGCCATGGCATCCGTGACAACTTCGTACCGGATGCTGAAGCCCGCCTGCGTGTCCAAGCTCTCGCCGCCCAGCTGCGTCCGGCGGGATACCGCAGTGTGGTGCTCAGCGACTGGTGCGGCGCCGATTTCGGCAAACTGGATCTGGGTTTCGATCAGGCGGAGGTCGCACCCGACCAATGGAATCTGCGTTACCTCATCCGCCAGGGCCCCAAGGATCTGCGTCTGCTGGTCTCGTTGTTCTGTCAGCATGCACTGGGTCGGCGACTGCTGCCGGAAATCCACTATCTGGGCGGTGTACCCATGACCACTGCGATTGGGCGCAGAGCGCGCCATCTGATGAGTGAACTCGCCGCGCAGGCAGCGCCTTTCCTGCTGAATGTTTTTTTCTCGACCACGCATCCCCCGTTCGCCTCGGAGTGGCCTTGGTACACTCACGTTGCGCGGCCGGAGTACCAAGGGGAATCGAAATTCGCCATGGCCAAGCTGACTGATCCGTTCGAGATCATTCGCCGCCAGGGCGCGCCGCGGGAGGAGTTCGACCTCGGGCAGATCGAGGATCTCTACGATGGATGCGTGGCGCATTTCGACCACGAGGTAGGGTTGCTTCTCAAGCATCTGGAAGCCTGCAATCTGCACCGCAACACCCTGATTGTGGTGTACTCGGATCACGGCATGGAGTTCTTCGAACACGACACCTGGGGCCAGGGAAACTCGGCCGTCGGTGAAGCCAGTCCGCGCATCCCCCTGCTGTTTGCGGGTCCCGGCGTTGCCGCCCGGGGGGTCAGCGAGGCCGTGGTGCGTTCAGTGGACGTCGTGCCTACCCTGCTCGATCTGGCCGGCCTCTCATCGGCGGAGGCTGTGGATGGCGTTTCGCTTGCACCATTCCTGCAACAAGCGGCCGAGGCACCGCCCACACTGGATGCCTTCAACGAAACTGGCCTCTGGCTTACCCGGCCGCCGGGTCAGGTCGATGGTCACCTGCATTACCCGGAGCTCCTGGAACTGCTGGCAGTGCCCGACAGGGCGACGGGAACACTCGCAATCAAGCCGGAATTCCAAGCGCAGGTCGTCGCAGCCAAGGACCGAATGGTCCGACGGGGACGCTGGAAGCTCGTCCTGCAGCCCATGATCTCAGGGCTGCGGCCTCTGCTGTACGACCTCGAACAGGATCCAGGATGCCTGAAGGACGTTTCCGCCCGTCACCCCGCAATCACGGCCGAGCTGACCAAGGTGCTCAACGACTGGTGGGCTCGGGAATGCTGAGAGCGGAATTCGAGCACCGGCGACCGTGGTGCCCCGGGCGAGAAATCAGGGTGTCCCGGTTTTCGCCTCGGACACATCGCCTGTGGGTCTGAGTGGCAGATCGCCGCCGCTGATCGCTGCGTAGCGGGCCTGCAGATAGCGATTATTGGGTTTGCGTCGCATGCCCTCACCAAGGATTTTCAGCGCCTCCGACTTCTGGCCCTGGCGGGCGAGCAGATTACCGAGGGCTCCGTAGGCCATCGAAAAGTTGGCGTCGAGTTCCAGGGCCTCGGAGTATTGCATCGCCGCCTCATCGTCCCGGGACATCAGCTCGAGCGTGCGTCCGCGCATCACGAGCACTTCCGGGCGCATGCGGAAGGTTTTTTGGGTGTGCGTCAGCACATAATCATAGCCGTTAAGCGAATTTATGAGATTATGCTGGAACTGAGCAGCATCATTCCGGGTCTTTTGTGCGCGCTTGTAGAACCTGAGACCCTGACAGTAGTGATGCATGTGAGTCCAGTCGTGGTCCTTGGGATCCTTGCGTGAGTAAATCAGCTTCGTGCATTCCAAGTGCTCTGCAGGTGTCGCACCCCAGCCATCCAACGCGCTAGCGTGCGTGGTGAGGGCCAGTAATCCTGTGAGAATGCCAAGCCTGATCGCGTGCTTCAGTAGATTTTTATGCATCTCAAACTCCTAGTCGCTGTACTTAGGGCTTCACTAACAAATCGATACGCCGCGCCACCGCATCCCAGCCGAAGCTTTCGCGGACACGCTGCAAACCGTTCGCCGCGAGCTCAGTCCGGCGGACAGAATCGATAAGCAGCGCATGGATGGACTCTTCCACCGCAGAAAGAGAGGCGCCGTCCACCCTGAGTCCCGTTCTGTCGTGCAGGACCGCATCCTCAGTACCACCGGCCTCACCCGCTATCGCGGCCCGCCCGCAGGCCGCCGCTTCGAGAAAAACCATGCCGAACCCTTCGGTATCGCCTTCAATCTCGCGGTTGGGCATGAGGAAGAGATCGCTGGCACAGTACCAGCGAGGAAGATCCTCGGCACTGACGTGTCCCGCAAAATGCACCTGCGCCCCGACTCCGCAGTCGGCGGCGAGCTGGCACAGATACGCCTCGTCCTCACCGGTGCCGACAATTACATACTCCACGGTCAAGCCGCGGGCAGCGAGTCCGGGCAGGCAGCGAATCACCTGATCAAAGCCCTTACGTCGCGACAGTCTCCCTACCGAAAGCAATAGCGGCCTCCCTGCCGCGAGATTGACGCCCTTGGTGACACTCGGCGGGGGCAGGCCCGGCCGGAACCGCTCGAGATCAACCCCGGGATTGACCAGTTCGATGCGCTCTGCCGGGACGCCGAGGGAGAGCAGCATGCTGCGGGTGTAACGACTGTTGGCAATGATGAGATCCGCATGACGCAGGGCAAAGCACATGGCCTTGTATTTGCGCCCGCGGCCCCAGGTAGTGAGTTCTTCGCCGTGCACGTAGATGGCGATCCGATGGCTTGTGATGCGCGCAACCCCCAAGCCCACGATTCCCTCCGGCAGTACACGCCCGGCGTGGATGGCCGTAAAGCGACGCGACAAGGCGAGCCAAAGGCTGCAGAGAAACAATCGCAGATACATCAGGAGGGATTCCGGCCGCAGCCAAGGCACCCGGCGCAGATCCAGACGATGCAGGGTGGCGGGATGGCCGGCGTCATGTTGCACGTCGCCGGGTACTGCGGCGGTCACGATGTGTGTGTGGCGTCCCCCGAGACGCCGGTAGACCTCATCAAACCAGACCGCCGTGCCACCTTTGGTGGGCAGAAACAATTCGGTGATGACAAGATATCGGGACATCCGGAATCATCCT
>JAURMM010000019.1 GCA_030830685.1 Gammaproteobacteria bacterium | reverse complement strand
GCGGCAAGCACCAGCCCCATGGATCCCAGCAGCGTCAACGCCAGTGCCGCAGCCATGGGCCAGGCGCGATTGACGAAGAATTCGTTCCACAACACCTGGCCAAGCAGCAGCGTGCCCGGGCCGCCGAGCAGATCAGGGATGACGAATTCACCGAGTGCCGGCACGAACACGAGCACGGTGCCGGCCATCACCCCGGGAAGTGAGAGTGGCAGGGCGACGCGCAGGAACGCCAGCCAGGGCGGGCAGCCGAGATCTGCGGCTGCTTCGAGCAGCTGCGCATCGAGTTTTTCCAGCGAGGCATGAATCGGCAACAGCATGAAGGGCAGATACGCATACACCATGCCGATGAATACGGCAGTGGGTGTGTGCATCAATGAGAGCGGAAGGTCCCGAACCCCGGACCAGATAAAGACCTGGCTCAGCACACCCTGCGGCGCGAGCAGACCCATCCAGGCGTAGATTCTGAGCAGGAGCGACGTCCAGAATGGCAGCATCACCAACAGCAGCAGGGCGCGCCGACGTTCAGGAGAGCTGGCCGCAATCGCCCAGGCCATGGGGTAGGCGAGCAGCAGGCAGAGCAGTGCGGTGCCGCCGGCAAGCCCCAGTGAGTCCCACCAGGCCTGTGCATAGACGGGGTCTTCCAGCAACAAGCGGTAGCTGTCCAAGCGCAGATCGAGCGAAGCCGCGCCCTCGGCGTTGGTGCGCCAGAGCGGGCTGTAGGGCGGTTGTGCAAGGCGTGGTTCGGCCAGTGAGATGCGCAGCACGATCACGAGCGGCAGCAGCAGCAGGCTCAGTGTCCATGACCAGCACAGCAACATCCAACCACGGTTCACGAGCGAAGCACCACCAGCGCTTCGGGCGCCCACGACAGGCCGACCCGGTCCCCTATCGACGGCATCCCGTCCTGGGCCGAAGAGCCGCCGACCTGGACCCGCCAGATTCGACCGCTCCCGGCTCTGACTTCCAGCACGCTGACATGACCAAGATAGCTCACGCCCGTGACGGTGCCACTGTCATGGTTCGGCGCGTCATGGTTCGGCGCCTGATCGGGCGCGTCGGGTGGCCCCAGTTGGATCTGCTCGGGGCGCAGCGCGAGAGAAAGCGTCGCGCCCCGGGTGTGAGAGTCTGGTGAACACGCCAGCAGCGCGAGCGCGTCGACTGCCGAGCAGTGGACGCGTCCCTGGTCGCAACTGTCCACCATTGCGTCGATCAGGTTCACACGGCCGAGGAACTCCGCCACTTCGCGCCGGACTGGCCGTGCGTAGATCTCATAGGGGCTGCCGACCTGGAGCAGACGGCCTTGTGACATCACTGCCATGCGCGTCGCAAGCGACAAGGCTTCTTCCTGATCGTGGGTGACTAGAATGAAAGTGGTGCCGAGTTCGGCTTGAAGCCGCCGCAACTCCTCACGGGTGTTTTCGCGCAGCTTGCGATCGAGCGCGCCGAGTGGCTCATCCAGCAGCAGCAACGGTGGCCGTCGTGCGAGCGCGCGGGCCAGCGCGACACGTTGCCGCTGGCCACCGGAGATTTGCCGTGGGTAACGGGTGGCGCAGTCCTCCAGATGCAGCAGGGACAGCATGCCGTCCACCTGCCGGGTGATCTCGGCGCGAGCGAGGCGAGCCTGCTTCAGTCCGAAGGCGATGTTGTCGCGTACGCGAAGATGCGGAAACAGTGCATAGGACTGAAACATCATGTTCAGGGGCCGCAGGTGCGGCGGATCCTCTGTGATGTCCCGACCCTCGAACAGGATGCGACCACTATCCGGTGCCTCGAAACCAGCCAGCACGCGCAGCAGCGTGCTCTTGCCGCAACCGGATGCGCCTAGCAGGCAGAACAGCTCGCCGCGCGCGATGGCGAGGTCCAGCGGGGCCACGCCCATGTGCCCGGCAAAGTGCTTGCTGACCCCGCGCAACTCCAGCAGGGGAACACTCATTGCCCGCGTTTGATCCGCATCCAGGCCCGACTCGCGAGCCGATCAAATTCGGCCGAGTGCACGGCGTTGGGGAAGAGCGCTGCCAAGGTTTCGGGCGCAGGATAAACGGCTGGATCCTCGCGCAGGCCGGGCTCCAACAGCGGTCGGCTGGCTGGGTTGGCGTTGGCGTAGTGAACGTAGTTGCTCAAGGCGGCGGCCACGGTCGGACGCAGGATGTATTCGAGGAAGCGATAGGCGTTGTCGGGGTTCGGTGCGTCACGGGGGATGGCAATGGTGTCTACCCACACGAGGGAGCCCTCGCGGGGAATGCTGTAGGCGATCTCCCGAGGATCTGCAGCTTCCCGCGCACGCGCGCGGGCCATGAGGATGTCCCCGTTCCAGCCCACCACCAGGCAGAGGCCACCATTGGCCAGATCGTTGATGTATTGTGACGAATGGAAGTAACGCACGTGAGGACGAATTGCCGTCAGCACGGCCTCCGCAGCTGCGAGATCCTCTGCGCGCTGGCTGTCCACGGGGCGCCCAAGGTAGCGCAGCACCAGCGGCAGGATTTCCGACGGTGTGTCGAGCATCGCCACGCCGCAGTCCGCGAAGCGCGCGACCACGTCAGGCTTGAATACCAGGTCCCAACTGTCTACCGGGGCATCAGCCATGCGGGCTTCGATCAGTTGCCGGTTGTAGCCGATGCCCGTCGTACCCCACAGCCACGGCAAAGCATGGCGATTATCAGGATCGTAGCCCGCCAGGAGTTTCATCACCGCTGGATCCAGTCCGGAAAGCTCTGGCAGCCGGGCCTTGTCCAGAGGCTGGAACACGCCGGCGGTGATCTGGCGCGCCACGAAAGAGGCGGAAGGCACCACCAGGTCGTATCCCGTACCGCCGGCCAGTAGCTTGGCTTCCAGCAGCTCGTTGGAATCGAAGACGTCATAGCGTACGCGAATGCCGGTTTCGCGCTCGAACTCCTTCAAGGTGTCCGGCGCTATGTAGTCCGACCAGTTATAGAGGTTGAGCTCGCCTGATGCCGAGGGTGTCTCGGCCGCCGGGTCAGCGCCCCTGCCGCACGCCGCGAGCATGCACACCACAAGGCCAAGGCAGTAGAGAAGAGCGGGACGTCTCATGCACGCACCCTATGCGAAGCGAACGAGCACTCGCAAGCCGCAGTCAAGTGGCGCAATTCTCCCTATAATCGGGCGACCGGGGAGCAACCCCGTACAGACCCTGAACCGGCGCACCCGAGCCCGCCCAGCGGCCTCGCCTGCCCCAGAACCCGCAAGAGGTGATCCCATGGCCGAAGCCTATATCTATGACTGCGTGCGCACCCCCCGTGGTCGCGGCAGGAACACCGGCGCCCTCCATGAAGTGCCCCCGATCCAGCTCGCGGCGCAGGTGCTGGCCGCACTGCGCGAGCGTAACCAGCTCGACACCTCTCTGGTGGACGATGTCGTCTTCGGCTGCGTCTCGCCGGTGGGCGAACAAGGCGCGGTGGTGCCCCGCGTGGCGGCCATCATTGCCGACTATGATCAGAACGTGCCCGGCAAGCAGCTCAACCGCTTCTGTGCCTCGGGCCTCGAGGCCGTCAACACGGCTGCGGCCCAGATCATGGCCGGACAATCCGACCTCACCATCGGCGGTGGCATCGAGTCGATGTCGCGCGTGCCGATGGGCTCCGATGGGGGTGCGTGGGTGAGCGATCCGGCAGTGGCCTACAAGTCCTACTTTGCGCCCCAAGGCATCGGGGCCGACCTCATCGCCACCATGCACGGGTTCTCGCGCCGCGATGTGGACGCTTATGCCTGCGAAAGTCAGCGCCGCGCGGCGGAGGCTTGGAAGAACGGCTGGTTCCAGCGCTCCATCGTGCCGGTGAAGGACATCCTGGGTGATGTCATCCTCGATCGTGATGAACACATGCGCCCGCAGACCACACTGGAGGAACTGGGCGCACTCAAGCCCGCTTTCACCCAGATGGGCGAGGACTTCGGCTTCGATGCCGTGGCGTTGCAGCGCTATCCCGGTGTGGAGCAGATTGAACACGTGCATACGGGCGGCAACTCCTCGGGCATCGTCGATGGCTGTGGTGCCGTGCTCTTGGGAACCAAGGAAATCGGTGAGCGCCTGGGCCTCAAGCCGCGTGCCCGCATCCGTGCCTTTGCCTCCATCGGTTCCGAGCCGACCATCATGCTGACCGGGCCAGCGCCGTCTGCGCGCAAGGTTCTGAAGCGTGCCGGCATGAACGCGAGTGATATCGATCTCTTCGAACTCAATGAGGCCTTCGCCTCCGTCGTGTTGCTCTACATGCAGGACATGGGGATCCCGCATGACCGCATCAACGTCAACGGCGGCGCCATTGCCATGGGCCACCCGCTGGGGGCCACGGGCGCGATGATTCTGGGCACCGTTCTCGATGAACTCGAACGGCGTGGTCTGGGCACTGCGCTCATCAACCTCTGTGTCGGTGCCGGAATGGGCACCGCCACCATCATCGAGCGCATGAACTGAGACCCTCCATGAACCAGACTCTTTCTCTGGCCGTCGACGCTGACGGCATTGCCCTCATCACCCTGGACGTGCAGGGTCGCCCCATGAATGTCGTGACGCCCGCGCTGCTGGAGGAGCTGGGTGCTGCGGTCGAGCGCATCCGCACCGATGCGGCCATCAAGGGGGCAGTGATCACCTCGGCCAAGGCGGACTTCATGGCCGGCGCGGATCTCAAATGGCTGCTCGAAGCCCATGCACAGATTCACGATGCAAGCACGGCCATGGCGTTTGCCTGGCCGCTCAATCAGCTTTTCCGACAGCTCGAGACCTGCGGCAAACCGGTCGCTGCGGCCATCAACGGGACGGCGTTGGGTGGGGGCCTCGAACTGGCCTTGGCCTGTCACCATCGCGTGGCAGCCGACAACCCGGCCACCCGCATCGGCCTGCCGGAGGTACTGGTGGGGCTGTTACCTGGGGCCGGGGGAACCCAGCGTCTGCCGCGCCTCATCGGCATACCGGACGCGCTGCGTCTCATCATCGAGGGCACCCATCTCAACGTTGCCGAGGCAGCGGCGAAGAAGATCGTGCATCAGGTGGTACCGCCCGAGTCGCTGGTCGCCACGGCCAAGGCTTGGGTGCTCGAGCACGGTAACCCCGTTCAGCCGTGGGATGCCAAAGGCTTCAAGGTGCCCGGCGGCGCAGGTGGTATGGATCCGCGCAGCGTGCAGACCTTCATGGGGGGGACGGCGCTGGTCGCCAAACGCACCAACCACAACTACCCGGCACCGATCGCGATCATGTCCGCGGTATACGAAGGGACCCAGGTGCCCATCGATACCGGGCTGAAGATCGAGTCCCGCTATTTGTCCACCCTGCTGCTGTCACCGGTGACGCGCAACATGATTCGCACCTTGTTCGTGAATAAGGGCGCGGCAGAAAAGGGCGCACGACGTCCCACCGGTGTGCCGGCGAGCAAGGTCACGACCCTCGGCATTCTTGGCGCAGGCATGATGGGGGCGGGCATCGCCTATGTTTCGGCCAAGGCCGGCATGCAGGTCAAATTGCTCGACACCTCGACGGAGAAGGCTGCCAAGGGCCGCGAATACACCGAAAAACTGGTGGAGAAAGATGTTGCCCGCGGACGTCTGACGCCGGTCAAGGCCATGGAGATAGTCACCCGGATCACACCGGTCACAGACTACCAGGCGCTTGCCGGCTGTGAGCTCGTGATTGAAGCGGTGTTCGAGGATCGGGCCATCAAGGCGGATGTCACGCGCAAGACGGAGGCTGTCATCCCGGCGGGCGCGGTCTTTGCAAGCAACACGTCCACTCTGCCGATCACGGGACTCGCGGAAGCTTCTGCCAGGCCCGCCCATTTCATCGGCATTCATTTCTTCTCGCCAGTCGAGAAAATGCCTTTGGTGGAGATCATCGTCGGACGCGAAACCTCGCAGGAAACGCTGGCGCGCGCGATCGATTACGTGATGCAACTGCGCAAGACGCCGATCGTCGTCAACGACTCCCGTGGCTTCTATACCAGCCGTGTGTTCGGCACTTACACCAATGAAGGCATGACCCTCCTGCACGAAGGCGTGAGCCCGGCACTCATCGAGAATGTGGCCAAGCAGGCCGGCATGCCGGTCGGGCCGCTGGCAGTGCTCGACGAGGTGACGCTCGAGCTCGCCTACCATGTGACCCAGCAAACCCGGCGCGATCTCGGTGATGCTTACCGACCGCTTTCCGGCTGGCCGGTGCTGCAGAAGATGGTCGAGGAGCTGAAGCGCCTCGGCAAACGCCACGGCCAGGGTTTCTATGACTATCCGGCGGAGGGCCGCAAGCGGCTGTGGTCCGGCCTTGCGAGTGCATTCCCGGCCGCCGCGGTGCAGCCGGAAGCCGAAGAAGTGCGCAAGCGCCTGCTCTACATCCAAGCGCTCGAGACCGCACGGTGTGTGGAAGAAAGAGTCGTCACCGCGGCCGCCGATGCCGATCTCGGCTCGATCCTCGGGTGGGGTTTCCCGGCATGGACGGGCGGAACGCTGTCCTACATCGAGACCGTGGGCCTCTCAGCCTTCGTCGCCGAGTGCAAACGCCTGGCGGCCCGCTACGGGGAGCGCTTCACACCTTCCCCATGGCTCGAGGCGCGCGCCGCGCGTGGCGAGACCTTCCACTGATTGTCGTCCCGAAAAAAACAATGCACGGGGAGTTCACGCATGAGCATTGAAGCCAACAAGCAACTGGTCACGGATTTCTGGGCGGCGTTCTCAGCGGGGGACTTCGCGCGCGCGCTGTCCATGATGGCTGAAGACGCCACCTGGTGGGTGGCGGGGACTTTCGAGCTGTCCGGCACCTACACCAAGGCACAGTTCAAGGAGCTGCTGGGTAATGTGACTTCTGCGCTTCCTCAGGGCATCAAGGTCACACCCAAGATGCTGACCGCAGAAGGCGACCGGGTGTCGATGGAAGCCGAGTCCTGGGGGCCGCATGTCAACGGCAAGGTCTACAACAACTTCTATCACTTCATGCACGTGATCCGGGATGGCAAGCTCGTCGCTGTACGTGAATACCTCGACACCATGCATACCCGGGATGTGTTCTTCGGCTAGTGCAGCTTGATTTCCGGCCGCAGCCGCCGCCGGAAAAAGTTGGCCAGCATCAGCAGGCTGACTCTTGGTCCTCCGAACAGCGCAAGCTGGTGCAGCTTGTAGAGCGACAGATACACCAGCCGCGCAATCAGCCCTTCGATCATCACCGAACCCATGAGATTGCCCATGAGGCTGCCGACGGTGCTGTATTTCCCGAGTGATACCAGCGAACCGTAATCCTGGTAGCGGTATTCGAGCAGCGGTTTGTCGGCGAGCAGCCTGTTGATGTTCTTCAGAACGAGGCTCGCCATCTGATGCGCTGCCTGGGCGCGTGGCGGGACATTCGCTTCCCTGCCATGCCACTGGCATGCGCAACAGTCGCCCATGGCGAAGATGTTGCGATCCCGGCTGGTCTGCAGGGTCGGGGTGACCACCAGCTGGTTGATACGATTGGTTTCCAGACCTGCGATGTCATTGAGGAAATCAGGGGCCTTGATCCCCGCCGCCCAGACTCTCAGGGCGGCCGGGACGAAACGCCCGTTATGGGTGGAGATACCTGTGCTCGTGACTTCCACCACACGATGGGCCAGCAACACTTCCACATCCAGACGACGCAGTGCAGCCAGAGTGGCAGAGGACAGCCGCGCGGGCAGTCCCGGCAGCAGCGACTCCGAGGCTTCGATGAGGTGAATATGGATGTCTGACGGTTTGACCTTGTCGAGACCGTAGGCATGGAGCAGGCGCGTCGCCTGATGCAGCTGCGCCGACAGCTCAATTCCCGTGGCGCCACCGCCCACAATGGCCACATCCAGCTGGCCCTCCTTGGGACCACCCGTGGCGTGCGCATGCAGGTAGGCTTCCAGCAACCGGTTCTGGAAGACCTGCGCCTGGGCCATGGTATCGAGGAAGAGACAGTGCTCGGCAACCCCCGGGATGCCGAAATCGTTGCAGACGCTGCCCACGGCCATCACGAGGAGGTCATAGGGCTCGGTGCGCGCAGGCATGACTTCTTCGCCTTGCGCGTTATACATCGGCGCAATGCGGATGAGTCTGGCTTCCCGATCCAGACCGTCCATGCGTCCGAGGATGAAACGGAAGTGGTTCTCGCTCGCCTGGGCGAGGTAGTCAAGCTCGTCATCGTGGGAGTCCATGGTGCCCGCTGCAACTTCATGCAGCAGGGGCTTCCACAAATGGGTGCGGGTGGCATCGATGAGTGTGATCTCGGCGCGACGTTTGCGTCCGAGAGAGCGACCGAGCCGGGTCACGAGCTCGAGTCCCCCGGCGCCGCCGCCTACCACCACGATGCGGGGACGTGATGCGTCCGATGCAGAGCCGGTCATGGCAACCTCGCGAAACAGGGGGGAGCCCCATAGCATAGCTGCTTTGCCAGCCAGGCAAGTCAACTGCAAAGTGGAAAGACGGCACCGGGCAGCGTTCGCGCGCTGCCCGGTGGGGCTGGCGGGTCAGTGCGCTGCGATCTCGCCCAGGATCGGGCGCAGGTACTCCATGAACTTCACCGGGTTCTCGCTCATCGGGAAGTGGCCGTTGTCGGTCATCTCCTGGAACTTCGCGCCCTTGATCCGGGCCGCCAGTGCGCGGGTGTCGGCGGGACTGGTCGCAAAGTCATATTCTCCGGTGAGGAAATAGACGGGGATCCGGCTGGTGTCTATGCGGTCGACTACCTTGTGACCGTCATAGTCGACGGAGTAGTAGTACAGATCGCCCTTGAACACCATCGGCGCCCCCTGGCTGTAGCCGAAGATGGTCTCGCGGATGTATTTCTCCGGGCTCGTCGGCGCGCAGAGGCTGTACATGGCCGCTGGCTTGGCTTCGTTGCTGATGCGCGGGTGATACCACTGATCCAGGTAATACCCGGGACTGGCGAGGGAGGATTCCACCCCGATCACGGCACGGAAGCGATCCGGATGCTCGGCCGCGAGATCAACCGCCACCTGGCCGCCCATGGAGCAGCCCATGAACACCGGGCGATCGAGTTCCAGCGCGGCACAGAAGGCGGTGATGAACTCGAGAAAGAATGCGCGTGTGAGGTTGTAAGGTCTCGTCCAGTGCGCATCCTCCACCGGTGGCAGGGATTTGCCATGGAAGGGCAGATCCCAGGCGATGACGCGATAGCGGCTGGTGATCTCGGGATCTTCGAGCACATGTCGCCACTGGAATGCGTGCGCGCCCGCCGTGTGCTGGCAGACCAGCGGGATGCCTTCGCCTGCACTTTCGTAGTACACGCGGTATTCGATGCCCTGTACGGTCAGGTAGACGTAGCGGCCGATGGTGTTGTCGTGTCTTGCCATGATCTGGTGCTCCTCAGGCCGCGCACTCGCGCATCAGTTGAAACATGCGGCGATATGCGCCGTAGTACGCAAAGAACGTCTCCGAGCTGCCAAACCATTCGAACTCGCGGCTGACGATGGCTGCGAACATGTCATGGAAGAAGGGTCGGGGAACGGGCTTGAGAAACTCCTGCCAGTGCGCAACCGGGCCGCGGATGGTCACCTCGGCCGAGTCGAACATCACGCCCGGCACGATGCTGGTGAGTTGTCCGTCACGGAAGGACAGCAGCAGCGCATCTTCTCCGAAGAAAAGCTTCAGCGCGCCGTTGAGATACCGCGCAGAGATCTGGAACTCGCCGTCCTGATTGACCCGCTCGATGAAACGGGTCTGGTCAAACAAGGTCATCAATAGGTACTCCTCGGGACTTTGGTCATGCGGGCACCGCCGTGATGGCGGCGCGGGTGGATCAGGCGGCGTCCAGCTGGCGTGCGATCACCAGTCGCTGGACGTCGCTGGTCCCCTCATAAATCTGGCACACCCGCACGTCGCGATAGATGCGCTCGACGGGGAAGTCTTCGACATAGCCGTAGCCACCATGAATCTGGATGGCGTCCGAACACACCTGCTCGGCCATTTCAGAGGCGAAGAGCTTGGCCATGGAGGCTTCGCGCAGGCAAGGATGCCCGGCGTCGCGCAGCGCCGCCGCATGCAGCACCATCTGGCGCGCAACCTCTATGCGGGTGGCCATGTCGGCAAGGCGGAAGGAGATGGCCTGGTGTCCGCTCAACGGCTGGCCGAAGGCTTCACGTTCGTTCGCATATTTGGCGGCCGCGGCCAGCGCCGCGCGGGCCATGCCCACGGCCTGGGCGGCGATGCCGATACGCCCGCCCTCCAGGTTTGAAAGTGCAATGCGGTAGCCTGCGCCTTCCTCACCCAGCAGATGATCAGCGGGGATCTCGCAGCCCTCGAGGGCAATCTGTGCCGTATCCGAGGCACGCTGGCCGAGCTTGGCCTCGACATGTGCAACCCGGTACCCGGGTGTGCTGGTAGGCACGACGAAAGCGCTGATGCCACGTTTGCCGGCGGCCGGTTCGGACACGGCAAACACGATCGCCACATCCGCATTCGCCCCGTTGGTGATGAACTGCTTTACGCCGTCGAGCCGCCATCCACGGTCGGTGCGTGTCGCGCGGGTCTTGAGCGCGGCGGCGTCCGAACCGGCGTGGGGTTCGGTCAGGCAGAATGCGCCGAGCTTTTCGCCGCGTGCGAGCGGACGCAGCCAGGTGTCTTTCTGAGCTTCAGTGCCGAACTTGAGCAAGGGCATGCAGACCACGGAGTTCTGTACGCTCATGATGGTAGAGGTCGCGCCGTCACCGGCCGCGATTTCTTCCAACGCAACCGCCATGGAAACATGGTCCATGCCCGGCCCGTCATATTCACTCGGGACCAGCATGCCCATGAGGCCGAGTTCGCCCATCTGGCGCACCGCTGACTGCGGAAAGGTACGGTTGCGATCCCATTCCGCAGCATGGGGCGCCAGCGCTTCACTGGCGAAACGGCGCGCCATATCGCGCACCATGGTCTGGTCGGCATTCAACAGCATGAGCGTAATCCCGGCTGAAAACTGCCGGAACCTTACCCAAAGACTCACGGGTGCGCCATGCCTGCGCGCGGCTCAAGGTGTGATTGCGTAACGCCCCGTGAGATCCCCGTTGGCTGCCACCCAGTCTGCAAGCGGGTTGTTCGCTCGCCACTGGGCGACATAAGCCTCCATGGTGTCGAAGACCACTCCCTCGAAACCGGCGAAGTACTTGATGAGGCGCTCCAGCATCAGGAAATAACGGCCCCGCCCTATGGTCTGCGGGTGCATGGTCAGGGTAAAGACTCCGCCGGGGCAGTGGCTATAAGCGAAATCGAAATCAGCACGCCAGTTTTCCTCAAGCTGGGAGGGCGGTTGCAGTCCGGTATTCATGCCGAGCACGAATTCCGCAGGCGGAAAATCATCCAGCATCCAGGTGACCGGCATTTCCACCAGATCCACCGTGGCGCCGAAGCGGTAGGCGCCATCCAGGGACCACGTATCACCGCTGCGCAGGTAATAGGGGTGGAAATCGTGCCCCATGCAGCTGGATTCGTAGCTGAAGCCATACCCGCGCAGCAGATCGATGCTGCGCGGGCTGAGATCCCAGGCTGGCGAGCGATAACCGCTCGGGCGTATCCCCGCCACGCGCTGCAGGGCTTCCAGCCCCAGCTCCAGGATCCGCCTCTCGCCGGCCTCGTCGAACGCCGCCGGGTTTTCATGTACCCACCCATGGTGTGCAATCTCGTGCCCGCGTGCGTGGATTTCCTGCACCAGCCGGGGATAGGCATACGCCGTGTGGCCCGGTACCGCGAAGCTGGCCTTGATGGAGTGCGTGTCGAGCAGGGCTAGCAGGCGCGGCAAGGCCACTGCGCCGAACTGGCCACGCGAGATCATGCTGGGGTTGTTCGACTTCATCGAACCAATCCAGGAGGACATGGCATCGAAATCAAAGGTCAGGCAGCAGGTCAGGCGTGGCAGGCTCATACAGCGACTCCTCAGACGATTCAGCAGGCGAGCATCGCGTCCGCCACCGTGACTGGGTTTGCGCGGTGGCGGAACGACCCGCCGTTAATGAAGGAACGGCTTTGTTTACGAATCTCCCGGGCTGCCGGATGGAATTCAGGCTGGCCGTGATTGTTCACGCCTATCTGCGCCGCGAAGGACTCCAGGTTCGGCGTTTTTTTCATCACATGCGTTCTTGTTTCTTGTTCTTATGTTGGAAAGGAATTGCCGTGCGAGTGTCACCCAGTAGGTTGCGCCAAGCGGAATGACCTCATCATTGAAGTCGTAACGAGGATTGTGCAGCAGGCAGTCGCGACCGCCGCCACTGCCGAGCCAGGCGTAGCTCCCACGCTGCTCCTGGAGCATCCAGCCGAAATCCTCCGAGCCCATGCTGGGCGCGAGATCCTGGCGCACGGCGTGCTCGCCGAAGACGGTTCGTCCGGCGCGTGCAGCATCCTCGGTTTCAGCCGGCGAATTGAGGGTGGGCGGGAACCGTTTCTCGTAGCGCCAGGTGAAGCTGCACTGATGGGCCTCCGCAAGGCCCTGGCCCAACTCGCGCATGCGGGTTTCGATCAATGCCTGTATTTCGGGCTTGAAGGTTCGCACCGTGCCGCGCAGCACGGCCTCATCCGGAATCACGGCCCAGGCGCTGCCTGCGTGAATCTGGGTCACGGAAAGCACAGCGGCTTCCATGGGATCAACGGCGCGCGAAATGATGCCTTGCCAGGCTTGCACCAGCTGTGTCGCGACCAGCACCGGGTCGATGGCCAGATGCGGTTGCGCCGCATGTCCTCCGCGCCCACGCAGGGTGACCTCGAAAATATCCATGGCCGCCATCATCGGGCCCGGCCGTACCATCATCTCGCCGGGCGCAAGCCACGGCCAGTTGTGCAGTCCGAACACGCCATCGACTGGGAAGCGAGTGAAGAGTCCATCGTCCATCATTGCCTTGGCACCCGCTTCGCCTTCCTCCGCGGGTTGGAAGATGAAGTGGATCGTGCCGTCGAAATCCCGGTTCCGGGCAAGATGCTCCGCCGCTGCCAGTAACATCACCGTGTGGCCGTCGTGCCCGCAAGCATGCATGCAGCCGGGATTGCGTGAGCGATGGGTAAACTCGTTCTGCTCGGACATGGGCAAGGCATCCATGTCGGCGCGCAAGCCAATACGTCCCTGTCCTGCACCTGCCTGCAAGGTTCCCACCAGGCCAGTGCCACCGAGTCCACGCACGACAGGAATGCCGAAGGAATGAAGTTTCTCTGCCACGAAATCGCTGGTGCGGTGCTCCGCATAGGCGAGCTCCGGATGGGCGTGAAGATCGCGGCGCCACGCGGTGTGACTGTCGAGCCTGGCCACGATGTCGGGAATGAGCTTCATGCGGGAACCTCCTCGGATTGGCCGAAGAATGCAGACATTCTCAGGGAATCTCCAGCGCAGATCCGAGCAAGGGCCCGATCTCGGCATGAAAGACCAGATCCGCCTCGCTGTCCTGGGGCGTGGGTTCGCGGTTGATGATCACGAGCTGCGCCCCGCGTCGCTTGGCCCTCAGGGGAAAGGCCGCCGCCGGGTAGACCACCAGTGACGATCCCAGTACCAGCATCAGATCACAGTCCGAGACCGCGGATTCCGCGCGAGCCATCGCCTGTTCCGGCATGGCTTGCCCGAAGGAGATGGTTGCGGCCTTGACCAGTCCGCCGCAACCCTCGCAGTGCGGCAGGCGTCCCTCGCGATGGAATGTGTCCTCGATGGGCGCCAGGGCATGTCGGCGGCCGCACTCCAGACACTTGGCATACGTCCCGTTGCCGTGCATTTCGATCAGCACCTGCTCTGGAATACCGCTTGCCTGATGCAGACCGTCGATGTTCTGTGTGATCACCGTATGGCATACGCCCTGTCTGACCAGGTGATGCACTGCGCGATGGCCCCGGTTGGGTTGGGCATTGCGTATGTCGCGATCGATGATGAACTTGCGCCGCCACGCTTCCCGTCGTGCAGCTTCGGACGAGACGAACTCGCAAAACTCTATGGGTTTAGCCTGTGACCAGACGCCTTGGGGGCTGCGGAAATCGGGGATCCCGGACTCGGTGCTGAGACCGGCACCGCTGAAGACCACGACACGCCGCGCCCGCTGCAGCGCCGCGCTCAAGCGGATGACCGTCTCATCCCGGTTATCCGGGGACACATCGCGACCCGGTCAGATGACGCAAGACTTGTCCCAGCCACCGGGCTTCAGGAGTTTGAGACATGTACATGGCGAGCAAAGATAACCACTGTGGGCGCACGCCTCAACTGCACGCCGCGGTAAGCGCCGAGGCAGTGTCGCGCCAAGCCGCAATGAATGGAGTATTCTTCCGCTCACCCACCAGTCTACGGACAAGAAGCCGCGCATGACCTCGCGATACTGGAGCGATGTTGCCAGAGAGCTTTCGCCTTACGTCCCCGGCGAACAACCTAAGCTCGGCTCGCTCATCAAGCTCAACACCAACGAAAGCCCTTACCCGCCCTCGCCGCAGGTGTCTGTCGCGATCAACGAGGAACTGGCCCGGCTCAGGCTTTACCCCGATCCCAATTCCGAGCGCCTGCGGGAAACACTCGCCAGAAATTTCAGGCTTTCGGTGGACCAGGTGTTTGTGGGGAACGGGTCGGATGAAGTACTGGCCCATGTGTTCCTGGGGCTGCTTGCGCAGGATGAACCAGTACTCTTTCCGGACATCACCTACAGCTTCTATCCCGTCTATTGCGCCCTGTATGGGGTGGACTACGAAGAGGTTCCGCTCACCGAGGATTTCGAGATCCGCTTGTCGGACTACAGACGTCTCAACGGGGGCATCATTTTCCCCAATCCCAATGCCCCTACGGGTCGCGCACTCAGCCGCGAGAGCATCCGTGGCCTGCTCGAAAACAATACGGAATCGGTGGTAGTCATCGATGAAGCGTACGTGGATTTCGGCGCTGAATCAGTGGTCGATCTGATTCCCGAGTATTCCAATCTTCTGGTCGTGCAAACCCTGTCCAAATCGCGGGCGCTCGCCGGTCTGCGTGTGGGCTATGCTCTGGGCGATGCCGACTTAATCGAAGCCCTCGACCGGGTCAAGAACAGTTTCAACTCCTATCCGGTTGATCGCCTTGCGCAGGCAGGCGCGCAAGCTGCCATCGAGGATCAGGCGTATTTCGAGGAACGGCGCCAGGCCGTGATCGAGACCCGCGAACGTCTGGTCGCCGACCTGGTGAGCCTGGGCTTCGAGGTTCTGCCCTCGGCCGCCAACTTCGTGCTCGTGCGACATCCCGACCATGATGCGAGTGATCTGCAGCAGGGTCTGCGTGCGCGCCGGGTTCTGGTGCGACATTTCGAAGTGCCCCGTATTGCGCAGTTTCTGCGGATCTCCATCGGGACCGATGACGATAGTGCGGCCTTGATGGCCGCACTCAGGGAGCTGACGGGCTGACTCATCAAAGAGGGGGGCTGATTGCATGAAGTACGCGCGACTGGGTACAACGGGTTTGCGGGTTTCGCGGCTCTGTCTGGGGTGCATGTCCTACGGGACACCCGCATGGCGCGACTGGGTGCTCGACGCGAAAGCCTCCATGCCTTTTTTCCGGCGAGCCTTCGAGGCCGGGATCAATTTCTACGACACAGCGGACGTCTACTCCCTCGGCGAGAGCGAGGTCGTGCTGGGCAAGGCTGTGCGCAAATACGCGACCAGCCGCGATGCCGTGGTCATTGCGACCAAGGTGTTCAATCCCATGAGCGCCGACCCCAATGACCGGGGCCTGTCGCGCAAGCATATCCTGCAGTCGGTCGATGCCTCCCTGCGACGTCTGGGCACCGATTACATCGACCTCTACCAGATTCATCGCCATGATCCGCAGACGCCGATCGCGGAGACCATGGAGGCACTGAACGATGTCGTGCGTGCCGGCAAGGTGCGCTATCTGGGGGCTTCCAGCATGTACGCCTGGCAATTTGCGCGAATGCAGGCCTTGGCCGAGCAGCGCGGATGGGCGCGCTTCGTTTCCATGCAGAACCATTACAACCTGGTCTATCGCGAAGAGGAGCGGGAAATGCTGCCGCTCTGCCGCGAAGAAGGCATCGGGGTGATCCCCTGGAGTCCGTTGGCCCGCGGTTTTCTCGTGGGTAACCGCAAAGCCCCCGGCAAAGGCGCCACCACCCGCGCCCGCAGCGATGATTTCGCCGCGCGCATGTACTACCAGCCGGAAGACTTCGACATCGTGGCGCAGGTCACGGCAGTCGCGAAAGCACGCAAGGTGAGCAACGCCCAGGTGGCGCTGGCCTGGGTGCTATCCCAGCCGGGCATCACCGCGCCCATCATCGGCGCGACGCGAATGCCCCATCTGGAGGATGCGTTGGCCGCGCTCGAGTTGAACCTGGAGGCCGGGGAGCGCCAGGCGCTGGAGGCTCCCTACCGGCCCCATCCGGTGCTGGGCATCACACTCTAGGCCTCAGTCTCCTGCGCTCAGCCGCACGGGCCAGCCCTCCCTGGCTGCGCCTGGCCGCGCTCAGGCGTGCCAGAACTTCCAGGCCCACCACAGCCCGATGATCATCTGCGCGCCGAAGAGGTTGGCGCGCAAGAGCACGAAGGGAGCGCTGGTGGACAGCATGTGCACCACGGATTGTCCGATGCGTGCATACAGCAGCCAGCAGGCAAGGCCCTCTGTAATCGCCGTCTGGCTGGTGGCGATGGCATACAACAGCAGGCCCGCAAAGATCGCGAGGTTCTCGAGCGTATTGCCATGCGCGCGCGTCACACGATAGGCGAAGCCGCGCACATCCTTGCCGGTCGGGTCGAAGGTATTGATCGGATGCCCGGCACGCACCGCGTTCAGTCGGACAAAGACTAGGATGAAGGTCTGGATGATGGCCCAGGCCGTGAGGCCTATCAGTGCGCATCCGGTATTGTTCATGGTTCCCCCTCGTGGTTGATGGATTCTGCTTGTGTGGCCAGCTCCCTCCGGCCTGTTACGCAAAGCGCGCCCTGCAGGGCAACTCAATGGCGTCTGCGTGCGTGGAGCATAGAAGAAGCCTCGTCCGGATGCGAGTCACGCTTTCAGCACACCCTTCACCCGATCCGGGTTGTCGGTGAAAAACCCATCCACGCCGATGGCCCACAGCTCCCGCACTTCCGCCGCGAGATCGCCCGGAACGTCCGGGGCATCTCCTCGACGATGCACCAAGGGCAGGAAATGGTTCTCGCCACGCAGGGTCCATACATGGACATCCAGCCCGTGGGCGTGGGCCTCCGAAACCAGGCTGCTGGCGGCATCGGGGCGCCCCGCGCGGTCGCGCGGCAGCGCCATGCTGCGCTCCGGTCCCAGCCCGCTCGCATATCGCGCGAGGCCTTCGTGATCGATCGGCCCTCGCCAGTCGATCGGTCGTCCTGACAGCAGGCTGTCCCACGGTGCATGGCGCGGGCTCATGAGCTGGATGAGCGGCAGGTCGAGTCCCGCCGCCGGCATGATGCGGGCTTTCAGATCCCTGAGGTTGCTCACCTCGAAGGATTGGATAAAGACCCGGGAAGGATCGAGGAACGCTGCTGCCAGCAAATCGCGGATCAGCAGTTCGCCGAGACACAAACCTATCCTCGGGCCATCGTGGAAATGCCCTTCGTCGAGAAACCAGGAGGGATGCTTGGTTTCGGGGTAGACCCCCGCGAGGCGTCCGGTCCGCTCGGCATGCGCTTGGACGAGTGCGAGTACTTCTGCAAAGGTCGGAATCGTGAACTTGCCGTCCCAGCGGATGTTGCCGGGGCGCAGGTGAGGGATGCGCTCGAGGCAACGTAGCTGGCGGATTTCAGCCAGGGTCAGGTCTTCGCTGAACCAGCCCCGGATGGTCTGTCCATCAATGGTCTTGCGGCACAGGCGGTCCGCAAACTCCGGACGCGCGAAAATATCAGTGCTGGTCCACTCGCGATCCACGCTGCCATCCTCGCGCAGGATGGCCAACGCGTTTTCATGCCGACAGACCAGCACGCCATCCCGGGTCGCGACCAGATCAGGCTCCACGAAATCAGCCCCCATTTCGAGCGCCAGCTGGTAAGACGCGAGTGTGTGCTCGGGGCGATAGGCGCTTGCGCCGCGATGGGCGATCACCAGCGGCCGCTGGATGCTGCGGCTCACAGCATCAGCCATACGACAGTCGCCACCACCCAGCTGATTTCATTGGCAGCCTCGCTGAGCGCAGATCCGATGCGGTTGCGGTCCCAACCTGCCTCGCGAATTGAGAAATAAAGCTGGCCGAGACGGATGTTGATGGTGATGTGTCCGGAGAGCACTGCGAAGGGGGCAAGACCGTCCGCACCGACCTGGGTGAGGTGCCAGGCGAGCGTGAGCTGCGGTGTACCCTTGAAGAACACCGCGAGCCAGCCGCGTACCAGTGGATCGGCGATACCGAGGCCATGCCAGCGACCGATGGCCAGGACCACCACGATGCCGGCCCCGCTGAGGATGACGTTCAATGTATCGACTGTGTCCCAGCGCCCGAGGGAGCGCCAGAAGAGCACGGCAAGCGCACCCAGGAGGACCACGCTCCAAGTGACATAGGTGATGACGGTCTGGCGGGAGATGCGGGAGGGAAAAACCTGGTGGGCCTTCACCGCCAGGCGGAGGTTGATTGCGAGGAACAGTGCCCAGAACAGGAACCAGGTGAGGCTCACACCCTCGGTGCTGACCAGCATGCGCGAGATCTGCGCGTAGCCGAAAATCAGCGCACAGGTGACCTGGATGCCGAACAGTGCGTCCGCAATGAGACCTGGGCGCAGCACGGAGTCAGGTATGGGGAGTAGTCCGCTGGCCCTTCAGAGCAGCGGGATGACTTTCCTCGCAAAGTCGCGCGCCACCTCACGCAGATGCATGAGCGGCGGCAGCAGGCTGACCTCCTTCAGACCGGCATCCGCCGCCGCACGAATTTTCGTCGCCACCTCCTGGGGTTCGCCGACGATACAGGTGCCTTCGATCATCTCGGGTGTGATGAGCTCGCGCTCCACGGCGGGGTAATAACTGCAATGCCCTTCATGCAGCAACTGGTGCTGGTGGGACTCGGGCAATGGCATGTGGGCGATGCGGTCAAGATACCGTTGCCAGACGTTGCGCATGTAGGGCGGGATGACGGCATCGTCATGGGTGTAGCGCCAGACCTCGTAGACGAAGTGCAGCGCCGTGACCACCCAGGAACCGGCGGTCTCGACCACCCGGGTGTCGGTCAGTTTCTCGCCGGGTCGCAATACCACCGCATGGCAGAGGGAAGTGGTATGGAAGTCATTGCCAATCACCCGCCCGGCCTTCGTCGCGCCAGCTCTGACAAGTTCCAGATTGCCCCGCATGACCTCTGGCTGTTCATTGAAGATTGAGATCAGGCCGTCACCGTAGGCCCCCGCCGCACGCAGGGCGAGTGGTCCGTTGGCGGCCACATGGATGGGTATGTGATCCCAAGTGTTGCGGAAACCGGCGCCGTGATCCTGCCAGGCGATTTCGGTGGTCTTGTCGCGGTAGGTGTAGTCGACCTTTTCGCCTTGAAGCATGGTGCGCACCACACGCAGGTACTCCCGGAATTCCTTGACGGGTGTCGGGTCCTGGCCCATCACACGCATGGCGGTATGACCTGAACCAATCCCGAGGAAGGTTCGCCCGGGCGCCAGCACATTGATGGACGCAATTGCAGCCGCGGTAGTTGGGGCGATGCGCGTGCCGGTAATCGCAACACCCGTACCGATATGGATTTTTGAGGTGCACTGCGCGGCCAGCGCCATAGTGGCGTAGCAATCCGACCACATCATCTGGGTATCGGGAAACCAGACTGCGTCGTAACCCCAGTCTTCGAGGTCACGGGCGATGCGGTAGTCTGCAATGCGTGTCTGGACGTGGCAGCTGAATTTCACTGGCGTTCCCCTGAAATCGCTCCCGCTCGGAGCATACCGATGGTACACCAGCGCAACCCGCGCGCAGAGTGGATTCGGGAGCATGGCGACGCTGCCAGCATTCCGTGGTATTACTGCACTGCGGGGATCCGCGCGGCAGAGGTCTACGGGATGCTGTATCACTGGTACGAATTGAACCACGCGATGATGGCGCCCGTGCGCGCCGCTGGCCAATGGCAGCACTGGTGGCTGGAGCAGGCCTTCCATCCTTTCGCGGACACCTACCCGGCAAAGGTCATGCGGGCGGCGTGGGATGTCTTCGATTCCCTCACCCGGCGCTATGCCAAGCCCGAGTTCGGCATTCCTGGGGTCGTGCGCGACGGGCACACCCATGCACTGGTCGAGGAAGTGGTGCTGACGCGGGCATTCTGTCAGCTCCGGCATTTCAAGCGGGACGGTGTGGCGCCCGGCGCAGACCCCCGCATCCTGCTGGTCGCTCCGCTGTCCGGTCACTATGCGACGCTGCTGAGGGACACCGTCGCGGCGCTGGCACCCAACCACGAGGTCTACATCACGGATTGGACCGACGCTCGCAATGTGCCGCTCCTCGAAGGCTCGTTCACGCTCGAGGATTACATCACCTACCTGCTCGAATTCATTCGCTTCCTCGGCCCCGACACTCACGTCATCGCCGTCTGTCAGCCAGGCCCCGCAACCCTCGCCGCGACCGCGCTGCTGGCCGCGGAGGAGGATCCTTGCCAGCCCGCCACGCTCACCATCATGGGCAGCCCCATCGACACGCGCCTGTCACCCACGGAGCCAAACCGCCTGGCCACCCAGCGCCCGCTCAGCTGGTTCGAACACCATGTGATCATGCAGGTCCCGTTCCCCAATCCCGGGTTCATGCGCCGGGTCTATCCCGGCTTCCTGCAGCTGGGCGGCTTCATGAGCATGAACCTGGACCGCCACATGGCGGCCTATCGCAAGCACTTCAACCATCTGGTGGTGGGCGACGGAGATTCCGTGGCGGCGCACCGCAAGTTCTACGACGAATATCTCGCGGTGATGGATCTGCCGGCGGAGTACTATCTCGAGACAATCAAGGTCGTGTTCCAGGAGCATCATCTGGCGCGCGGTCTCATGCAGTACCGTGGGCGGGCCGTGGAGCCGGCGCGCATCCGTCGCACCGGCTTGTTGACGATAGAAGGTGAACTCGATGACATCTCTGGCATCGGACAGACCCAAGCGGCTCACACACTGTGCAGCGGTCTGCCGTCGGACATGCACGAGGACTATGTCCAGTCCGGAGTCGGCCATTATGGTGTGTTCAACGGCTCGCGCTGGCGGTCCGAGATAGCCCCTCGCATACACGCATTCATTCGCGCACACCCCCGCAGCGGTGCGCGCTGACGGCGCCCTTGGCGCACTCACCCTTACAGGAGCAGGCAGACATGCAAACACGGCAACTGGGCGCGACAGGCCCTCGCGTTTCAGCCATCGGACTCGGCTGCATGGGTATGTCCGAGTTCTATGGTGCCGCCGATGAAACCGGCTGCATCAAGCTCATTCACGAAGCGCTGGCGCGCGGCCTCAACTTCTTTGATTCCGCCGACATGTACGGGCCATTCACTAACGAGAAGCTGCTCGGCAAGGCACTGAAGGGCAGGCGCGGCGAGGCCGTCATCGCCACCAAGTTCGGCTTCGTGCGGGACGAGAAGGGTGGTTATCACGGCATCAACGGGCGTCCTGAATACGTGCACTCGGCGCTGGACGCCAGCCTGCGCAGGCTGCAGCTGGATTACGTGGACGTCTACTACCAGCACCGGGTGGATCCGGCTGTCCCGATCGAGGAAACGGTGGGCGCGATGGGAGATCTGGTGCGCTCCGGCAAGGTCAGGCATATCGGTCTCTCGGAGGCCTCGTCCGCCACATTGCGCCGGGCGCATGCCGAGTTCCCGTTGACCGCACTGCAGACCGAATACTCGCTGTGGTCACGCGAACCCGAGGATGAACTCCTCGCGCTCTGCCGCTCACTCGGTATCGCCTTCGTCGCCTACAGTCCGTTGGGTCGGGGATTTCTCACCGGCGACATCAGGCGGTTGGAAGATCTCGCGGAAAATGACTTTCGGCGCAACGCTCCCCGCTTCAGCGAGGAAAATCTGGCACGGAATCTTGCCGTGGTGGACGAGGTACGTGCGCTTGCGAATCGGTTGGGCGCCAGCGCGGCCCAGGTTGCGCTGGCATGGGTATTGGCTCAAGGAGAGCATATCGTGCCCATCCCGGGGACGACCCGCCTGGCGCGTCTGGAAGAGAACCTTGCTGCCATCGACCTTCAGCTGAGCCCCGATGAGCTGGCGGCCCTGGAAGCCGTCGCTCCGCGCGGATTCGCGGCGGGCACGCGCTATCCGGAAGAGCGGATGCGCATGCTGAATCTCTGAGTACGTGATGCGGAACATGCGGCGGGTCCTGCTGCCCGCGATTCTGCTGGCCTCGCTCGTCGTCCTGACCGTCTCCCTGCGCCCCTCTGTGCAGCGCGAGCTGCTGCTAGAGCATGCGCCGTCGACCTGGGATTTGCGGTTGGACGAAATCCTGCTCTTGCCCTGGTCCTTGCGGGTCCGAGGTCTCGAGTTTTCGCTGGACGGTGTTCACTATCGCATCGGTAAACTGGATGCGCGTTTCAATCCGCTGACCCTCATCACCGATACCATCACGCTGTACAGCTTGAGCCTTCAGCACACGGAAGTGGATGCGCG
This sequence comes from Gammaproteobacteria bacterium, assembly GCA_030830685.1. Lineage (GTDB taxonomy): Bacteria > Pseudomonadota > Gammaproteobacteria > CAIKBL01. The sequence continues at coordinate 1,527 of JAURMM010000019.1, read as the reverse complement.
CACGCCGGACCCCACGCCAGGCAGGACAGAATTTCCAGGACTGCTGGCACTGTTGAATCACGGTTTGGCATTGCGCCTCGACGGTGTGGAGGCCAATCTGGTGGTGCGCTTGCCAGGAGGGCACTCCTTGTCTGTGCGTAGCGCCGGCGGCCCACTGAAACCGCACGTGGCCGGTACTTTGCCCTTTACGCTTGAATACGGCGCGGACGCTGTGCCTCTCGGCGGCGCCCCGGACTCGGCCCATACGGCGGCTTCTGCCCTGGCGGTCACGGCGCGTGGCGCACTCGAGATCAGCCAACTGCGGCAAGGACGCGTGCGGTATCTCGCGCTGTCTGCCAAGGGCAGCATGGTCACACCTGCGGCCTCGAGCCCTGAGCGGTTCGAGGTCTTGTTCAAGGTCGCGCCACCCCCTGGCAACCTCGCCAATCCCTATCGCCATCGCGTGACGCTGGTGGACGGCAAGGAGGTGGGCTTGCCTAATCCAGAGGCGCTCTCGCTCGATGCTTTCCTCGTCGGGGAGAGCGGCGAAACGCGGGCCGCGTTCTCGCTCGCGGGCCTCTATAGGGGGGACGAAGGGCTTTTGAGCGCCACCTGGAAGCTCACCGGCAATGAGACACTGGTGAGTCCTTATCTCGAGGCGAAAATGCCCTTGCCGGAGGCGAATCTCGAGTCTGGTGGTGCTCTGCAATGGTCCCTGCCAACTGCGGCGGGCCGGCTCAACCTCGCGCAGAAGTTCACAGTCAAACTGCCAGAGGCTACGCGGGCTTTGCACATGACGAGCCTCGCCGAGGCCACGCTCGATAGCCTCGACGTCACGCTCGAAGCTTTGCAGCTGCGGGCTACACCTGAGGGCGACGCCCGGTCCTTTCTGAGCGGCACACTTGAGGCACCGGTGAAGATTCCACTCGCCTCCCCGGCAGACATTCTCGAGCACGCCCGCGAGCTGGCGGCGTTCGAGTTGGGGCCTTTCCCCTTGTCCGCGCTGGCGGAGGCGGTGCCCGGCATCACCTTGGGCGGAGAGCTGTCCGGCCGTTATTCACTTCGGGTTGAAGAATCAGCACAGCTGGTACTGGAACCGCTCGAACCCACCCGGGTGACGGGGGCGAGTCTCGCGGGCGAGGGCGAGATCTGGCTATCGGATGCCACGTTGAAAGCCAGCCCGGCGCTTCGATGGTCTACCTCAGCCGCGCGCCTCGAGGTGGAAGCCCTCTCGCTCGCGACCGCAGGTGCGACGCCCGTCGTCATGACCCTTTCTCTGGCCCGCTCGCTTGCAAAGCCCGAATCGCCCTGGCGCATTCGTGCTAAGGGCGAGCTTGATCTGGGCCGCCTTTCCGGCCTGCCGTGGGCGGAGCAGACCTTTCCCAGCGTGAAGATGCCGGAAACGCTCGGTCTGGCTTTCGATGGCCGCATTGACTGGGCCTCGAGCGGGGCGCTCCTGCGCAGTCTGTCCTTGCGCGCATACACACCTGAGGTCGCTGAACTGTTCACGCTTGCCACGCGTACGGCCTTTCCAGTCGCGCCCCTCCT
>JAURMM010000018.1 GCA_030830685.1 Gammaproteobacteria bacterium | reverse complement strand
GGCCGTTCGGCCGTCTCGTTTATGTGATGCCTCCTTTCGTGATGGAAACAGCGGATCTCGCGGCCCTCACCTCTGCAATAGTGGACGTGCTGCAGCACACGGCACGCCCATAGCCTCCGCAACGCCTGGGTGTGTGATGTGGCCCTGACAGACATTGAGCCCAGCTGAAAGATGAGCATCTGAAAGCAGCGCCTGCCGGTAGCCGAGTTCGGCAATGCGCAGCATGAAGGGCAAAGTCGCATTGTTGAGCGCCTGCGCCGAGGTACGCGCGACAGCGCCCGGCATGTTGGCCACACAGTAGTGCACCACACCGTCCACCACGAACACGGGATCGAGGTGAGTGGTGGGACGACTGGTTTCGGCGCATCCCCCCTGATCGATGGCAACATCCACGATGACTGAACCGGGTTTCATGCGCGCAAGAATTTCGCGCCGGATCAGCTTGGGCGCCGCGGCTCCCGGCACCAGCACCGCGCCAATCACCAGATCCGCCTTGAGCAAGGCTCTTTCGGTGGCATCGTGGGTTGCGAAGACCATGGTCACGCGACCACCAAACTGCACATCGAGCTGGCGCAGGCGTGGCAGCGATTTATCCAGCAGGGTCACGCGCGCGTGCAGGCCGAGCGCCATGGCTGCTGCATGAGAACCAACCACACCGCCGCCGAGGACTACCACTTCCGCCGGCGCGACACCCGGTACACCGCCGAGCAGAATCCCCGCTCCGCCCATGGGCTTTTCGAGACAGCGTGCACCAGCCTGTATCGACAGTCGCCCGGCCACTTCACTCATGGGTGCCAGCAGCGGCAATCCACCTTCAGGCGAGGTTACGGTTTCATAAGCGATGCCAATCACGCCGGTTGCGGCGAGTGTGCGCGTGAGCTCAGGATCGGCGGCCAGATGCAGGTAGGTGAAAAGAATGTGCTCCGGTCGCAGCATCGCCACTTCCTGTGGCTGAGGCTCCTTGACCTTGACGATCAACTCTGCGGCCGCGTAAACCTCCGCAGCGCTCTCACTGATCGTCGCGCCGAGCCGGGCGTAGGTTTCATCCGTCACACCGATGCCTTGGCCCGCGCCGCGCTCGATCACCACTTCATGCCCATGCATCAAGGCTTCGCGCACACTGGCGGGTGTCAGCCCGACACGATACTCACTGGCCTTGATCTCTTTCGGGACTCCGATACGCATGCCTGCTCCTTTCGCTCCACTCATTGGGCGCAGGTAGGAGACTCCGACCCACCCTCCCAGGTTCCGAGGCCAGGCCTCATGCTTCCGCCTTGTCTTGATCCAGGTGAAGCGTTTACAACAGAGTCATGGACGTAAACGACCTCGCACGGAGAGACTGGGAGAGCCGCGCTCAGGCCCGCTGGCCAGGAGTCCCCGCGACGCACGGCTGGCTGTCGCTGGACGCGCGCGGCCGCTGGTGCCTGCAGGGAGCGGCCGCCACCCATGAAGGCCTCAAACGTTTCCTGTCGCAACACTATCGCTGTAATGCGCAGGGTGCCTGGTTTGTACAGAACGGACCCCAGCAGGTGTATGTGGATCTGGCCACTGCCCCCTTTGTTGCCGCGCGCGACGGAGAGGGGCGATGGATCACCCACACCTGCGTGCCCCTGGCCGGCATCGAGGCGTTGATCGTGGATGAGGAAGCGCGGCTCTACTTTGCCTGCGAGCTGGGACTCGTGGGCCTGGATGATCGGGACTGGCCGGCATTGCTCAGCGAGCTCTCGCCTGCCGCGGGGTCAGCCGAGGTGGTAGATCTCCTGCTGGAAGTCGCCGAACACCGGGGCCGGGAGTCGAGCCTGCACTGGCGTGACTGCCAGCTTGCAGTGCGCCGCGTGCGGGCGGCGGAGATGGAACGGTGCTTCGGTTTCCAGCGCCGCCCGCGAGGGTGACGCGACAGCCTTCTCCCGTGTAGATTGCGCCGGCCCTTCCCTTTCATCCCCAAGGATTGCTGACCATGATGAGATCCCTCACCGCTCTTGCCCTCTGCACCGCCCTCGGCGCGAGCATGGGCACTGCGTTTGCGCAGGAAGGGGCCGGCGTTGCCCTGGATTCCGAGCAGAAGCGCATGAGTTATGCCATTGGCCTCACTACTGCCCAGAGCATCGCCCGGCAAGGGGTGGAGCTCGACCTGAACACATTCATGCTGGGCATGCGCGATGCACTGGACGGCTCCAAGCCGCGCCTCAGCCAGGAGGAATTCCAGACCGCGCTTGGCAGTGCCACCAAATCGGTGAACGAGAGCCTGAAGAACCGGGCCAAGAACAACCTGGAGGCGGGACAGGCCTTCATGGAAGCCAATAAGGGGAAGGAAGGCGTCATCACGCTTTCCAACGGTGTGCAGTACAAGGCGCTGCGCAAGGGAACGGGAAACCGCCCCAAGGCCAGCGATACCGTGGTAGTTCACTATGAAGGCAAGCTCATCGATGGCTCGGTCTTCGACAGCTCCAAGGAGCGTGGAGAGCCTGCGACGTTTTCGATCAATGGGGTGATCCAAGGCTGGCAGGAGATCCTGCCACTGATGGCGACCGGAGCCCGCTGGGAAGTGGTGATTCCCCCGAAGCTCGCCTACGGCGTGCGGGGCGCCGGGGCTGGTATCGGCCCGAACGAGACGCTGGTCTTCGAAATCGAGTTGCTGGAAATCAAGAAGTAATCAACCCTGCGCCGGCTGGCGCAGGGACTCCCGTTCCAGGCCTGCAGTCGCTGCCTGCAGGCTTTGCCCCACCACCGCGGCCCGCCAACCCGAACGCAGGCGCGCCGGCATGCCATCGAGCAGCAACTGCTCGAGATCGCGACGCGTGGCAAGCACTGTCGGGCTCACCTTCAGTGACTCACCCTGACTGCGCACCAGGTCCTGCAGTTCACCCAGAATCCGCTGCCCGGCCTTGTTGAGCCGCCAGTTCACGGCGGGCTGCGTCGAGACGGGCCTCGGCTCAGCGAGGAGCTCGAGCAGCTCAGCTGCATGACGCCGCAGGGTAGGTGCCGGCATTCCCGCAATGCGGGCCAGCGTGGAGGTGCTGTCCGGCAGGCGACGCGCCACCTCCAGCAGAACCTCGTCCTTCATCAGCCAGCCACGCGGGATGTCTGCAGCCCTGACCTGTCGCTCGCGCCATTCGGCCAGCGCCCGGGCCACCGCCGCGACCTCTGCGGCTTGGGCAGCAAGCCCTTTGACCCGTCGCCAGGCTTCCTCGGGCGCCTCCACTTCCGCTGACAGCGCGAGCAACGGGCCGGTCTCTTCCCACAGCCAGTCGAGCTTGCCCTGTTCCATGAGGGCCCGCTGAAGATGTCCATGAAGCACCCCAAGGTGCTGAACGTCTTCCTCTGCGTAGAGGATCTGTGCCTCGGACAGCGGGCGTTGCGACCAGTCCGTGCGGGTCTGCGATTTATCAAGCGTGAGCCCGCAATAGTGCTCGACCAGCCAGGCATAGGACACCTGGTCCGGATGACCGATGAGCGCGGCCGCGAGCTGGGTATCGAACAGCGGGCCGGCGAGGTGCACACCGGAGCAGTGCAGGGCCTCCAGGTCTTGCCTGGCGGCGTGGATGATCTTCACCGGCCCGGAGCGGGACAGGAACTCTGCCAAGGGCGCGAGATCTGGTAGCGCGATCGGGTCGATGACCGCGCTGAGCTCCGCAGTGGCGAGTTGGATCAGACACAGGCGCGGGTAGTAGGTACGTTCCCGCATGAACTCGGTGTCGAGTGCGAGCCAAGGCGCATCGGCCATGGCGGCCAGCACCTGTTGCAGACCCGCGGCATCGCAGACCCAATGGGAAGAGACGGAAGGCGAGGTCGGCATGGGGACGAGCGCTGCAGGATTTCGGATACGCTACACTAGCGCCTACCCGGTTCCAAGCTCAGGGCCCTCCTCGCCCGGCACACCGGCCCAGCATTACAGCGAGCACCATGAGCATAATTTCGCGCGCCGTCTTTGTTCTTGCATCTCTCCTCCCGCTCGCTGCCCAAGCCTTGGCGCCCACGGTGCCCGTGGAAGCACTGGTGCCAAGTCCGGAACACCGACGAGCTACCCGGCTCATCACGCACTTCATCGGCAACTACCACTACAAACGGGCCGTGCTGGACGACGCGCTGTCCGAATCCATTTTCGAGAACTACCTGAAGGCCCTCGATCCGACTCGCAGCTACCTGCTGCAGTCCGATGTGCTCGAGTTTGGTGTTTTGTCCGAAGAATTCGACGACGACCTCAGGAATTCCGATCTCAGCACTGCCTATGATGTCTTCGTGCGCTATCGCCAGCGCGTAGACGAGCGTATTGCGCATTCACTTTCGTTGCTGGAAAAGCCGGCCGACTTCACCGTGGATGAGAGCTTCAATTTCAACCGCGAAGAGGCGCCCTGGGCCCGCACCACAGAGGAGCTCGACGAGCTTTGGCGCAAGCGTGTGAAGAATGACTGGCTTTCCCTGCGGCTTTCCGGCAAGAAGGACGAGGACATCGTCGAGACCTTGCGCAAGCGCTACCAGGGCCTGACGCGGCAAACCGCGCAGTTCAACAGTGAGGATGTCTTCCAGACCTTCATCAATGCCTATACAACGGCCATCGATCCACACACGGCCTACTTCTCACCGCGCACCTCGGAGAACTTCAAGATCAGGATGAGTCTCTCACTGGAGGGCATCGGTGCCGTTCTTCAGAACGACAATGAATACACCGAAGTCCGTGAAGTGGTGCGCGGAGGTCCGGCAGGTCTGAGCGGCAAGCTCAAGGCGGGTGATCGCATCGTCGGCATCGGACAGGGTGCTAAAGGCGAAGTAGTCGATGTAATCGGATGGCGACTGGATGATGTGGTCGATCTCATCCGCGGCCCCAAAGGGTCCAAGGTGCGTCTGGAGATCCTGCCCAAGGGCGCGGGCGCTGATGGCAAGACGCGGCAGATCACCCTCGTGCGCAACACCATCAAGCTTGAAGAACAGGCTGCGCAGAAGAAGGTCCTCGAAGTGCCGCTGGGGGGTGGCAAGGACGCCGGCAAGATCAAGCTCGGGGTGATTGAGGTCCCCACGTTCTACATGGATTTCGATGCACGCATGGCAGGTGACGAGAACTACCGCAGTACTACCCGCGACGTGCGCAAACTGGTGAAGGAACTGATGGCTGAGAAGGTTTCCGGCATCGTGGTCGATTTGCGCGCCAACGGCGGCGGCTCACTCACCGAGGCCACGGAACTGACGGGACTTTTCATTGATACCGGCCCGATCGTGCAGGTGCGCAATTCGCAGGGCCGCGTGCAGATTGAGGAGGATACCGATGACGGGGTGGCCTACGACGGCCCGCTCATCGTGCTGGTCGATCGCAACAGCGCCTCTGCATCAGAAATCTTCGCGGCCGCGATTCAGGATTACCGGCGGGGTCTTGTGCTGGGTGAACCGACCTTCGGCAAGGGCACTGTGCAGAACCTGGTCGACCTCAACCGATTCGACGAAGACGCCGGTGGTAAGCTGGGCCAGCTGAAGGCGACGATTGCCCAGTTCTTTCGTGTCGAAGGGGACAGTACACAACATCGGGGCGTGATCCCGGACATTGCCTTCCCCACTGGCCTCAGCAGTGATGAGCAGGGCGAACGCGCGCTGGACCATGCGCTGCCCTTTGCTCGCATCGCAGCCGCGAAGTACCGCGCGCTACCCGATGAAGAGCAGACCCATGTGCCGCAGTTGCGCAAACTGCATCAGCAGCGCGTCGCTACGGACTCGGCCTACCAGGCCCTGCTGGCACAGGAGCGCGCCGCGCAGAAAGCCGCAGATGAAACCGAGATCTCGCTGCTGGAGAGCAAGCGACGCGCGCAGCACGACAAAGCCAGGCGTGAACAGAACGAAAACGAGAACCGTATCCGCGCGGCGCATGGCCTGCCGCCCGTGGCCCTGAAAAACGGGGACGAAGAGGAGGAAGATCTCGCAGCGGAGGAAGACGAAGATGACAAGTACGATGTGGTGCTCGAAGAGGCCGCGAACGTACTGCGTGATCTGCTGCTGGTGACCGGCGCAGCACAGGGACGTCTCGCGGAAGCCGCCTCTGCGGGCAGAGTGCAGCCAGAGCATGCGAACAGCGTTCCTCAGTGATACGCGCTTTCTGGATCACCTGACCGGCGAGGGACATCCGGAGCGCCCTGCACGTCTGGTGGCGGCAGAGAGCCGGCTTGCGAACCAGGCCTGGTTCGCAGAGCTGCCACGGGTGGCGATTACACCGGCCTTGCTGGAGCAGGTCGAGGCCCTCCACGATCTCTCCTACATCCGACGCGCGGAGGCGGTGTGCGGCTCGGGCGCGCCATTTCTGGATACCCCGGATGTTGCGGTCTGCCCCGCCAGTTTCGAAGTTGCCCTGCTCGCCGCTGGCGCTGGACCGAGCATGGCGGAGGCGGTGCTTAAGGGTGAGGCAGACAATGCTTTCGCGCTCGTGCGTCCTCCGGGGCACCACGCCGAACGCGCCGCCGCGATGGGCTTTTGCGTGTTCAACAATGTGGCTGTGCTCGCCCGTCACCTCCAGCGGGCACACGGGCTGGACAAGATTGCCATCCTCGATTGGGACGTCCATCACGGCAATGGGACCCAGCATCTGTTCGAGGGAGATCCCTCAGTCTTCTACCTCAGCCTGCACCAGTACCCCTATTATCCTGGTACTGGCGCGGCGTCCGAGACCGGCACTGGCCGGGGCCGCGGCACCACCCTCAACTGTCCCATGCCTGCGGGCGCCGGTGATTCGGCGTATGAACGTGCCTTCATCGAGCAGATCCTGCCTGCACTCGACCTGTATCGACCGGAGGCCGTGATCATCTCGGCAGGTTTTGATGCCCACCTCGATGATCCTCTCGCCGATATCCAGTTGAGTACCGGCTGCTACCGCTGGATGACCCAGCGCATGCTCGAAGTGGCGGATCAGCATGCCGGCGGCAGACTGTTCTCCCTGCTCGAGGGCGGCTATCACCTCGAGCGTCTGGCCGAATGCGTGGAAGCGCATGTGGGCGTACTCAGCGGCCATCTCAAAGCCTGACCTTTCCCGCGCAACTGCACTCGGGAGGGGTGCTAGACTTCCTGCCTGTTCCAGCCTTCCTCCGGGTGATGCCGAATGGCCTCCAGATTTGTCGTGATGCTGCTCATCGCAGGTGCTCTTTTTGGCGGCCTCGGCTATGCCAAATACCGCGAGATACAGACCAAGGTGGCCAAATTCTCGCTGCCGCAGCCTCCTGCGCCCGTGGCCGCGGTGGCTGCGCGTGAGGTGTCCTGGCCACGCATCATCGAAAGTACCGGCAGCCTGACAGCCGTGCAGGACAGCTTCATCACCAACGAGGTGCCCGGTATCGTTGCCGCCATTCATTTCGAATCCGGACAGGAAGTCGCGGCCGGTACAGTGCTGGTC
>JAURMM010000134.1 GCA_030830685.1 Gammaproteobacteria bacterium | reverse complement strand
TATCAATGGTGATCAGCGCCTCAGTAGGCTCGATCACGATGGCGCCACCACTGGGCAGGCGCACCTCGCGACTGAATGCTGTCTCTATCTGGCTCTCTATCTGGTAGCGGGTGAAGAGCGGAACACTGTCCTTGTAGAGCTTGAGCTTGCCGAGATTGCCGGGCATGACCTGCTGCATGAAGTCCTGCGCAGTCTCGTAGAGCGTGGGGTCGTCGACCAGGATTTCCGTGATATCGCTGCGCAGATAGTCGCGGATGGCGCGGATGATGACGTTCTGGTCCTGGTAGATCAGGAAGGGAGCCTTGCGGGTACGCGAGGCCTCGTCAATGGCAGACCAGAGCTGGAGCAGGTAGTCGAGATCCCATTGCAGCTCTTCGCTGGTCTTGCCAATGCCCGCAGTACGCAGGATAAGTCCCATGTCGTCCGGAATGGTGAGGGCTGACATGGCCTCCTTGGCCTCGTCACGGGCTTCGCCTTCAATCTGGCGCGACACCCCTCCCGCCTTGGGGTTGTTCGGCATCGCGACGAGATAGCGGCCGGCGAGAGAGATGAAGGTGGTCAGTGCGGCACCCTTGTTGCCACGTTCCTCCTTCTCGACCTGCACGATGAGTTCCTGGCCTTCGTCCAGGACCTCACGGATGTTCACCTTGCCGCTGGTCTTGGAGTTGTCCTTGAACAGGGTTCGGGAAACCTCTTTCAAGGGCAAGAAACCATGACGCTCAGCACCATAGTCCACGAACGCAGCTTCGAGGCTGGGCTCAAGACGCATAATGCGCGCCTTGTAAATGTTGGATTTCTTCTGTTCCTTGCCGGTGGCCTCGATGTCGAGGTCGTAAAGTTTCTGGCCGTCCACCAGCGCGACACGCAACTCCTCTGGGTGAGTTGCGTTGATCAGCATTCTCTTCATCGGACTGAAATTCCCTGGCTGAGCGCCCGTGCCGCAGGAGGGGACCTACGTTGATCGCTGTGCTCGATCCCGGCACTATCGCGCGCTCGGGCGCGGTGTCGGACGCTTATTCATTTGGATGGCGCTGGACTCACGCTCGCGCGGCCGCGCCGTACTTCCCAGCGGCCTCGATGCGAGATCGAGTGGCAGGCGTGCTCGTCCACGGGGAGGGGTGACGTGCAGTGATCTGCCGTTGCGGACACCCCGGATGCCGTGACACGGAGCGATTTCTGAATATCGATTGGAGCAGGCGTCTCGAGAGGGTCTGCGAGCGTGGCCGCGGGGTCTCGACCCTGGTTGATGGGATGTCGCCGATTTCGACGCTAACTGCTTGCTCTCAGTCCAAAAACGGAATCGCTTTTCATGCGCTGGAACCCGCCGACTATATCAGCCCCGTACCGACCTAGGCAATTGCGCTCGGAGCGACCAGATGACTGAACCGGAGACCAGCCAGTCTGGCGTACGTCACGTCGTGGTCGGGGCTGATCAGGCTGACCGCCGCCTCGACAATTTTCTCGGCACTCAGCTCGGGCGGATCCCCAAGCCCGTGGTCTATCGGCTTATCCGAACCGGCCAGGTGAGGGTTAACGGGGGGCGAGCGAAGGCAGACACCCGGCTGGCGGCAGGCGACCGGATACGACTCCCACCCGTGCGTCTGCAGCCCACGGAAGGCCCCCCTGTCATCTCGCAGGCCCAACGCGAAGCCTTCGAGGCCGCAGTTCTGCTGGAGGAAGCTCGGTTCATCGTGCTCGATAAACCCTCGGGTCTTGCCGTGCATGCGGGCTCGGGGATTCGCGTTGGTCTGGTGGATATCGCGCGCGCCGCACGCCCCGAGGCCGCTCGCATCGATCTCGTTCACCGTCTGGACCGGGAGACTTCGGGTTGCCTGATCCTTGCTAAGGATGCACGAACCCTCCGCGAGCTGAATGCCGGACTTGCCGCCCACCGGTTTCGGAAATGCTACACAGCCTTGCTGGCGGGCACCCTGCAGCGAAAGCAGATCAAGGTCGATGCACCCATGGACGTGGGCCATCGCCAGAACTCGGAACGACATGCCATCGTCTCCGACGAGGGCATTGCTGCGGTCACCACCTTCAGCGTGCTGCATGCCTATGCACAGTGGACCCTGGTGCAGGCCGAGCCGGCAACGGGGCGCACCCACCAGATCCGCGTACATGCCCGCCATCTGGGGTGCCCGCTTGCCGGAGACGATCGCTACGGTGATGATGCCGCCAATGAAGCGGCGCGGGCGCTGGGCCTGCGTCGCCTTTTCCTGCACGCTTCGCGCCTGGAGTTTGAGCTCGGAGGACGACGCATTTCCGTTCGTGCAGAGCTGCCCGGGGATCTGGATGAGATGCTCGCGCGCCTCGAACCCGCATTCGAAGCACAGGTAAACAATCAGAATGAATCAACAGACACCCGGTAATGATGCCCAGTGGGAACGCGACCTGCTGCAGCGATTTGCCTTTGAGGCGCTGCGCGAGCAGCGGCGCGCCCGCCGGTGGGGCATATTCTTCCGCTTGCTGGCGTTCGGCTATGTTCTCGCCTTGCTCATTGCTGCATGGCGCAGCGCCCCCGTCCATGGCGGCCTCGGCAGCGGCAAGATCACGGGGCTGGTCGACATCCAAGGGGTCATCGCGCCAGGCACGGCAGCGGATGCGGACCGAATCATCACCGGCCTGCGCGCGGCGTTCGAGGATGAAGCCACGCAAGGCGTGATCGTACGCATCAACAGTCCCGGGGGCAGCCCGGTGCAGGCTGGCTATATCAACGACGAAATCCGCCGTCTGAAAACCAAGTACCCCAAGAAGAAGCTCTATGCGGTGGTGCAGGACATCTGTGCCTCGGGGGGCTACTACATCGCCGTGGCAGCCGATGAGATCTTTGCCGATAAAGGCAGTCTGGTTGGTTCCATCGGTGTGCGCATGGACAGCTTCGGCCTGGTAGATGCGATTGCGAAGCTCGGGGTGGAGCGGCGGCTCCTCACCGCGGGAGAGCACAAGGGCTTCCTTGATCCCTTCCTGCCGCTGGATGAAGAGGAAACCGCGCATGCCAAGGCGTTGCTGAGCGATATCCACGGCCAGTTCGTCAATACGGTGAAACGCGGACGGGGCCCCCGTCTGAAGGATGATCCGGCGATTTTTTCAGGCCTGATCTGGACAGGCGAGCGCGCGCTGGAACTCGGGCTCGTCGATGCTCTCGGGTCATCAGGTTTCGTTGCGAGGGAGATCATCAAGGCCGAGGACATCGTCGACTTCACGCCCAAGGAGGGTTTCGTCGATGAGCTGGCGAGGCACCTCGGCACTGCCAGTGTTGACGCTGCGCACAAGCTTTTCGGTCCCCGTCTCCAATGAGTGAGAATGTGGTGGTCCTGCTGCCTGAGCGGGTAGACGCGCGGCGCCTCGCCGAGCAAGGCGGGGCACTCAAGGGGCAGTGCCCGGCCGCCACCCTGACCCGGCTTGCGGCGCTGGCCCTGGAGGTGAAAGACGCGACGGCGTCGCTGGATTTCGAACAGGACGAGGCCGGCCGCGTGCTGGTACGTGGCAAGGTGAAGGGCGGAATCCGCACCACCTGCCAACGCTGCCTGGAGCCGGTGGCGATCACACTAGCGGGGGAGTTCGAGTTTAGACCGGACGAGGAGGGCGAAGAGTTCCTGCCCGAGCCCGGGAATCCCACCCCGGCGGCGGAGAGCGAGCTCCCGGTACGCGCCCTGGTGGAGGATGAGTTGCTCCTGCTCTGCCCGATGATTCCCTGTCATCCCCCAGGAACCTGCCAGGCAGCCGACTCTGCCGACTCCGCGGGGCGGCTTTCTCACGGGGCAGCGCGCAAGAATCCATTCGACGTACTCGCAGCTTTGCGGCAGAATGCCGGGGATCCGCCGTCCGAACCCGTAACGGCTAGGAATCCAGAGGAGTAATCAGCAATGGCTGTCCAGCAAGATCGCAAAACCCCCTCCCGTCGCGGCATGCGTCGATCACACGACAAGCTGTCGAATCCGGCGCTGTCCGAAGATCCGACCACCGGTGAGACCCACCGCCGCCATCATGTGAGCCCCGACGGTTACTACCGCGGCAAGCGAGTCGTCGCCGAGAAAGAATGAATCATCCACGCGGTCTCGCCGAGGCCGCGCCCTCCCGTCAAAAAAGTCCATCTCCGGTGACCTGCACTATCGCGCTCGATGCGATGGGGGGCGATCACGGCCCGTCCGTTGTCGTACCTGCCGCCGTCTCCGCTCTCCAGCGCCACAAGGACCTGCAACTTATCCTCGTTGGTGATGAAACCAGCGTCAGGGCGAGCCTCGCGGGACTACCGGCAGTACCTGCGGATCGTCTTGAAATCAGGCACGCCGAAGAGCGAGTCGAGATGCATGACAAGCCCTCGGTGGCGCTGCGTACCAAGCGTAATTCCTCGATGCGCCGGGCCATCGATCTCGTCAAGGCCGGCGACGTGGCCGCGTGCGTGAGTGCCGGGAATACCGGGGCCCTGATGGCTATCGCGCGCTTTGTGCTCAAGACGTTGCCCGGGATAGACAGGCCGGCCATCTGCGCGATGATGCCCGGCCGTCATCAGCCGACGCGGGTGCTTGACCTCGGGGCCAATGTGGATTCGAGCTCAGAGGAGCTCT
>JAURMM010000017.1 GCA_030830685.1 Gammaproteobacteria bacterium | reverse complement strand
CGGATCATCAAACTCGTGTCGCGCTTCGTGCGGGATCGGGATGAAGCGATGGATGTTGCGCAAGACGCTTTCATAAAAGCCTACAGGGCACTCCCCGGATTCCGGGGTGAAAGTGCGTTCTACACGTGGCTCTACCGAATCGCGATCAATACCGCAAAGAACTACCTGGCGGCAGCTTCCCGGCGGCCTCGGGAGGCCGATTTGCACGACTCCGAAGGCGAAGAAATCTCCGTGGAGGACCTGCAAAAGGAGATGGAAACGCCGGAGAAGCACCTGCAGGTCGAGCAGATGAAATCGATCATCTTCAAGACCATCGAGGGGCTGCCGGAAGATCTTCGGACGGCAATTCTGTTGCGGGAGATAGATGGGCTGAGTTATGAAGAAATCGCCCAAGCGATGGATTGCCCGGTCGGAACGGTCCGCTCGCGGATCTTCCGGGCGCGGGAAGTGATAGACGGCAAACTGCGACCCCTACTCGAATACTGATGAAGCACCGCCAGGAAGGGCAGATGTGATGCACAAACCTGAAATCTTTTCAGCGCTCTTGGACGATGAAGGTTCCCCCGAGGAACTCGCAAACCTGGACGCCCTGGCGGCGGACGACGAGATCCGCAGTCTTTGGTCGCGCTACCAGTTCATCGGCGACACACTCAGGGCCGGGGACGGCAAGGTCTTCACTGCGCCTCGATTCTCTGCAGACATCCGTGCGTTGCTGGAGCGGGAGCCGGCCCATGGTGGCGCTGTCCCGCCCGAGGATAGCGCGGTCATTTTCCTGAAGCCCACGCTAACATCTCGGGCCTCCACTGCAGGACGTGTCGAGGGCATTGGCTGGCGACCTGCCATCGGTCTCGCTGTGGCCGCCTCGGTCATGGCTTTCATGCTTGGGCTGTGGAGCGGTGATCCCACGGTGTCGGATGCCCCACTCGCAGCGGGAAGCGCGACTGCCCTGCCCGCAGTTGCGCAGACCGTGGCGACGGTGGCAACTCCGTCGGGCGCGTCAGATTCGGGCTCGGTGGAGCAAGTCTCCAGTCTGCCCGAGGCGGAGTACCGCCGGCGCATGGACAACTACCTCATGAACTTCAACGAGCAGCGCGCGCGCATGGGCATGCCCCAAGCGCACGCCTACGTCCGGGTGGTCGGTTTCGATACTCCAATTGAGCAGCGTTGAGAGCCATGCATCCGGTAACCAGAGCGTCCGCTTCTCTGACACTGTGTCTGGTAATGACTCAGGTGGGTGCAGATGTGCCCGCCGATGTCGCCCGCATGATTACCGCCATTCCCGAGGCGGCCCAGGAATTGAACTACGAGGGGGAATTCGTCTACGCGCACGGTACCCACATCGACGCCATGCGGATCATCCATCGGGCAGACATCGAGTCGCCTGCCGAGCGCCTGGTATCGCTGTCTGGCCCCGCTCGCGAAGTGGTGCGGGCGGGCGACAAGGTCACCTGTACATTCAGTGACCATCGCTCGGTGCTGGTGGAACGGCGTCAGCCGCGGGATTTCGTCACGCTAGCCCTGTCGGAGCCGGTGGAAACCATCGCCCAACACTATGTATTCGCTTCCCTCCCGGACGACCGAGTGGCAGGCAGGGCAGCCAAGGTAATCAGCGTGCGACCGCGCAAGGCCGATCGCCACAGTTACCAGCTTTGGGTGGATGCATCCTCCAATTTACTGCTGCGCTCGGCGGTGATTGACGGCAGCGGCAAGGTGCTTGAGCAGGTCATGTTCACCCAGATTGCAGTGGGTGAAAAAATTGCGGACGACAGCCTCGTACCCGAGGTCGATGGCGAGGGCTACACCTGGCACACCAATGAAAAGCAGCCCCCGGTGCCGAGGACCGACGAGCAATCCCTGCAGGTTCGCTGGGTGCCTGAGGGATTTGCCCTGAAGGAGCTCCATACCCAGAAGCGTGCAAGCGGCCGCAAACCGTTGCACCATGTGGTCTATTCGGACGGTCTTGCCGTGGTTTCGGTCTTCGTGGAGGAAATCTCCCCGAAAGAGCCACCCCTGCAGGGCTATTCCACGCTTGGCGCGGTGAATGCCTTCAGCCGTCTTCAGGACCATCATCAGGTGACGGTGGTGGGAGAAGTACCGCAGGCCACCGTCCGGCGCATCGCCGAATCGGTCCGGATTCAGGCCGACGCCGTTTCCGCCAGATAATTGCCCGCAAGGGTGGCAGGAATCATGATGAATATCACATGCGGCTCCCTGGTCGGGCGCGTTCTTCTACCCATTTTCGCAGTGTGCCTGGCATTGCAGGGCTTCGCTGCGCGCGCACATGGCTTGCCCGATTTCACCGAGCTGGCCCACCGGCTCAGTCCGGCAGTGGTCAATATCAGTACCTCCGCCAAACGGGACGATGCGCCACCGCAAGTGCCCGGGCTGCCCCCGGGCTTTTCGATCCCGAATCTTCCTGACGACAGTCCCCTCAACGATTTTTTCAGGCATTTCTTCGAAGATCAGGGCCCGGGAGACTCCGCACCCCGGGCCTCTCTGGGCTCGGGCTTTGTCGTCGATCCGGCTGGCTACATCATTTCCAACTACCACGTCATCAAGGATGCCGATGAGGTGGTGGTGCGCCTGAGCGACCGTCGGGAGCTCCCCGCCAAAGTCGTGGGCTCGGATCCTCGCAGCGACATTGCCGTGCTCAAGATCGAAACCAAGCAGCCACTCCAGGCCTTGACACTGGGTAGTTCGGAAAAACTCCAAGTCGGGGAGTGGGTTCTCGCGATTGGCTCTCCCTTCGGATTCGACCATTCGGTCACGGCGGGCATCGTCAGCGCCAAGGGTCGCAGCCTGCCAAACGAAAATTACGTGCCGTTCATCCAGACCGATGTCGCGATCAACCCCGGCAACTCGGGCGGGCCACTGTTCAACCTGAGGGGTGACGTGGTGGGTGTGAATTCCCAGATCTACAGCCGCACAGGCGGTTTCATGGGGGTGTCTTTCGCCATCCCGATTGATGTCGTGATGGATGTTTACCGGCAGATCCGTGACAAAGGCACCGTGAGTCGTGGCTGGTTGGGCGTGCTCATCCAGGACGTTACCGCCGAGCTTGCCGAGTCTTTCCAGATGAAGAAGCCAGGTGGCGCCCTGGTATCCCGGGTGTTGCCGGGAAGTCCGGCGGAGAACGCGGGCATCAAGGCCGGTGATGTGATTACACGCTTCGACGGACGCACCATCGGGACCTCCACCGATCTTCCCCCCATGGTGGGCACCACCAAGGCGGGCCAGAAAGTCACGGCGGAAATCATCCGCGAGGGCAAGGTGCGCAAGGTCACCCTGATCATTGCAGAACTCCCCGACGAGGCCATGGCGGAAGCCGCACAGTCCGAACAGTCACCAGCATCCGGCAGTGAAGATGCACGCCTCAAGATCACGGTGCGTGAGCCAACGGCCAAGGAACGCAAGGCACTCTCGCTCAATGGCAAGGGGGTGCTGGTCGAGCGTGTGGGCCAGGGCCCGGGCCGCGAGGCGGGTCTGCGGCCGGGCGATCTGATCCTGCAGCTCAACTTCACTGAGACCCCCACGGTGGCAGCCTTCAAGGCCGCCAGTCGCGCATTGAAGGCGGGGGAAAAAGTTCCGTTCCTGGTGAACCGCGAGGGCAACCCGCTGTTCCTGGCCTTGCAGATACCCCCAGCGCAGTGACGGGGGCGGCACTGCGCCTGGTCGGACATTCGGACTGCGAACTCTGCACGGATCTTCATGCCTTGCTGCTGTCTGACGCAACGATTGCCGCCAGAGGGGTGCAGTGGCTCGAACTGCCTGAGCATCCTGAGCTCGTGAATCTCTATCTCTTCCGCGTGCCCGTGCTGCTGCTGGGCGAGCGTGAAATCTGGCAAGGCCCGGGGGACACACAAACCTGCGCACGGGTTGTGGCGGAGCTGAAAGCCTGAACCTCGGCGCCGTACGCGACTGTCGCGGGTAGTCCACATCGGGTAGGATGCTCGCGCCTTTCCGCTATCCCTGCGCGACTTCTACGCCCCCTTATGCAACATATCCGCAATTTCTCCATCATCGCGCACATCGATCACGGCAAGTCCACGCTCGCCGACCGATTCATCCAGACGTGCGGTGGACTGGAAGCACGGGAGATGTCGGAGCAGGTGCTCGATTCGATGGATCTCGAGCGAGAGCGCGGCATCACCATCAAGGCGCAGAGCGTCAGCCTGAACTACAAGGCATCGGATGGGCAGGTCTACCTGCTCAACTTCATCGACACTCCGGGACACGTCGATTTCAGCTACGAAGTCTCACGGTCGCTGGCGGCCTGCGAAGGCGCGCTGCTGGTCGTGGACGCGGCACAGGGCGTCGAGGCGCAATCGGTCGCCAACTGCCACAAGGCCGTGGATCAGGGACTGGAAGTAGTTCCGGTGCTGAACAAGATCGATTTGCCTTCGGCCGAGCCAGAACGTGTCGCCCAGGAGATCGAGGACATCATCGGCATCGACGCCACGGACGCTGCTCTGGTAAGCGCCAAGTCGGGCGTGGGTGTGCGCGAATTGCTGGACCGTCTGGTCAAACTCATCCCTCCCCCCAAAGGCGATCCGGCAGCGCCGCTCAAGGCCCTCATCATCGACTCCTGGTTCGACAACTACCTCGGCGTGGTGTCGCTCGTGCGCATCGTGGATGGGGAGATGGTGCAAGGCGCCAAGGTTCGCATGATGTCCAGCGGGCGCGAAGCCGAGGTGGATCAGGTCGGCATCTTCACCCCCAAGCGCGTGCGCAAGGACAAGCTCTCGGCGGGGGAGGTGGGCTTTCTGGTTGCGGGCATCAAGGACATCAACGGGGCGCCGGTCGGCGACACCATCACGACCGCGCAGCACCCGGCTGCGGAGCCGTTGCCGGGCTTTCAGACCTCCAAGCCCAATGTCTTCGCAGGCCTTTATCCCATCGACTCATCGGACTACGAGGCCTTCCGCGAGGCCCTCGCCAAGCTCAGGCTGAATGACGCGGCGCTTACCTACGAGCCCGAGACTTCCGAAGCCCTGGGCTTCGGTTTTCGGTGCGGCTTTCTTGGCATGCTCCACATGGAAATCATCCAGGAGCGGCTGGAACGCGAGTACAACATGGACCTCATCACCACCGCTCCGACGGTGGTCTACCAGGTCGTACTGCGTAGCGGTGAGGTCCTGCAGGTGGACAACCCAGCACGACTGCCAGAACCTTCGGTCATCGAGGAAATTCGAGAGCCCATCATCCAGGCGGACCTGCTGACACCCCAGGAGTATCTCGGCAACGTGATCGCCCTGTGTGTCGAGAAGCGCGGCATCCAGAACAAGCTCAATTTCATGGGTAAGCAGGTAGCCGTCGGCTATGAGCTCCCGCTGAGCGAGATGGTGCTGGACTTCTTCGACCGGCTCAAATCGCTGACCCGCGGCTATGCCTCCATGGATTACAGTTTTGCGGCATACCGCACGGCTGACATGGTGAAGGTCGATATTCTCATCAATGGCGACAAGGTCGATGCCCTGTCCGTCATCGTGCATCGTAACGACTCGCAGCGACGCGGACGGGAACTGGTGGCCAAGATGCGTGAAATCATTCCGCGGCAGATGTTCGATGTGGCAATCCAGGCTGCCATCGGCTCCAAGATCATCGCCCGCGAGAGCGTGAAGGCCATGCGCAAGAACGTCACTGCCAAGTGTTACGGTGGTGACATCACCCGCAAGCGCAAACTCCTCGAGAAGCAGAAGGAAGGCAAAAAGCGCATGAAACAGGTGGGTTCCGTGGAGATACCCCAGGAAGCCTTCATGGCCGTGCTGAAGGTGGGCAAATGATGGTGTTCGATTTCTCGGCCGTGCTGGTCCTGCTCACCCTGGGGAGCGGCGCGATCTGGGCACTCGATGCGAAGGTGCTGGCACCACGACGGGCTGCGCGGGCGGAGGGCCAAGCACGTGAGCCGGCAATCGTCGAGCATGCCAAATCCTTCTTCCCCATTTTCCTGGTGGTGCTGTTGCTGCGGTCATTCCTGGTGGAACCTTTCCGCATTCCCTCCGGCTCAATGATCCCGACCTTGCTCGTCGGTGATTTTATCCTGGTCAACAAGTTCACCTATGGCTTGCGCGTCCCGGTGTTCAACACGACCTTCATTCCCGTGGGCTCGCCGTCGCGGGGTGACGTGGTGGTGTTTCGCTACCCGGAAGATCCCTCGACGCCGTTCATCAAGCGCATCGTGGGCCTGCCCGGTGATCATGTGGCCTACAGGGGGAAGCGTGTCTACCTGAATGGTGAACCCCTCGAATACAGTGCCAACGGCAAGTATGTCGGGGTCAAATCCGCAGCCCTCCATACCGGGGCGGACAGCCTGCACGAATCGCTTGGAACCGACGGGCATGAGATCATTCTCACCCCGCAAGCACCGGCCTATGACGCAGAATTCGAGGTCCCTGCGGGGCAGTATTTTGTGCTGGGGGACAACCGGGACAACAGCCGGGACTCCCGTTACTGGGGCTTCGT
>JAURMM010000133.1 GCA_030830685.1 Gammaproteobacteria bacterium | reverse complement strand
GTGAAGATTGCGATCAATCAGACCTATCCGTTGCGCGAGGCGGCGCAGGCACACATCGATCTCGAGGCACGCAAGACTACGGGCTCCACTGTCTTCACCGTTTGAGGCCTGGTGGCGAGCGACTTTTGCATCCGGCGAACGCGCGCATTACTTCGAGTAAGGTTGCGGCGCATGGCTGAACGCCCCGTGTGTTGCTGCGGTTCCATCTCACCATGGCACGCCGGCGGCGTGGCCCGCGCTGGTGAAGCTGAGATCAATGCCCAAGCAATTTCGCGTAGCTGTCCAGAACCGGTAGCACCTTCTCCCTTCCCTCGGAGGGCAGCGGTAGCACACCACGAATCGCGCCACGTTCCCGGTCCCTTGCAAGGTCATCTGCGGCCACCGCACCCAGATAGAAAATCTGCAGGTTGACACTGGCAGGATCCCTGCCCGCCGCGCGACAGGCCTCGTCGATCATGGCGCGCCCGTCTTCGATGCTGTAGCGGCTGGCGATGGGAATCCATCCATCACAGAACTCTGCGATGTGTGCCGCCGTGCTCGGGCCGATGCCTCCGCCCAGGATGATCGGCGGGTGCGGACGCTGCACGGGCTTGGGCCAGGCCCAGCTTTTCTCGAACTGGATATGCTCGCCGTGGAACTCGGCCTCATCCTGGGTCCACAGCGCTTTCATCAGCAGGATTTTCTCGCGCAGGATGGCGCGACGCTTCTTGTAGTCGAGCCCGTGATTGCGCATTTCTTCCGCGCACCAGCCGTAACCGATACCGAGTTCAAAGCGTCCCCCGGAAATCATGTCGAGGCTCGCCACCTCTTTGGCCAGCCAGATGGGGTCGCGCTGGGCCACAAGCGTGATGCCGGTGCACAGCCGGATTTTGCTCGTGACGGCGGCCGCGGCTGCGAGTGCCACGAACTGATCATGCGAGCGCCAGTAGCACTCGGGCAGCGGCGGCGCATTCTTGCGCCCACCCCAGGGCGTCTCACGGCTGGTGGGAATGTGGCTGTGCTCCGGAAACCACAGGGACTCAAAACCCCGGGCCTCGACTTCGCGGGCCAGCTCCACCGGCTGGATCGATTTGTCGGTCGGAAAAATGACGACGCCGAGCTTCATGCGCAACCTCCAGGGCTTGGGTTTTCCGTATCCAGCACGCTTGCCGGAGGATACGGTGGGTTCGGATTGCCTGCCATCACAGTGACTGGTGTCGGGTTTCCGGTATGAGGAACAGGGTCGTCAAAAGGCTGATGCCCGCGGCCCCTGCTACCCACCAGGCCGGCGCGAGCGGATTGCCGGTTTCCCGGATGAGCCACGCGGCGACGAGTGGTGTGGTTCCGCCGAAAAGACCAATCGCCGTGTTGTAACCGATGGCGAGACCGGTGCAGCGCACAGCGCGCGGAATAAGCTCGACGTTGACCACGACCGCCCCGCCGATGCAGGCAAAGGCCAACGCAAAGCCAACCTCGCCGAGAAAAATGAGCATGGGGTCGCTGTGATGCATCAACTGGAACAGCGGCAAGGCACCAAAGGCAGCCAGCGCAAACCCGGCGATCAGCATGGGCTTGCGGCCCATGCGATCAGCCAGCCACGCGGCCAGCGGCAGGAACAGCAGCAGCAAGGCCATGGCCGCCGTGTTGTTGTTGAAGGCGATGCCTTCGGGCAGCTGATCCACGACCTTGATGTAGGTGACGGCATACACGAAGGCTGCATAGAACGTGACACCCTGGCCGATGTTGAGCAGCGCGACCCTCAGTACGGAACCCCGATGACGACCAAAGGTATCGCGTAGCGGCTGGCTGCTCTCGGCAGGAGCGCCCTCGGCGTGCAGTGCGCGCCGCACCAGCAAGCCAGTGATTGCCACCAGAGCGCCCAGCAGGAAGGGAATTCGCCAGCCCCAGGCACTCAATTGTTCCGCGGACAAGGTGTCCGCGACGATGGAACCCATCAGCGAACCGAGCAGGATTCCAGCAACCGAACCCCAGACACCCCACACCGCGTTGAAGGCGCGGCGGTTGGAGGGTGAGTGTTCAACCAGAAAAATGACAGACGTGGTGTACTCCCCGCCGACGGAGAGGCCTTGGACCATGCGCAGCACGACGATGAGGATCGGCGCCGCCATGCCGATGGAAGCATAGGTCGGCAGCAGGCCTATCAGCACGGTCGGCACTGCCATGCACAACACGGACAGCATCAGCGCCCGGCGGCGCCCCACCAGATCGCCGATGCGGCCGAAGACCACACCCCCCAAGGGACGAACGAGGAAGCCGGCGGCAAAGGCGCCAAATGCGGCGATCAGCGAGACGGCGGGATCCGTGGAGGGGAAGAACAGCTGGCCAATGACCGAAGCAAAGTAGCCGTAGACCGCAAAGTCATACCACTCCATTACATTGCCGACGAGGCCGGCCATGATGATGCGAGTGTGGCTGGGCTCCTTTGAAGTGCCGTGCGTTGTGGCGGGTGAATCCGTTGGCATCAGTCTTTCCTTTGAGCCTGGATCCCTGGCTGTGGTGATGCATGCTGTTCATGCGGGATTGAACCCGGCGATGCGTTGCCGCCATCGCCGGGGAGGGGGCTGCCTTGGACGGGTCAGCAGACCTCGAAAAGACCGGCGGCGCCCATGCCGGTGCCGATGCACATGGTGACCACCACATACTTCACCCCGCGACGCTTGCCCTCGATGAGGGCATGGCCGACCAGTCGGCTGCCCGTCATGCCATAGGGATGTCCGACCGCGATCGCGCCACCGTTCACGTTGAGGCGCTCGGCAGGAATACCGAGCTTGTCACGGCAGTAGATCACCTGGACCGCGAAAGCCTCGTTGAGCTCCCACAGCCCGATATCTTCCACCTTCACACCGGTCTGCTTGAGGAGCTTGGGCACCGCGAACACCGGGCCGATGCCCATCTCGTCAGGTTCGCAGCCGGCCACGGCGAAACCGCGGAAGATCCCCATCGGCTTCAGGCCTTTCTGGGCCGCGAGACGGTCGCTCATCAGGACCTGCACGGCTGCGCCATCCGAAAACTGGCTGGCGTTGCCGGCGGCGATGCAGCCACCCTCAACCGCGGGCTTGATCACGGAAACCCCTTCATAAGTGGTATCGGCGCGGATGCCTTCATCTTCGCTGGCCGTGACTTCACGGAAGCTTTCCTGGCCGGTCGCCTTGTCGATGATCTTCATCTTCGTGGTGATGGGCACGATTTCATCCACGAACTTGCCTTCGGCGCGCGCGCGGGCCGCTCTCTGCTGGCTTTCCACCCCATAACGATCCTGCACCTCGCGGCCGATGCCGTAGCGCTGCGCGACATTCTCTGCCGTCTGCAGCATGGGCCAGTACACGGCGGGCTTGTTGGCCTTCAGCCACTCGTCCTCGAACATGTGCTTGTTCATCTCGTTCTGCACGCAGGAGATGGATTCCACGCCACCCGCGACATACACCTCGGCTTCGCCGGTGAGAATGCGTTGTGCAGCCAAGGCCACGGTCTGCAGGCCGGAGGAGCAGAAGCGGTTCACAGTCATGCCGGAGACGGACACCGGCATGCCAGCGCGCAGCGCCGCCTGGCGGGCGATGTCCCAGCCGGTGGCACCTTCAGGGTTGGCACAGCCGAGGATCACGTCATCGACTTCGCCCGGGTCGATGCCCGCACGCTCGACTGCCGCCTTGACCACGTGGCCCGCCATGGTCGCGCCATGGGTCATGTTGAGGGCGCCGCGCCAGCTCTTGCAGAGTGGGGTGCGGGCGGTGGAAACGATCACGGCGTCGGTCATGGGCCTCTCCTGATGCTGGCTGCCTGATAAGGGACTGGCACTTTAGCCGAGGGGCGTGGTGGCGTCACCCGGCTGCAAGCGCAGGCTTTTCGACACCGCTGCGTCCGGGTGTTAGCGTGTGACACTGATCGCGCACAAGGAACACTGTCGCCATGCCCGATGACCAGCTGCGCTCTGCTCAGGGTAGATGGGGCCATCCACCGGGCCTCAGCCCGCTTTTTCACACTGAGCTGTGGGAGCGCTTCAGCTTTTACGGCATGCGCGGCCTGCTCGTGCTCTACATGACGGCGGCAGTCAGCGAGGGTGGCCTCGGTTTTGATGTCGCACGCGCCGGCGCCATCTATGGCCTTTATTCGGGTCTCGTGTACCTCGCCTGCCTGCCCGGCGGCTGGCTGGCCGATCGGTTCCTCGGTACCCGGCGCGCCACGCTCTCTGGTGGCTTGCTGATTCTGGCCGGACATCTCTGCATGGCCTGGCCTGTGCCGGATGGTCTCTACCTCGGCATGGCGTTCCTGGTGCTGGGCACGGGCCTGCTGAAGCCCAGCATCAGCACTCTGGTCGGTCAGCTCTATGGTCCGGGCGATCCGCGCCGCGACAGCGGTTTCTCGCTGTATTACATGGGCATCAACATCGGTGCCTTCCTCGCGCCCCTCGCCTGCGGCTGGCTTGCCCTGTCACCGCCGGTCCGCGCCTGGCTGCAGGGCGCGGGCCTCTCGCCGCAGTTGGCGTGGCATGCCGCCTTTGGTGCGGCCGCCCTCGGCATGCTCATCGGTCTCGTGATTTTTCAGCGTGCGCGCGCAGTTCTGCCTGCCGCGAGTGAACATCCCGCGCACGCGCCGGGCCCACGCGAATGGCGGCGGCTGCGCCATGCCTCGGCGAGCGCCCTCGGGGTGGTGATCATCCTCGCCGCTGCGATGGCGCTTGGGCACATCTCCGTTCAGGACCTGAGCAATCTGTTCGGTGGCTTGCTGCTAACCCTGGTGATTCTCTTCTTCGGCTGGCTGTTGTTCGCACCCGGTTGGAGTGAGGAAGAGCGCCGCAATCTGCGACTCATCCTGGTCTTGTTCCTGGGCGCCGTGGTGTTCTGGTCATTGTTCGAACAGGGCAGTTCCACGCTCACCCTGTTCGCGGAGCGGAACACGGATCGCCACCTCGACTGGTTGGGCTATGCCTTCCCGACCACCTGGTTTCATTCCTTGAACCCCATGCTCATCATTTCGCTTGCCCCCGTGTTTGCGGTCTTCTGGGTGCGTCTTGGATCCCGTAACCCTGCGCCAACCACCAAGTTCGCCCTGGGGCTGCTGCTCGTGGCCGCAGGCTTCGGCGTGTTGTTCATGGCGGCGCAGCTCGCGGCCACAGGCGTCAAGGTCAGTCCGCTCTGGCTGGTGGCGACCTATGTCCTGCACTCACTGGGTGAACTGTGTCTCTCGCCCGTGGGCCTCAGCGCGATGACGCGCCTGGCACCTGCGCGCATCGCCGGGCTCACCATGGGAGTCTGGTTTCTTGCAGCCTCAGTCGGCAATTATCTCGGTGGGCGGGTGGCCGCAGTCTACGAACGCTTCACCCTGAGCGAGCTTTTCGGTACGGTCGCCAGCATTGGCCTGGTGGCCGCTGCGCTGCTTGCCTGGTGCATGCGTGGGCGCGGCGTGAGCTCCGCCGATCCCTCTTCCGTCCGCCCCGGAGAACACTGATGTCGCGAGTGAAGCTGCGCTGGTATTTCGATGTCATCTCGCCCTACGCCTACCTCTGCTTCAAGCGCCTGCCAGAACTCACCGAGGCGGCAGAGATCGAATATGTGCCGGTGCTGTTTGCCGGGCTGCTCAAGGCGTGGGACATGAAAGGTCCAGCCGAGCTGCCAGAGAAGCGCATCCACACCTATCGGCACAGCGCATGGGTGGCGCGCCAGCGCGGGATCAAATTCGTGATGCCGCCCCGACACCCCTTCAATCCACTGCCCGCCTTGCGCCTCATCATCGCCCGCGGCGTGCGGGAGGCAGATATCGCGCGCACCTTTGAATTCATCTGGACTGAGGGGCGCGATCCGGAGCTCGAGTTCGAGGCGCTCGCAGCTGCGCTCGGGGAGACGGATGCCACGGCGCGCATCGCGCAGCCGGCAGTGAAGTCCGTGCTGGCAGGAAACACTGAACAGGCACTCGCGCGGGGGCTGTGGGGCGTGCCGACCTTCGAGGCGAGGGGAGAGCTCTTCTGGGGTGAGGACACGGTGGACTGGGTGCGAGCCTTCCTCGCGGATCCGACCTTGCTCGAGGCGCCGGACTTCCGGCGCGCAGATGCGACCCAGGCAGGCATCGTACGCCGCTGAGCGCACACCCCCGCCTGCCGGGGCGAACTCAGGCCTCCAGCGGAATGCCGTTTTCGACCAGCACGCTGCGCAGTCCGCGGATGGCGGGGAAGATTTCCTGGTTCTGATCTTCGCCCTGGGCATCGAACGCAGCCTGCTCCAGCTCGCAGATGAAGCGGTCCTCGGCAAAGATGCCGTTGGTGAACCATACGATCGCCGGCCACAGCAGGTTGATGAGGCCAGGGATGGACGGGCGGCGGATCATCATGAGGCCATAGGTGTGGTTGGTGCGCTGGGCGCGATCCAGCGGGATATAGCAGTTCCAGAGATCGAGCGCCGGCTCAGTGCTGCCCGCAGTCCAGAAACGCAGCGTCTGGTAGGGGTAACCGGTGCGGATGGTCATCAGATCCCGTTCGCCTTCCTGCGCCTCCGGCCGTTTGCCGAGCATGAACTTCTCCCCGAGAGGTTGCCTCCCGGCGTTGCGCTTGAAGGTGTAGTCGGCCTCGATCCAGTTCTCGCCGCTGCGCACGCCCAGGAAGAGCGTCTTGATGCCACCCATCAGTCTGCGATGCAGGAACTGATGATTCATGTCCATCAGATTCTCGTGCATGAAGCTGTAGTGGCAGTTCACGCGTCGGTTGAGGTAGCGCGTCTTGTAGGCGGGATTGGTGGCGGAAGGAACATCCGGGAAAGCCACTTCGTTCGCCTTGGTGACGTCGCCCGGAAACACGAACACGAGGCCGTAGGCTTCCCGGCAGGGATACGCCTTCACGCTGTTGGGCTTGCTCGCGCATTGATCGAGATACGGCACACTCACGCAGCGTCCGGTGGTGTCGTAGGTCCAGCCGTGGTACCCGCACTTGATGCCATCAGCAACCACTTCACCCACGTGCAATGGCACCTGACGGTGGGCGCAGCGGTCTTCCAGCGCGAATACGCGGCCGTCCTTGCCGCGCACCAGCACGATGGCTTGCCCTGCGAAGGTGGCCGCATGCGCCTTGCCAGCCTTGACCTCGCGGCTGTGGGCAACCGGATACCAGAAATCGGGGTCGAGTCCGGTTTTGCGGATATCCCGGAGTGGAGCCCCTGTGTCGCCCGCAGGCAGTCTCACGGTGTTGTTCGCAGTCATGACGCGTCCTTGTTCAGAAGGCCTGGTTCAAGAAGCCGTGGTCGGAAATATTACAGGTGCAGCAGTGCTGTGCGCGACTGTCCGGAAGATTCTTCCGCATTCAGAAGATCCCGGCGGCAAGCCCCGCCGCCACGCCGAGTCCCAGTTCACGCGCCTCGACCAGCGCAGTATCTTCCAGCGGCCCGCGGGCGATGAGGGTTGGGGCTATCTGACGCCAGCGCAGGCCGGTGACGATGCGTTGCACGGCCTGTTCCGCGCCCCGCCCATCATTGCCGGCGCGGATGAAGAGTCCGAAGGGCAGCCCGGCTGTGTGCTCCAGGCATGGGGTGTAGATGCGGTCGAAGAAGTCTTTGAGTCCACCGGACATGTAGCCGAAGTTCTCGGGTGTGCCGAGCAGGATGCCGTCCGCGGCCCGCACGTCTTCCTCCCCGGCGGACAAGGCCGGTCGAGCGATGATCTCAACCGCGCCGGCCTCCGGATCCCGTGCCCCTTCGAGCACGGCCTCCAGCATCTGGCGGGTGCCGCCCGAGGCCGAGTGCCAGACGACCAGCAGGCGTTTCACGCTGGCCCGTGCTCCGGGCCGTCTGCAGGTTCCAATCCCGTGCGACGCATGAATTCCACCAGAAATCTCACTTCTGCTCAGGCCTCCAGCCAGAAGGTGACCGGGCCGTCATTGATCAAGGCAACCTGCATGTCGGCACCGAAACGACCGGTCTGCACCACCGGGTGTTGTTCACGGGCGAAGTCCACGCAGGCCTGGAACAGCACTTCACCCAGCGCCGGCGGCGCTGCACTGGTGAAGCTCGCGCGAGTCCCTTTGCGGGTGTCCGCAGCGAGTGTGAATTGGGGCACCAGCAGGAGGCCGCCTGCGACCTCCGGCAGGGCGCGGTTCATGCGGCCTGTTTCATCCGCGAAGATCCGGTAGCCGAGGATACGTTCGACGAGGCGACGGGCACTCGAGGCATCATCCGCCGGTTGCACACCGATGAAGGCCAGCACGCCGGCACCTATCGCCCCCGCGATCTCGCCTGCCACCGTGACACGTGCTTCGGTCACCCGTTGCAGGAGCGCGATCACGGCGGCCGTGGTTCAGGCAGATTTCTGGCGGGATTCGCGCTTACGATCGGTTTCCTTCAGCATGCGCTTGCGCACGCGGATGGCGCCCGGCGTGACTTCCACCAGCTCGTCATCCGCGATGAATTCCAGCGCCTGCTCCAGATCGAAGCGGATGGGGGGCGTCAGCAGGAGATTTTCATCACTGCCCGCGGCGCGGATGTTGGTCAGCTGCTTGGCCTTCAGCGGGTTCACGACCAGATCGTTGTCGCGTGAATGCAGGCCGATGATCATGCCTTCATACACTTCATCCCCGTGGCCCACGAACAGACGTCCGCGCTCCTGCAGGCTGAACAGGGCGTAGGCGAGTGCCTTGCCTTCCCCGTTCGAGATGAGCACCCCGTTCACCCTGCCGCCGAGGTTTCCTGGCTTCACTGGCGCATACTTCTCGAAGGTGTGGTAGATGAGGCCTTCACCCGAGGTGGCGGTCATGAACTCGGTGCGGAAACCGATGAGGCCCCGTGAGGGAATCGAGTAGTCGAGGCGCACGCGACCTTTGCCGTCCGGCACCATGTCGTTGAGCGTGCCTTTGCGGGAACCCAGCTTCTCCATCACCGCACCCTGTGCTTCCGTAGGCACATCCACGGTGAGCTGCTCGTAGGGTTCGCACATCTCGCCATCGATTTCCTTCAGGATCACCTGCGGGCGACCAACTGCCAGCTCATACCCTTCGCGCCGCATGTTCTCGATGAGCACTGCCAGATGCAGCTCGCCGCGTCCTGATACGTTGAACACCTTCGGATCGTTGGTCGGCTCTACGCGCAAGGCCACGTTGTGAATCAGTTCGCGCTGCAGACGCTCACCGAGCTGACGGCTCGTCACGAACTGGCCCTCACGACCCACGAACGGCGAATCAGAAACCTCGAAACTCATGCTCACCGTGGGTTCATCCACCAGCAGTGCGGGAAGCGCTTCCACGGCAGTGGGCAGGCACAGTGTGTCCGAGATGCGGGGTGCCTCGATGCCGGTGAGTGCCACGATGTCGCCGGCGCTGGCTTCGCTGCGTGCCTCGCGCGTGAGGCCATGGAAGCCGAGCACCTCCAGGATGCGCTCGTTACGTGTGGCACCCTGTGCATCGATGATGGTGACATTGGTGTTCGGGCGGATGGTGCCGCGCTTGATGCGGCCGATGCAGATGGCGCCCACATAGCTCGAGTAATCGAGCGAGCTGACCTGCATCTGGAACGGACCCTCGGTATCCACATCCGGCGGCGGCACGTGCGCGACGATGGCTTCGAACAGCGCAGTCATGTCGGTCTCGGAACCGCCTGGCGTGTGCTTGGCATAGCCAAGCATGGCCGAGGCATAGATCACGGGGAAATCCAGCTGTTCTTCCGTTGCGCCCAGGCGATCGAAGAGATCGAAAGTCTGATCCAGCACCCAGTCCGGACGTGCGCCGGGTCGATCAATCTTGTTGATCACCACGATGGGCTTCAGGCCTTGCGCGAACGCCTTGTGCGTCACGAAGCGGGTCTGGGGCATCGGGCCTTCCACCGCATCGACCAGCAGCAGCACCGAATCCACCATGGACAGCACGCGCTCCACCTCGCCACCGAAATCGGCGTGGCCGGGGGTGTCGACGATGTTGATGTGGTAATCGCCCCAGGTGATGGCGGTGTTCTTGGCAAGAATCGTGATCCCGCGCTCGCGCTCGAGATCATTGCTGTCCATCACGCGCTCGCCCGTATCCTTGCGCTGGTTGAGGGTGCCGGACTGACGGAGCAGTTGGTCGACGAGTGTGGTCTTGCCATGATCGACGTGCGCGATGATGGCGATATTGCGGAGCTTCTGGATCACGGGGATGTCCGGGTGGGGCGGGGGGCCGGCATTATACTCACGCAGTGCGGCAAAGGCGTTAGCGCAGGCCTATAATCGGACCGCGCTCCTTCTGACGGCCACTGCCTGCCCATGCCCCAATCCCATCCCATCGCGGCCATCGACCTTGGCTCCAACAGTTTCCATCTGGTGGTGGCCGAGCCGCGTCCCGGGCATCTCAAGGTGCTGGACAGGCTGCGGGAGGTGACCCGTCTGGGTGCAGGTCTGGATGCCGAGGGCAGTCTCACGGCGGACGCCATGGAGACTGCGTTAGGGTGCTTGCAGCGCTTTGGCGAACGGGTGCGGCACCTGCCGGCGGGTGCGGTACGGGCGGTGGGGACCAACGCCCTGCGCCGGGCCCGCAACGCCGATATTTTCCTGCGTCGGGCCGAACGCCTGTTGGGCCACCCGATCGACATCGTGTCCGGGATCGAGGAAGCCCGTCTCATCTACGTGGGTGTTTCGCACGGCCTTGCCGAGGTTGCCGGTCAGCGCCTCGTCATGGATATCGGCGGCGGCAGTACCGAGCTCATCCTCGGTCGGCGCCATGAGCCGCGCATCATGGAAAGCCTCCATATGGGATGCGTGAGCATGACCGCACAGTTTTTCAGTGACGGGGGCATCGACACCAAGCGCCTGCGAGCGGCAGAGCTTGC
This sequence comes from Gammaproteobacteria bacterium, assembly GCA_030830685.1. GTDB lineage: Bacteria > Pseudomonadota > Gammaproteobacteria > CAIKBL01. The sequence goes on along the minus strand of JAURMM010000133.1, from coordinate 36,480 downwards.
CGCCGGCCAGGAATTCGAACCGATCGAGGAGCAATTCCGCCGTGAAGGCTGGCAGTCTGCCATCGGCTCCTCCGGCACCTTGCTGGCAGTGGCGGATGCCCTGGCCTTGCACAAGTTCAGTGCAGAAGGCATCACCCGCGCCGGTCTCCAACGGCTGAGGGCGGCGCTGCTCGACTTCGGGCATGTAGACCAGCTGGCACGCTTCGGCATCCGCGAAGACCGCTGCGCGGTGTTTCCCGGCGGATTCGCCGTTGTGATGGCCGCCTTTGAAGAACTTGGCATTGAACAGATGCAGGTTTCCACCAGCGCACTCAGGGAGGGCGTGCTCTATGACCTCGTCGGGCGTATCGAGCATGAAGACATCCGTGATCACACGGTAGAAGCACTGGCACAACGCTTTCACGTGGATGCAGCCCAGACCGCTCGTGTCATGGCGACCGCTGATGCCTTGTACATGTTCGCGGCCGAGGCCTGGAATCTGACAGATCCGGCGTATAGGCAGCTGCTGCGCTGGGCCGCGCGCCTGCACGAGATTGGCTCCAGCGTGTCCCATTCCCAGTACCAGAAACACGGCGCCTACCTTCTCCAATATCTCGACATGCCGGGTTTTTCGCGTGGCGAGCAGCGGCGCCTGGGTTTCCTGGTGCGTGCCCACAGACGCAAGTTTCCCCAGGCCGAGCTCGTCCAGCTGCCGGAACCGGAGCGCGAACCTTGCCGGCGCCTGAGTGTCCTGTTGCGGCTTGCGGTGGTGCTGCACAGGGCGCGCAGGGCGCAAGCATTACCGGCGATGTCCGTCACCGTGGACGGTGCGAATCTGCGGCTCGTCCTGCCCAAGCTGTGGCTCGATGACCACGCACTGGTCGCTGCAGATCTCGAACAGGAAGCCGGTTTCCTCAAGGCTGCGGGCTTGAAGCTGCGCGTGCGCTGAGTTCGAGATACCGTGCGGTCACATTTACCCTGTAGGCTGATCCCATGAACACCCCAACACTCAAACTCCGAAGCGCGCTCCTGCGCAGCGCGCTGATCTCGGTTTCCACCACACTGGTAGGGGTGCTGGTGGTGGTGGGGTTGCTGTCCCTGTTTTCGATCTGGTCCATGAATCGCGCCTGGAACCGCGGCATTGAAGAAACAGAGGGGCTGCGCGAGACAGCGCGTCTCGGCACGCAGGCGCAGGTGGAGTTCAAAATTCAGGTACAGGAATGGAAGAACATCCTTCTGCGCGGCGCCGAACCGGACGAGCTCCATCATTACAGAACCGCGTTTCATGCCCGGCGTGAACGCGTGGATGCCATCCTCAGCCAGCTCTCCCGGGAAATCTCCGCTCACCAGCTTTCCGGTCATGCGCGGGAGATCGAGGCCCTGCGCCGTGACTTCGATGCGCTCAGCACAGTGTATGACCGCGCGCTTTCAGATGCCCTCACCACGCGGGACAGCTTGCCGCTGGCGCAATCGAGGCTGGTTGATCGCCGGGTGCGAGGCGTCGATCGGGCACTGGAGCAACGACTGGATGCACTGAGCGGCGCGCTGAGTGATCTCGCCACCCGCCAGCGTGCTGCGCTCTCCCGCCAGATGCTCGAGCGCTACCAGACACTCCGCACAACCTTGCTTGCGGTGGTGACGGCAGCCCTGGTGATAGTGGGTCTCGCCCTCTTCGGCGCGCTGCGCAAGCTGCGCGACTGAGGCCTCACGCGATGAGCCAGACGGCCGCGAGTCTTGCTGGCCTCGGTCTTTTCCTAAGCGGGCTGCATCTGCTCTCCCAGGGCATGCAGGCCGTGGCAGGGCGCCGCGCCCGTGCCTTGCTCGGACGAGTCACCGGCGGTGCGTCGTCTGCCGCGCTGACTGGCGTGGTGCTCGGCGCCTTGACCCAGAGCACCAGCGCTGCAGCCTTCATCTGCATCGGGCTGCTGGATGCCGGCGCACTCACGCTTGCAGGCGCCATGACGTTGAGTGCCTGGGCCAGCGTGGGGACTTCGCTGCTGGTATTTCTAGCAGCCGTGGATGTGCGGCTGATTGGCCTGCACGCCATCGCTTGTGTGGCTTTGGCCTATCTCTTCAACGTAAACCGTCATCCCACCGCACGGCATCTGGTCACGCTGGCCTTCGCCCTCGGCATCCTGATGCTGGGCCTCGGTCTCATCAAGGACGGCGCTGTGGTGCTCCGAGCCGCGCCCTGGGTGATCGAATTCTTCGAGTTTTCGGCGGAGTCACCGGCCATTGCGGTGTTGATCGGTCTCATCGTGACCTTGATTGCCCAGTCGTCTGCTACCGTCAGCGTGCTCGCGGTGACCTTGAATCTGTCCGGAGTGTTGCCTATCCGGGAAGCGCTGCTGCTGGTCTGTGGTGCGAGCCTGGGCTCGGGCTTGAGCGTTGCGCTCGTGACCTCGCACCTGGTGGGAGTGCCGCGCCAGCTGGCCCTGTGGCAGTGCGTGGTGAAGGTGCTGGGTGTACTGGCAGTGCTGCCGTGGCTGCTGTCATTTCCAGACCCGGCAGCCATGCTGGCCGGCGTGGCCGAGCTTGAGGTGCCGGTGCCTACCCTGGTGGCTTGTCTCTACCTGCTCCTGCAACTGGCCGGAGCACTGGTCGGGGGACTCTTTCAGTCTAAAGCCCTGGTGCTGGTAGCGCGTTTGGCCGGCGCTCACGCGGCAGGGAGCCGGTTCACGCCAAGGCACCTGTATGCGGATGCTGAACGTTATCCAGAGACGGCGCTCACGCTGGCAGACCGGGAGCAGCAGGAGTTGATTCGGGAGCTCCCTCGCGCGCTTGATCCTCTGAGGCTCACAGTGGATCCGGAGGCCGAAGTCCTGTCAGGTGAGGCTTGGCATCAGGGTGCGACCGCGCTCAGTACGCGCATCGCCGAATTCATCGCCGAGACCACCGCTCAGGGCGGGGCAGATGAATGGGTGGCGCGCATCTTTGCGCTGCAGGGGCGCAACGACACCTTGCGTTCCCTGCTCGATGCACTCCATGGGTATGTGGAGACCCTGGGCCGGGAAGAGGGGCATGAGGGCCTCGCGTCCTCGATGACTGAATCACTGCATCTGATTCTCGGCCTGCTGGCAGATCAGCTGGCCACAGGTGAGGACAACGAGGAAATCCTGCACGAACTGACGTCCGATCGCAGTGATCTCATGGAGCAGATTCGCAGCGCCTTGCTCGCGCAGGCCGGCGAAGGCAAGGAAGAACGCCAGGCGCTGTTCGTCGCGACCGGTATCTTCGAGCGTATCCTGTGGCTGGTGCGGCGCTTGGCGCAACCGCTCGCCAGCTGAGCTGTTCAGACCCCGTCAGACAACACTCACTCCGCAAGCTTGGCCAGCAACTGGGCCTGTGCATCCCGCGGCTTGCCACCGGCTCGCACGCGGTGATAGTGCCCGTCCGCATCCAGCAGCCAGGCGCGGCTGTTGTCGTTGAGGTAGATCTCAAGCCCTTCGCGCAACACCCTCTCGCGCAGACGCTTGTCCTCGACAGGGAAGCACACTTCAATGCGATTGAAGAAATTGCGTTCCATCCAGTCTGCGCTGGAGAGGTACACCTCGGGGTTATCATCGTTCTGGAAATGAAAGATGCGCGAATGTTCCAGAAAGCGGCCGACGATCGAGCGGACACGGATGTTGTCCGAGATTCCGGGCAAGCCGGGACGCAGCGCGCAGATTCCGCGCACGATTAGCTCGATCTTCACCCCCGCCTGGGATGCCGCATACAGCGCCTTGATCACATTGATCTCGATGAGTGAGTTCATCTTGGCGACGATGCGCGCGGGCCGCCCGGCGGAGGCGTGGCTCGCCTCGCGTTCGATCATCGCCACCACGCTCTGGTGTAGCGTGAAGGGTGACTGCAACAGCTTCTTCAGGCGCAGCGCCCGACCGGGTGCGGTGAGCTGGTGGAAGATCTTCTGTACATCCATTCCTGCGGTGTTGTCGCAGGTGAAGAATCCGAAGTCGGTGTACTGGCGGGCCGTACGCGGGTGGTAGTTTCCGGTGCTGAGGTGCACATAACGACGCAGCTGCTTGCCCTCGCGCCGCACGATGAGAATCATCTTGGCGTGGGTCTTGTAACCGACGACACCATACACGACGTGTGCCCCGGCCTCCTGCAGGCGGGTGGCAAGTTCGATATTGGCTTCCTCATCGAAACGCGCCTTGAGCTCCACGACCACCGTGACTTCCTTGCCCGCGCGCGCCGCCTCAACCAGCGTCCTGGCGATCGGCGAGTCCGGTCCTGTGCGGTACAGGGTCTGACGGATCAGGAGGACGTCGGGGTCAGCGGCGGCCTGGCGCAACAGTTCCACCACCGGTGAGAAGGACTCGTAAGGGTGGTGCACCAGCAGATCGTTCTGGCGCATGGCTTCGAAGAAATCGATGCCGACCGGGAGCTGGCGCGGCCGCGAGGGCGTGAATGAGGAAAACTTCAGCTCAGGACGCTCAATCATGTCCGGCACCGCCATGAGTCGCGTCAGATTCACCGGGCCGTTGCAGCGATAGATGTCCTCCGGCCCCAACTCGAATTCGCTGCGCAGCAGGGAAACCATCTCGTCCGGGCACTCGACTGCCACTTCCAGGCGCACTGCATCGCCAAAGCGGCGTTGGTGCAGCTCGCCTTCAAGCGCGTGCAGGAGATCTTCCACGTCTTCGTCGTCCACGAAGAGATCGCTGTTGCGTGTCACACGGAACTGATAGCAGCCGGTGACCTCCATGCCCGGAAAAAGATCCTCGACATGGGCATGGATGGTGGAGGACAGAAAGACGAATTCGTGAGCACTGCTGGCGTAAGAAGCAGGAATGTTGATGATTCTCGGCAGCGCGCGGGGCGCCTGCACGATGGCGATGACGCTGTTGCGCCCGAAGGCATCGGTGCCCTCCAATGACACGAGAAAGTTGAGACTCTTGTTCAGGATGCGCGGGAAGGGGTGCGAGGGATCGAGCCCGATGGGGCTCAGCACCGGCAGCAGTTCACGGTAGAAGTACCGCTTCACCCACTGCGCCTGCTTCACATTCCACTCACTGCGCTTGAGGAAGCGGATTCCCTCGTCTGCCAGCTGCGGCGTCAGAACGTCATTGAGCACCCGGTACTGCTCGGCGACCAACTGGTGTGCAACTTCCCCGATGCGTTTGAGCTGTTCGGATGGCGTGAGTTGATCCGGGCCCATCTGCCCGGAATTGAAGGCAACCTGCTCCTTGAGGCCGGCAACCCGGATCTCGAAAAACTCGTCCAGATTGCTGCTGGAGATGCAGAGATAGCGTAAGCGCTCCAGCAGCGGATTGCCCTCGTCCTTGGCCTGCTCCAGGACCCGCCGGTTGAACTCCAGCAACGACAGCTCACGGTTGATGTAGAGCGTCGGATCGCTCAGGTCGCCCAGACGGGTATCCACGGGTACAGTCTCCCTCAAGATTCATTCGCGGGGCAGTGCGCTCGCCATGGGATGGCACAAGCCCTGCCTGATAATATCCAGCCCCGGTTTCTCCCGAGTATAGCGAGGTCAATCAAATTCCATGTGTGCCGCACGCACTCCCCGCACCACGACCCGCAAGGTCTCTGGGCAGACCCTTGCCTCCAAGGCTGACCGCCACCGCCTGTACGAGAATTCGGTGCAGGATGCCGATGCCGAGCTCGATTTCGTGGAGCGTGAATTCCATCAATTGCGTGGGCGCAATGCACGCTATCTGCGCGAGGATTTCTGCGGGACCGCAAGCGTGGCGACGGCTTGGGTCAGCCGGCATCGTCAGAATCGCGCTGTGGGGGTCGATCTCGATCCGGAGGTGCTCGCCTGGGGGCGCAGCCATCATGTGAATACCCTGCCCAAGGGCGAACGGAGCCGGGTCACCTTGTTGAATGAGAATGTACTGAAGGCTGTAACCCCTGCGCAGGATGTGATCCTTGCCATGAATTTCAGTTACTGGATCTTTAAGACGCGGGACGCCCTGCGCGACTATTTCCGCTCCACGCGTGCGGCCCTGGGTGAGGATGGTCTCTTTCTGCTCGATTGTTTCGGTGGCTATGACGCCTTCCGGGTGCTGAAGGAGCGGCGCGAACTGAAGGGTTTCACCTATGTCTGGGACCAGGCCAGCTACAACCCTGTGACGGGAGATCTGCGCTGTCACATTCATTATGAGTTCCCGGACCGCTCCCTGCTGCGCAGGGCATTCACCTATGACTGGCGGCTCTGGACGCTGCCGGAAATACGGGAGGTACTGGCGGAGGCCGGCTTCACGCGGACCGTCGTGTACTGGCAGGGGTGGGATGACGAGGCCGATGAAGGTGATGGCGATTACCAGCCCGTGGAGTCGGCGGATGCCGATGCAGGCTGGATTGCCTACCTGGCGGCGCTGCGCTAGGGCTGTCACGAATCTGTAATATTTCAGTCCAACACTCGCCGCGGCCTCGGGCCCCAGACAACCCCCGCAAAATCCAAGGAGAAATGGCGTGCTGAAACCCAATCGCGCAGTGCTGCTGCTCACGGCGGCCCTGCTGGCCCCCGCGAGCCTGGCGGCCGGCCCCGAAGACGCGCTCGACCCCGGCCTGGTCGGTTACAACAAGGTCAGCGGCGTGACCGGCAACCTGTCCAGCATCGGCTCCGATACCCTCGCCAATCTCATGACCCTATGGGCCGAGGACTTCAAGAAGCTCTACCCCAATGTGAATGTGCAGATCCAGGCTGCCGGGTCGAGCACCGCACCCCCGGCACTGTCCGAGGGCACCGCCAACCTCGGTCCCATGAGTCGCACCATGAAGGGTGAGGAAATCGGCGCCTTCGAGGCCAAGCATGGCTACAAGCCCACCGCCATCCCCGTGGCGGTCGACGCGTTGGCCGTGTTCGTGCACAAGGACAACCCCATCCAGGGTCTGTCGATTCCCGAGGTGGACGCCATTTTTTCGGCGACCCGCCTCTGCGGGCACGGCAAGGACCCCAAAACCTGGGGTGACCTTGGCCTCACGGGTGAACTGGCCGGCCAGAATATCCAGCTCTTCGGTCGCAATTCGGTCTCGGGAACCTATGGTTTCTTCAAGGAAGTGGCTCTCTGCAAGGGCGACTTCAAGAACAACGTGAACGAACAACCCGGCTCCGCTTCCGTGGTCCAGGGCATCACCAAGTCCGTGAACGGCATTGGTTACTCGGGCGAGGGCTACAAGACCTCCGGTGTGCGCATAATCCCCCTCTCACGCAAGCCCGGTGGCGAACTGGTTGATGCCACGCCGGCCAACGCGCTGTCCGGGAAGTACCCGCTGGCGCGCTTCCTGTACGTGTACGTAAACAAGGAGCCCGGCAAGGCCCTGCCGCCCCTGGAGCGGGAGTTCCTCAAGATGGTGCTCTCCAAGGTGGGGCAGCTCACCGTGGTCAAGGACGGTTACATTCCTCTCCCGGCCAGCGTGGCCAAGAAGTTCCTGGCCTCCGAACTCGCCGACTGAGACCCCTCCCCCCGAAGCGGCGGCTGTGTTTCAGTCGTCGCTTCGTCATAATGCGCGCGCACACTCGAGCCTCTGCCTCTGACCTGCAGAACCGGGAGCGGTCCCGGTTCTTCACCTGTTCAAATCAAGACGGATAGCCCGTGACTGAGCCGACCCTTTCGGATCTCGCCCAATCTGAAGCGCGACTGCGCAAGTTCCGCATGCTGAAGGACCGCCTCTTCGGCCTCGTGATGGGCGTTGGCGGCGTCGCCGTGATTGGCGCAATCCTGGCCATCTTCGTGTACCTGCTGGCGGTGGTGATTCCCCTTTTCCGCTCCGCCGAGGTCACTTACACGGCCGCGTTACGCTTCGAGCAGGCTTCACCGACCACCAGGCTCTCCCTCAACGAATACGCCGACATTGCCTTTGCGCTTGGCGCGGACGGCTCCTACGCATTTCATGGCCTGGAGGATGGGCGCGTCCTGATTCGCGGCTCCCTGCTGCCGCCGGGGCGCCAGCTTCAGGCGGCGAATGACAGCACGCGCAGCGCACGCACCTTGGCGCTCGCGCTCGATGACGGCACGGCCGTCATCGCACGCCCCACCTATGTGGAAACCTTCGAGGATCAACGTCGGGTGTCCTCACCTTCCCTCGCATGGCCCTTGGGCGAGGTCCCTGTCGCGGTGGTGCCCGAGGGACGTCGGGTCACCCATATCGCGGCCGAGGCGGGCGACGATGGCGCGACGATTGCCGCGCTTGCTGAGGATGGAACCCTCTACCTCACGAGTTATACCCGCGCAGTGTCCTTGCTCCAGCTGGACGGCGCCCTCGAATCGACCCAGGTGGAGGTGGGCAGGCTCCCTGTGACCGTGGCCTATCTGGCCATCGATTCCGACCAGCAGGAACTCTACGCGGTCTCACGCACTGGCCAGATGCATTTTTTCGACATCCGCGACAAGACCGCGCCGCGCCTCCTGCAGGAACTGCAGGTGTTGCAGCCCGGGGAGGAGGTCACGGCCGTGGAGTTCCTGGCGGGTGGTGTCTCCTTGCTCATCGGCGACAGCAGTGGGCAGGTCTCGCAGTGGTTTCCGGTCAGGGATGAAGAGAACAACTACCGCATGACGCGGATCCGTCGTTTCGAAGGCTTGGCCGCGCCTGTTGCGCTCATCATCCCCGAACATTTCCGCAAGGGCTTTCTGGCGGTGGACACCCAGGGTGGCCTCGGTGTTTTCCACGCAACCGCGGAACGCACCTTGCTGCTGGAAGAAGGGCTTCTCGCCCACCAGCCGCTGGTGGGCGCCATCGCGCCCCATGCCGACTCCCTGATTCTCATGGGCGCGGATGGTGAGGTGGAGACTTTCGAGGTCTACAACAAGCATCCGGAAGTGTCACTGAAATCGCTCTGGGGCAAAGTGTGGTACGAGGGGCGCGCGGGGCCTGAATACATCTGGCAGTCATCCTCTGCCTCCAGTGATTTCGAGCCGAAGTTCAGCTTGACGCCACTGACCTTCGGTACCCTCAAGGCTGCCGTGTATGCCATGCTGTTTGCCATTCCGGTGGCCATCTTCGGCGCGGTTTACACGGCCTACTTCATGCAGCCGCGCCTGCGCGTGCTGGTCAAACCCTCCATCGAGATCATGGCTGCCCTGCCCACGGTGATTCTCGGCTTTCTCGCCGGGCTGTGGCTGGCGCCCCTGATCGAGAGTCATCTCATCGGCGTGCTTCTCGCCACGGCTCTCATGCCCCTTGCCATCCTGCTGGCGGCCTACGTGTGGTCGCACCTGCCGGAGACCACACGCCATCGCGTGCCGGATGGTTGGGAGGCCATGATCATCGTGCCGGTGGTCTGCCTCGTGCTGTGGGCCACGATGGGCTTGAGCCAGCCCGCTGAACAGCTCTTCTTCGGCGGCAACCTGCCACGCTGGCTCGCCCAGGAGTGGGGTATCACCTATGACCAGCGCAACTCGCTAGTCGTGGGCATCGCCATGGGCTTTGCAGTAATCCCCAATATTTTCTCGATCAGTGAGGACGCGGTGTTTGGCGTGCCCCGCCAGTTGACGACCGGTTCGCTGGCACTCGGCGCCACCCCCTGGCAGACCGTTACCCGGGTGGTGCTACTCACCGCAAGCCCCGGCATCTTTTCCGCCATCATGATCGGGCTCGGCCGCGCAGTCGGTGAGACGATGATCGTGCTCATGTCCACCGGCAACACGCCCATCATGGACCTGAACATCTTCCAGGGCTTCCGGGCGCTGTCTGCGAATATCGCGGTCGAAATGCCGGAATCGGAAGTGAACAGCTCGCATTACCGCATTCTTTTTCTCGCGGCGCTCGTTCTGTTCGGCGTCACTTTCCTGTTCAACACGATTGCCGAAATCGTGCGCAGCCGCCTGCGCGCCAAGTACGGGAACCTCTGATGAAACAGAATCTCCAGCAGTGGGTGGCGAGTGGCAACCCTTGGATCTGGCTCACGGCAGGTGCGGTCAGCCTGAGTCTCGTGATGGTGTTCGGACTGTTGGTCCTGATTGCGGCGAACGGGCTCGAGCACTTCTGGCCCAAGCAGGTGGCAGCGCTGACGGTGCAGGCGGGCGAAGCTGAACCCGAGATCCTGCTGGGTGAAATCGTGGATGAAGAAACCGTGTCAGCGACCCGTGTGCGGGAAGCCGGGGGGACCGTTCCCGAGGGCATGGTGGTGGTGCGTCGCGTGCTGGTGAAAGTCGGCAACCGTGACATCGGGGGCACCGACTTCCGGTGGATCCCCGAGACTGAAATCCGCAACATCGACTATCCCTCGGGCGTGCTCGTGGCGGAACGCACTGAGTGGGGGAATTTCTACGGCTACCTCGTCGCCGTGCGGGAAGGGGAAGACATCCTCCAGGCGACGGATCCCTGGCAGGAAATTCCGCCCAGGCTCGCGCGCGTGGAGGACATGCGCGGTGAGTTGCGCAAGCTTGAGCGGGTGGAAATGGGGCAAATCAATGCCGGACTCGAAGACCTGCGGCTGCGCGAGCGCAGCCTGCGTGCGCAGGGTGATGAGGCCGGGGCCCGCGCGCTGTTGCCACAACGCGAGGCGCTGGATGCCCGCTTCAAGGCACTGAGCGCCCGTATCGCCGAGCTGCACGCGAGCTTTGACCGCGACAGCCTGCTGCTCCGCACTTCGACAGGCGAGGAGCGCGTGGTGCCGTTCGGCAAGGTGGTGAGGATTTTCCAGCCCAATAACATGCATTGGGGCGAGAAGGCCTGGCACTACCTGATGAAGGTGGGAGAATTCGTGGGCGATGAGCCGCGCGAAGCCAATACCGAAGGCGGCGTCTTCCCGGCCATTTTTGGCACGGTACTCATGGTGATGGTGATGTCCCTCATCGCCACGCCCTTTGGAGTGGTGGCCGCGATCTATCTCCGCGAATACGCCAAACCCGGACCGGTCACCAGTGCCATCCGTATCGCGGTGAACAACCTGGCCGGCGTCCCTTCCATCGTCTATGGCGTGTTCGGCTTTGGTTTCTTCGTATACTTCCTGGGCGGCAACATCGATCGCCTGTTCTTTGCAGAAAAACTTCCCGCGCCCACCTTTGGCACGCCCGGCCTGCTGTGGTCTGCGCTCACCCTCGCCCTGCTGACTGTGCCGGTCGTGATCGTGGCGACGGAAGAGGGGCTCACCCGCATCCCGCGGGCCATCCGCGAAGGCAGTCTTGCCCTCGGCGCCACGAAGGCGGAGACCCTCTGGCGCACCGTGCTGCCCATGGCGACTCCTGCCATGATGACCGGCCTCATCCTCGCGGTCGCTCGCGCGGCGGGTGAAGTGGCGCCGCTCATGATGGTGGGTGTCGTAAAACTCGCGCCGACCTTGCCGCTGGACGGGGAGTTCCCGTTCCTGCACCTGGACCGCAAGTTCATGCACCTCGGATTCCATATCTATGATGTAGGCTTCCAGAGCCCGAACGTGGAGGCGGCACGCCCGCTGGTCTTCGCGACCGCACTGCTCCTGGTACTCATCATCGTCTCCCTCAACCTGGCGGCGATTCAGATCCGTAATCGCCTGCGCGAGAAATACCATGCCGCAGACAACTGACAACGTGAGCCCTCAGCATGATGCCAGCCATCCGGCCACCCTCACCCATGGCGTGGATTTCCGGTCCGCCAATGCGCATCGCGAGGAGCACGCCAAGCAGCCGGACAGGGAGTGCCTGCGGGTAGAGGGGCTGTCGCTTTACTACGGTGACAAGCGGGCGCTCAACAGTGTGAGCATGGCCATCCCGGAGAAGCGCGTCACGGCGTTCATCGGGCCGAGTGGCTGCGGAAAATCCACCCTGCTGCGCTGCTTCAACCGGATGAACGAGCTGATTTCCGATGTGCGCATCGAAGGCAGCATCAAGCTCCATGGAGATGACATTTTCGATCCCAGGGTGAACGTGGCCAATCTGCGACGCCGGGTGGGCATGGTGTTCCAGAAGCCCAACCCGTTTCCCAAGTCCATTTACGAGAACGTTGCCTACGGGCTGCGCATCCAGGGCGTGAACAGTCGCCGGGTGCTCGACAAGGCGGTAGAGAATTCGCTCAAGGCTGCGGCGCTGTGGGATGAGGTCCGGGATCGCGTGCACGACAGTGCATTGGGCCTGTCGGGTGGGCAGCAGCAACGTCTGGTGATTGCCCGCGCGATTGCCATCGAACCCGAGGTGCTGTTGCTGGATGAACCGGCGTCCGCGCTCGATCCCATCTCGACCCTCAAGATTGAGGAGCTGGTCTATGAGCTTAAGCAGAACTACACCATCGTCATCGTGACCCACAACATGCAACAGGCGGCGCGGGTTTCCGACTACACCGCTTTCATGTACATGGGCGATCTGATCGAATTCGGGGAGACGAAGAAACTCTTCACCACTCCCCGCCAGAAGCAGACCGAGGATTACATCACCGGCCGATACGGCTGAGCAGGAGGTTCACCGCCATGGTCATGTCCCGTACGCATCACATTTCCCAGCAGTTCGACAAGGAACTGGAGGACATCCGATCCAAGGTCATGACCATGGGGGGGCTGGTGGAAGACTCCCTGAGTCAGGTGCTGGAAGCACTGGCCCGAACCGACATGGAGCTTGCCGAGCGGATCGCCTCCAGCGATTACAAGGTGAACGAGATGGAGGTGGACATCGATGGCGAGTGCACCGCCATCCTGCTGCGGCGCCAGCCCGCAGCGGGCGATCTGCGTCTGGTGCTCGCGGTCAGCAAAATCATCACCGACCTTGAGCGCGTAGGCGACGAGGTCAAGAAAGTGGCCCGTATCGTTGCGCGCATCGCGAGCAGCGGCGGACAGGACAGCTACTACGTCGGCATCCTGGCCATGGGCCACCACGTGCGGCGCATGCTGCGTGCTGCCCTGGATGCCTTCGCACGCATGGATTCCCACGCGGCGCTGGAAGTTGCCCAGGAAGACCCCGAGGTGGACAAGGAGCTGGAGGCGATCATGCGCCAGCTCATCACCTACATGATGGAGGATCCGCGCAGCATCCGCGGTGTGCTGGATGCCGTCCTCGCCGCACGTGCTTTCGAGCGTATCGGAGACCATGCCGACAACATCTGCGAAAGCGCGATCTTTCTGGTGGAAGGCAAGGACGTGCGTCACGTGGCGCTGGAGGATTTGCGCCAGCAGCTCACCAGAGGGCGTGAATAGCGCGCCGATTGCGGGCAGAATGCGGCCTCACCTACCGGAGCAGCACCCCATGAGCAACGTGAAAATCCCCGAAAGCATGCCCAAATGGATGGCAGACCACATGCGTCGCTATCTGGAGACCAATGGCGCCGACGGCCACCTGTGGGACTCGACGCCGGTTGGCGGTCCGGGCCTGCTGCCCACCCTGTTGCTGACCACCAAGGGACGCAAGAGTGGTGAGCCGCAGACGCTGCCCCTTCTCTACGGTCCCACGGACAAGGGTTTTGTCATCATCGGCTCCAAAGGGGGCGCGCCCAAGCATCCCGGCTGGTACCTCAACCTGCAGGCGGACCCGCAGGTGCATGTCCAGGTGGCCGCGGAGCATCACGATTGCCGCGCGCGCCTGACCAGCGGCGAGGAACGCACACGGCTGTGGGACCAGATGGCCAAAATGTACCCTCCCTTCGTCGACTACCAGGCCAAGACCGATCGCGAGATTCCGGTCATCGCACTGGACAAGATCTGAGGGGGGACGGGTCGCAGGAGAGGGGAACAGTCTCTCCGCTCAGCTGACTGCGCGTGGGATGGCCTGTGGCCGTCCCACCAGCCAGCCGCAGGCGCAGGCGATGCCGCCGACGACCATCGCAACTGCCAGGGCCGCGGTGTAGGTGCCTTGATGGTCAAACAGATAACCCGCCAGCCACGGGCCGGACGCGCTGCCCGTGGCGCTGGCGAGCAAACCAAGGCCAACCAGAGTGCCGAAGTGCGGCCCCGAAAAACGATCGCTCATCATCGCCGGCATGAGTGCGGCGGTGGCTGAATAGCCGAGCCCCAGCATCACCGCGTAGGCGGGTACGCCCCACGCAGAAGAAGTGATCCCCACCAGATAGAGCGCAGCCACGCTCAGCACGAGCACCGCCACGAACGCACAATACACCCGCTCACGCTTGAATCTGTCTGACAGCCAGCCCCCCCCGATCTTGCCGAAAATGCTGGCGAACCCCACGAGGCCCACCACGCTCGCTGCCTGCATGGCCGAGATGCCGTGATCTACGAGGAAAGCCACCTGGTGCACGTGCAGGGTCTGTGAGCAGTAGGTGCCGCAGAAGAAAGCCAGCAACAGCAGCCAGAAAGCCGGAGCACGCAAAGCTTCGGAGAGGGTGGGTCCGCGTGCGTCCGCGGCCGCATTGCCAGGGCGCCGGCTGCGTGGGGGCGCGTCGGTGCGGAACAGAAACAAGGCAGCGGGCACGACCCAGAGCAGAGTCGCTGTGCCCAGCCAGCGGAACGTGAGGCGCCAGCCCTGGAGATCGATGAGCCACTGGCATACCGGAACGACCACCACCATGCCGACGCCAACGCCCGCGCTGATGATGCCGAGTGCAAGCCCCAGGCGATGCGCATAGCGACGCTGCACCATGACCACGGCGGGCACCCAGCCGCAAAGCGCCACACCGGCAGCCGTGAGCAGACCGAAGCTGAGGTAGAGCTGCCAGGGTTCGCGGATGAAGCTATCGGTATAGAGCGCGATGCTCAACAACAGACCACCCAGGCCGACGAGGCTTGCAGGCCGGAGGCGATCACAGAGCACGCCTAGCAGCGGATTCAGCGCGCCTTGTACGAGCGCGAAGATGGAGAAAGCGCCCGCCAGAACCGAGCGTTTCCAGCCGAAATCCTGCAACAAAGCCACCAGGAACACGCTGTAGGCGTACCAGATGCCATAGGCCAACGCTAGCGTGAGAGCGATTACGCCAAGATGGAGACCCGGATTCCTGAAAGTCATCCGGGCAGTATTGCAGATCCCTCAGCCAGCAGCGTCCTTGAGGGAGCGATCCTTCACGAGGATACTTTCTTGCGCACCTTGCTTGCGTTGCGCGAGGCTGGCCGTGCGGGCGGACGCTTGCTGACGCCGGCCCGCGGTTTGCGTGCAGGTGCGGCCGGTTTGGCGGTAGGGTCCTCATCGATGCGCAAGGCCGTGAAGTGCCGGCGCAGGAATTTCCATTCCCCCTTTTCCTTGACGTATGTGTCGGCGTAGTGGCCGGCACCCATGAAGCGCATGTTTTCCTTGCCACTGCGCAGGTCGAGATAACAGCGACCGGTGGCCTCACGTCCCCCCGCATGGTCGATCACGTGGTTGTGGATGAAAGGGCGTGGCGCAATGCCAAGGCCCTGTGCATAGAACTCCAGCAGCGCGGCGTGTCCCTTGGCGGAAGTTTCCTGATCGCCGATACGGATCACGAACTCTCCGTCCCGCGCGAAGAGCTTCACCAGCGCGGGGATGTTGTCCCGCCACACGCAGTCACAGTAGCGCAGCGGCAAATCACGGATGGCTTCGCGGTCGAGGAGATCCTGCAGGGTCTGTTTCTGTTTGCCCATGATGGTCTGGCCTGTCGGGAGGATGAACCCGGACACTAGGCAATTCGTCTGCGGCAGGCAATGGATTACACTGCAGCAATCGTGAACCCACCCCGCCAGATTCATCTGATTCGCCATGCCGAGGCGGCCCAGCGCTGGACCGAGGCCAGTGATCCTGCCCTGAGTGACGCGGGCGCAGCACAGGCCCGTGTGCTGGCTGATGCCTGGCGGGAGGTGCCGCCGCTCGCGGTGCGCAGCAGTCCCTTGCGACGCGCTCGCGAGACGGCAGCGCCCTTGGCTGCCCACTGGCAACGAGAGATTGTCGTGGACGAGGCTTTCCGGGAGGTGCCGGGGCCCGCCGATTTTGCGGCCAGGCCTGCCTGGCTGGAGCACCTCATGGTGGCGCACTGGCGCGAACTCGATGGCGCCGTGATTACCTGGCGTGACCGGCTTTGGCAGGCCCTGCAGGCCTTGCCTGAGGGGACTGTGGTCTTTACCCACTTCATGGTCATCAACGCCGTGATCAGCCTGCTGGAAGGTCATGAGCGTCTGGTGGTCTTTGAACCCGATTACTGCTCCGCCACGGTGCTCGCATCTGAGGCCGGCGCGATCCGTCTCATCACCAAGGGAGAAAGCCGCGTCACCCGCGTGCTGCTGTGAACATGCTTGACAAGGAAACCCTGCTCGCCACCCATGCCCACCGCCATGTGCCGCTGGAAGGCGCGTGCAACGTCCGCGACATGGGCGGATTGCCCACCGCCGATGGGCGGCGCACGCGCGCCAGGGTGCTCTATCGCTCGGATACCCTTGCGCATCTTTCACCGTCTGATCACGCGCGGCTGCATGAACTGGAGCTGCGCGCGATCGTCGATCTGCGCTCGGAAGGAGAGCGGGCACGGGCACCGGACAGGCTGCCGGAAAGCCTGCCGCTTGCGTTGCATAACCCCGGTTTCATTCCGCGTGGCAACGTGGAGATGTTTACCGCGATCAACGCCGGCGAGATGAGCGCGGAGGATGCGGCACAGGCCATGATCGACCAGTACCGCAACCTCACCCTCGATCATTGTGCTGAATATCGCGCCTTCCTGTCCGCACTGCTCGCACCCGGGCAGCGCCCGCTGCTCTTTCACTGCGCGAGTGGCAAGGATCGCACGGGCATCGCGGCGGCGATCGTGCTGCTGGCACTGGATGTGCCGCGCGAGTGGGTCATCCAGGACTATGTGATTTCCAACTACCAGCGTCGGCCCATCGATCTGTTCACCCACGGGGCAGCAGGGCCGGCCGTGGAGCCGGTGATGGCGGCCGATCCTCGCTATATCGAAGCAGCTCTCCAATCGATGGTCGAGGCATTCGGCTCGGTCGATGCCTACCTGTCAGAGGCCGGCGCGGCTCGCGAAGCGCGCCGACATCTGCGCGACGTGTTGCTGGACTGACCCGCACGGACGGTCATATGTCGCGCCTCCTCCCGCTGGTGCTGTCGCTGATTCTCGCCAACCCGGCACTGGCCGAGGACGCACCGGAGGTCCGTTTCGCGCAGGCGGTGACCGCGTTCGAGGCCAAGAACTACGCCCTCGCCGCCGGGATTCTGGAATCCTTGGTTGCGGCATCACCCGATACCGATCGCTACGCGTACTGGCTGGGCAAGGCTTATGGCCGGCAGGCCGAACAGGCCGGCTGGTTTGAAGCAGTGCGGCTCGCAAAGCGCACCCGCAAGGCGCTGGAAAAAGCGGTGGCCCTGAATCCGCGGAACGCAGAGGCGGTGCGCGACCTCGCGCAGTTCTACGCCGAGGCACCCGGCTTCCTCGGCGGCGATCCGGCCAAGGCTGCGCAGCTCCGCGCAGAGCTGACAAAGCTCGAAGCCCGGCCCAACCCCTGAACCTGCCGCCTTTATGCACCGCCCGCGCTGCGGTACCTTAGCGCGCCTGTTCCCCGGATCCCTGCCTCATGGAAGCCATCCCGCTCACTTTCAAACCCGGCGCCACCAGCGCCGCCCGGCCTGCGCGGGAACGCTTTGAACGCGGCATGCTGCAGCAGCGGTTGCGCCGGCTGGTGGGTAAGGCCATCGCCGACTACAACATGATCGAGGCTGGCGATCGCGTGATGGTGTGCCTCTCGGGTGGCAAGGACTCCTACACCCTGCTCGACTTGCTGCTGGCCCTGCAGAAGAAAGCGCCGGTGAGCTTTGAGCTCATCCCGGTGCATCTCGATCAGAAGCAGCCCGGCTATCCACCGGAAATCCTGCCTGCGTATCTGCGCGAAACAGGGCTCGAGTTCCACATTCTGGAGCAGGATACCTACAGCGTGGTCCAGCGCGTGGTACCGGAAGGCAAGACGACCTGCGGCCTGTGCTCCCGTCTGCGGCGCGGCATTCTCTACACCTTCGCGCGCAACCATGGCATCACCAAGATCGCGCTCGGTCATCACCGGGATGACATCGTGGAGACCTTGTTCCTCAACATGTTCTTTGGTTCACGCCTCAAGGCCATGCCACCCAAGCTGCTGTCCGATGACGGCGACAACATCGTCATCCGGCCGCTCGCCTATTGCCGGGAAAGCGATATCACGCGCTACGCAGAAGCGCGCCAGTTTCCGATCATCCCCTGCAACTTGTGCGGGTCACAGGAAAATCTTCAGCGCAAACAGATCAAGCAGATGCTCGAGGCCTGGGAGCGTGCGAATCCGGGGCGGGTGGAGAACGTGTTCCGCAGCCTGCAGAACGTGACGCCTTCGCATCTGGCAGACACCGGCATGTTCGACTTTGCGGGCCTGGGTGCGCGGGACGAGGCGCGGCCGAGTGCTGCGCAATGGCTGGTCGAGGGCAAGGCGCCCGAGTGAGCACCTGATCCACCCCGAGCCGGACGCGGGATGGCGGGGAAGGGAGGCTCGCCGCAAGGTAGCCTCCCGCGGACCAAGTGCTACATGTGGAAGAAGCAGAGCTTGTTGCCGTCCGGGTCGCGGAAGTAGCCGGCGTAGAAGGAGTCCCCGCGCGGACCTGCCGCGCCCTCATCCTTGGCCCCGAGCGCGATGGCCTTGGCGTAGAGCGCATCCACTTTCTCTTTGCTGCCCGCAGCCAGCGCCACCATCACCCCATTGCCCTGGCTTGCAGCCCCTCCATCGAAGGGTTTGCACACCATCAGCATCGGGCCGTTGCCGGCCGCCCACACGGTGTAGCGATCAGACTCCATCACCCGCTTGGCCCCCATGTCCGCGAGCAATGCGTCGTAGAACTTGCTGGCGCGAGCCAGGTCATTCGTCCCGAGCGTGGCATAACCGATCATCGTTGTGACTCCTCTCGCGCTAGTATCGTTAGAGCTTCGATGCTAGGGGTTGGCGGGGGCGGGCGTCCAGCCTGCAGGCAGCAGAACGCCCGGGAGTGGGCACGGTCGTGCCGACGCTCAGGAACCCAGCAGGCCTTTGAGGCTCGCCAGGGTGGCTCGTGCAGCCGTGCGGTCGGTGGTCTTGCCAGCTTCACCATCAAACACGAGATCCTCCTTGGGCAGCTCCTCAAGGAAGCGTGAGGGCTGACACTCCTCTGTCTTGCCGTAGCGCTTGCGCGTGCGCGCCCAGGAGATTGTCAGCCGCTGCTGGGCGCGGGTGATTCCGACATAGGCCAGTCGGCGCTCCTCCTCGATGGTATCGCCATCGATGCTCGAACGATGTGGCAGGATGTTTTCCTCGAAGCCGACCAGATACACCTGCGGAAACTCGAGACCCTTGGCCGCATGCAGGGTCATGAGTGAGAGTGCATCACGATCCTCTTCATCGTCCTTGCGATCGAGCATGTCGATGAGGGTGAGCGCAGCCACCACATCACTCAGGCTGCGCTCGGGATTCTGCTTGAGCAGGCGCGCGATCCAGTCCAGCAATTCGAAGACATTGTTCTTGCGGCGGGTGGCGTCCTCAGGCGTTTCACTTGATTGCTCCAGCCAGTCTTCGTAACCCACATCGCTGATCACCTGCTTCGCGAGTTCGAGCGGTGAAAGCGTTTCACTTTCCCGCTCGAAATGCTCGAGCCAGCGGCCGAACTCTTCCAGGAGCTTGGCCACACGGGGTGCGGCACGTGAGTTGAGCGCTGCTGTGCCGAGTGTTTCGCGGAGTGAGCGTTGCAGTTCGGACGCTACCTGCACGACCACCTCGACGGTGGCAGCACCCAAACCTCTTCGCGGTGTATTGATGATCCGCAGCAGTGCTGTGTCATCCCCGGGGTTCGCAATCGCACGCAGGTAACACAGCACATCCTTCACTTCGGACGCATCAAAGAAGGAACGGCTGCCGGAAATGACGTATGGAATCCCTCGCTCGCGCAAGGCGCTTTCGAAGACGCGCGCCTGATGGTTGCTGCGGAAAAGGATGGCGAAATCGCGAAAGGGCGTGTTGTGGAGCACCCGTTGATGATTGATATGGTTGACGACGAGTTCGGCCTCGAAAAATTCATCGGCAGCGCCCATCACCCGTATCCGCTCCCCGAAACCCTTCTCGCTCCACAAGCGCTTTTCGAAGACATGCGGATTGATCGCAATGAGCTGATTGGCCGCTTTCAGGATCACACCCATGGAGCGGTAGTTCTGTTCGAGCTTGATCACCTTGAGCGTGGGAAAGTCCCGCGTCAGCGCTGCCAGATTTTCCGGCCGCGCACCGCGCCAGGCATAGATCGACTGGTCGTCATCGCCTACG
Organism: Gammaproteobacteria bacterium; assembly: GCA_030830685.1. GTDB lineage: Bacteria > Pseudomonadota > Gammaproteobacteria > CAIKBL01. The sequence goes on along the minus strand of JAURMM010000133.1, from coordinate 16,427 downwards.
GCGGTCAGGCGCTGTTTGGCGCTCGCGATCATGCGCACCAGCTCATACTGCGCAAGATTGGTGTCCTGGTATTCGTCCACCAGCAGCCAGCGCAGCCGGGCCTGCCATTTGAGCAGCATGCCGGGTGACCTGCGCAGGAGCAGCGAGGGCAAGCGGATGAGATCATCGAAGTCCACGGCATTGAAGGCCTGCAAGGTGCGCAGATACTCGGCATAGCAGGCGAACGCCGCCTTGCCGAGCGGGTCAGACTTCTCCTCGAGCGGCACGGTCTCTGGCTCGTGCAGCGCGCTTTTCCACGCCGAGACACGGTGCTGCAGGGCCCCGATGTCGAACGTGGTGGAACCGAAGCTGCGCCGCGCGATATCCGCGAGTGCTGCCTCGCTGTCGCGGGCATCAAAAAGCGTGAAGCGAGGCCTGAGCCCGCAGGATTCGAACTCCTCCTTCAGGATGCGCAAACCGAGCGTGTGGAAGGTCGAGATCCACGGCTTGAGCCGCGAGCCCTTGGGCAGCAGCTCCGCCACCCGACTCTGCATTTCGTTCGCGGCCTTGTTGGTAAAGGTGATGGCGGCGATGCCATCGGCTTCCACCTGATGGGCTGCGATGAGATGGGCTATCTTGTGCGCGATGACGCGCGTCTTGCCGCTGCCCGCGCCGGCCAGCACCAGTAGTGGACCGTCTACATGGCGGACTGCTTCGCGTTGTGGGGGATTGAGCTCACGCATCTGGAAAGGACTGCCGCAGAGACCGGGGAGGGCGGATTCTACGGACTGCCCGCCGTCCCGCAAACGGGCCGCTACTGTTGCCCCGTGGGCCGCTCGCGTTCCCAAGGGCCGGCTTTGCTGGCATGCTCGGGCGACCTGTCATCAATTCCTGGAGAAAACGCGATGCGCACCCTGTGCTCGACCGTCATGCTGGTGCTGGCCTTGTTGCCGGCGACTCTGGTTGCCAACGACACGCCAGGTGCCTGGGTCGTCTCTCCTGCCAATGGCGCCACGGTGAAGAGTCCGGTGCGCGTGGTGTTCGGTCTGCGTGCGCCCTGGGGTGTGGCACCTGCCGGTACCCAGGTCCAGAACACCGGCCATCATCACCTGCTCGTGGATGCGCCGCTGCCGGATCTGACCCAACCCATTCCCAAGGACGACAAGCATCTGCATTTCGGCGGCGGACAGACGGAAACCACCGTCGACCTGGCACCCGGCAAGCACACCCTGCAGTTGCTGCTGGGCGACTTCGCGCATGTGCCGCATCAGCCACCGGTGATGTCCGAGCAGATCACCATCACCGTCGAATAAGCCGCGCAAGCAGCAGGAGGGGCCGCATGGCGCAGGAGCAGATCCTCGAAGGTATTCGAATTCTCGACTTCACCCGCGCGCTCGCCGGCCCGACCTGTACGCGGCTGTTCGCGGAAATGGGCGCAGAGGTCATCAAGGTTGAGTCCGCACCTGCCGGGGATCTCACGCGCCGTGTCTCCAGGATTCGCAATGAGCGCAGCCTATACTTTGTGCAACAGAGCCTTAACAAGAAGAGCCTGTGCCTCGATCTCCGCAAACCGGAGAGCATCACACTGCTGAAAGATCTGGTGAAGCAGTGCGATGTGGTGGTGGAGAACTTCAAGCCGGGAGTCATCGATGAGATGGGCCTTGGTTTCGGGACCCTGCAGGCGCTGAAGCCGGACATCATCCTCTGTTCGATTTCGGCGCTCGGTCAGTCCGGGCCGTTGTCTGCCAAACCCGGCTATGACTACATCGCGCAAGCCTATTCAGGCGTGACATCGATGATTGGCGATCCGCAGGATGCGCCCTCGCTGCCCCTGCTCGGGGTGGGTGATGTGATGACGGGTGTGCACGGGGCCTTCGCCGTGGCCGCTGCCTTGCTCTACCGTGCGCGCACCGGGCGCGGCAAGCATCTGGACATCGCGCTGTTGGACTCCTATTACCACTGTCACGAAGTAAACGTGCACCAGTACAGTGGGAGTCACGGCGCCCTCAAGCCGACCCGGGGAGGGCGTCACCTCTCCTATGTCTGTCCCGCGGGGATCTACAAGGCGCGCGACGGCTACATCACCATCATGGCCTTCCTGCATCACTGGGCCGATCTGTGTCGGGCCATGGGACGCGAGGACCTCATCGATCATCCGGATTACAAGGATGATGCTACGCGCCTGTCACGGTTGGCGCCGCTCACCGCCATGATCGAGGCCTGGCTTGCGGGCTTCTCCGGCAAGGATGAGGCCATTGCACAACTGGAGCAGTACGGCGTGCCCTGTGCGCCGGTACTGTCGGTGGAAGAGACCATACACCACCCGCATCATCGCGCACGCGGCACGGTCCGGGTGATCACGGATCGGTTGGCTGGCGAGTTTGAAATCCCCGGGATGCCCATCCGCGTCATGGGCATGGAGGCAAACCAGGACTTTGAAGCGCCCACCCTCGGCCAGCACAATGCCGAGATCCTCGGCAGCGTGCTCGGCAAGTCAGAGGAGGAGATTCGCGCGCTGGAAACCCGTGGCGTGCTCCACGCCCGGGAAGTATGAGCGCACTTCAGACTCAGTTCGGCGCGGGGACCGTATTGCGCTGATAGTAGGCAAGCACATTGTGGCCGCTGCTGCGCAGCCGCTGTGTCACGCGCTCGATGGGCCAGAGCACTCGTGAACCATCCGCGCTTCGCAGCGCCATACGGCGCTGCCCACGGGTTGTGACATAGCCCCACTCACCGCCATGGTTCCGGCGATAGACCTCGCCCACATAACAGCCAAGCATCCGCACCAGTGCCTGGACCTCGCTGTAGCTGCCTCGTTCCCGACGCAGGTCGGCATGCAGGGCTGCTGCCAGATCCTCAACCACTGCAATACTCTCATCACTCCAATCCAGGGTGACGGCAAGTTCCAGCTGTGCAAAGCGGATCATGTCGCCGGCCTGGCGCGCGGCCGAACGGGCCGCCGCCGGATCGTTCGTAAAACTCATCCTGGGTTCGAAAGCCTGCCCGGCCACGGACGCCGCGAGCAGGATGAAAAGAATGAGCAGTCTTGCCGGGCCTGACATGGGTATGTCCTGTTGTTCTTGCGCTGATCGTCAGAAGACCCAGCGTGCTGGAAACCTAGTCGTTGGAGCGCAGTATGCGGGAGGGCGCGGCGAGGTTCCGTTAACCCGTTCTCAGGGTATGGCAAAACAATGTGAAACGCTCAGGCGGGGCGTGAGAGCGGCAAGCTGGTCTGGGGCACGATGGCTTCTGGAGGGAAATCACAGCGGAAGGTGCTGCCGGAACCCAGTTGGCTGCGGATATCGAGCGACCCTCCGTGGCGAATGAGCACATGCTTGACGATGGCAAGCCCGAGACCGGTGCCGCCGTCGCCGCGTGCGCGCGCACTGTCCACCCGGTAAAATCGCTCGGTAAGCCGATCGAGATGTTCTTCCGCGATGCCGATTCCGTTGTCCTGGACTTCCAGGTGAGCACCGCGGGTATCTGCGAACCAGCGCACCCGGATGACCCCGCGCGCAGGGGTGTAGTTGACGGCATTGACCACCAGGTTAGTGAAGCAGCTCTTGAGTTCGCTGGACGCGCCCATGATGCGCAGGGAAGCGTCGGTTTCCAGCGTGAAAAGATGTTCCCGGGCGCCACTCACGATCCGCGCCTGCTTGAGAATGTCGGCCAGCATCTCGCTGACCAGCACTGGCTCCGGGTCTGTCACGTGGTCCGATTGCTCCAGACGTGACAGCAACAAAAGCTCTTCGACCAGCTCCTGCATCCGGTTGGCGTGAGCATTCAGTTGCTCCAGCGCCGGCAGCCAGGGCGGAGGCGCCATGTCGCGCTGCTCATACAGCAGCTCGAGGTAGCCGCGGAACACCGTGATGGGCGTACGCAACTCGTGCGACACGTTGGCCACGAAATCACTGCGGATGAGATTGGCCCGGTGCAGCTCGGTGATGTCGCGGGCAACGAACAGCCACCGCGACTCGCCATAGGGGGCAAGCAGGATACTGAGGAAACGGTGTGGGCTGACCGGGGAGGGGATTTCGAGTGCGCTCTCGGTGCGCTTGGCCAGCACGAACTCCCTCACCTTGGGATGCCGGATGAGGTTGGTGATGCGCTGACCCATGTCCTCGGGCCAGCGAATGCCGAGGTAGCGGGCCGAAGCCTCGTTGGCCCACTGCACTTCACCGTCTTCGCCGAGCACGATGGTGGCATCGGGCAGCGCCCGCGTGGCCTGCTGGAACTGCCGTAGATAGGAGGCAAGGGTCCTCTTGCGCTTGCGGTGGCGCTCTCTCAGGTAGTCGATCTCGAGCGTGATTTCTTCGAACAGCCCGGGTGACTCGGGCGCATCCAGCGTGGAGCGGTTGCGCAACCAGAGAAAGAGTTGCGAAAGATTGCGGTACAGCCAGGCGAGGTAAATGAGGGCGGCCAGGAGGTAACAGAGCGTGAACTGGCCGGATGCAAGACCGGCCACTGTGGCCAAGGCCACGGTCACCAGCACACGCCTCACATCACCTTCGAACATGCCGCGCTCCCCCCTGCTCACCGCTCCCGGCCCGGATTGGTATTATCGCCCGGTCGGCACGGGCAAGGAATGGCTGTGCTGCGCGTCAGGCCTGCATCTGGGGTGAGAAACGATAGCCCACGCTGCGCACGGTCTTGATCATCTCTTCCATCCCGAAGGGTTCCAGCAGCTTGCGCAGCCGGCGGATGTGCACATCGACGGTGCGTTCCTCGATATAGGAAGCGTCGCCCCAGACGGCGTCCAGCAATTGCCCGCGGGTATAGACCCGCTCCGGGTGCGTCATGAAGAACCGCAGCAGCCGGAACTCGGTTGGGCTGACTTCCAGTGGCTGCTCGTTGATGGTCACCTGATGGGTCTGCATGTCGATGCGGATAGCACCCGCCGTAATCACCTCGCCCCCGGCATCCGTGCCCTTGCGGCGCAGAGTGGCGCGCACGCGCGCCAGCATTTCACGGGTGGAGAAGGGCTTGGTGATGTAGTCGTCCGCACCGCTGTCGAGCCCACGAATCTTGTCCGCCTCGTCGGCCTTCGCGGTCAGCATCAGGATGGGAACCTGGTTGAGTCGCGTGTCGCGCCGGATGCGGCGCACGAAATCAACGCCGCTGATACCGGGCAGCATCCAGTCGAGCAGGATGAGATCCGGGCGCTCGCGGCTCATGTGCGCCTGCGCTTCGGTGGTGTTCGCGGCCTGTTTGCACTCGTAACCCTCACCCTGCAGGGCAAAGGCGAGCATCTGGCGGATGGCCTCCTCGTCATCGACGATCAGAATCTTGGGCGCGGCCATCATCAGCGAGTCTTTGCGGGTTCGTCTCAGCATGCACGGATTATGGGTGCCGCATTGTGACAGAACCGTGAAAGGCTGGCCGCGCCCGCACGCGGGAAAGTTTCCTGCAGTTCCCTCGGCCACCGGCGGATCCCGTGACTGGCCATGCCCGCACCCGCCGCGCTAAGGTTTCTCCCGGTCGCACAGGATGTGCGGCCGGCAAATCCTCAACCCAACGTTCCAAGGATGGAGACCCTTCATGAAATCCGTGCGCAATGTTCTGGCCTCACTGCTCCTAGGCTACGCCGTCCATGCCGTGGCGGCGCCCGAGACTCCCGTAGACATCAACACTGCCGACGCCATGACCCTCGCCGAGGCGATGGACGGCGTTGGGCCCGCCAAGGCCGAGGCCATCGTCGATTACCGCGAGGAGAACGGACCTTTCTCTTCGCTGGATGATCTGGTCCTCATCAAGGGCATCGGTGCGGCCACGCTGGATCGCAACCGCGACCGGCTGACTGTCGGTAAAACCCGGCCCTGACATACCCCCCTGCGCGCATCCGCGCGCTTTAGCCGGCAAGGTCTGCCTTGCCGGCGCTTTTTGCGATGCTTTCGCCGCTGGGGTGCGCTGCGGTATTCTCGCCGGCCACCCTGAGCAGCACCCGTATGGAAGACCGATACAACCCGGCTGATATCGAGCCGCGCGTCCAGCAGCGTTGGCATGACACCCAGGCCTTTGCCGTCCGCGAGGACCCTTCCCGGGAAAAGTTCTACTGCCTGTGCATGTTCCCCTACCCGAGTGGCCGGCTGCACATGGGCCATGTCCGCAACTACACCATCGGGGACGTCATCTCCCGCTATCAGCGCATGCTGGGCAAGAACGTGCTGCAGCCCATGGGCTGGGATGCCTTCGGCCTGCCGGCGGAGAACGCGGCCATCGAGAACAACGTCCCGCCGGCAAAATGGACCCGCGCGAACATCGATTACATGCGCGGACAGTTGAAGCGCCTGGGTTTCGGCTACGACTGGGCGCGGGAACTCGCCACCTGCGACCCGGATTACTACCGCTGGGAACAGTGGTTCTTTACCCAGCTCTATGCGCGCGGCCTCGTCTATCGCAAGACGGCCGTGGTGAATTGGGACCCCATCGACCAGACGGTGCTCGCCAACGAGCAGGTCATCGATGGGCGCGGCTGGCGCTCCGGCGCGCTGGTCGAACGCCGCGAGATCCCGCAGTGGTTCGTGCGCATCACGGCCTATGCCGATGAGCTACTGGCCGATCTTGACCGGTTGGAAGGCTGGCCGGAAGCGGTCAAGACCATGCAGCGCAACTGGATTGGTCGTTCGGAAGGCCTGCGCATCCGGTTCCCACTGGCGGATGGTTCAGGTGATCTGGAAGTCTTCACCACCCGCCCGGACACGCTCCACGGCGTGACCTACATGGCCGTGGCCCCCGAACATCCGGTTGCACGCCGCGCGGCAGAAGCAAGCGCCGAAGTCGCCGCCTTCATTGCAAGCTGCGCCCAGACCTCCACTTCCGAGGCGGTGCTCGAGAAGCTCGAGAAGCGCGGCATGCCGCTTGGCATCGCCGTGCGGCATCCGCTCACGGGTGAGGATGTGCCCGTCTGGGTCGCCAATTTCGTGCTCATGAGTTACGGCACGGGCGCTGTGATGTCCGTGCCCGGGCACGATGAACGCGATCACGAATTTGCCACGCTCTACCGTCTGCCCATCCGCCAGGTGGTCGCGCCGCAGGACGGGTCTACCGTGGACGTGCAGGCTGTTGCCTTTACCGACAAAGGTGTGCTCTGCAACAGCGGGGAATTCGACGGCCTCGCTTTTGCCGCCGCCTTCGATGCCATCGCCAACCGTCTGGGGGCGGAAGGTCGCGCCACGCGCGAAGTCCAGTACCGGCTGCGCGACTGGCTGGTCTCGCGCCAGCGTTACTGGGGCTGCCCCATTCCGGTGGTGTATGGCGAAGACGATCAACTGGTGCCCGAGTCTGCCGACCGGCTGCCGGTAGTGCTGCCGGAGAACGTGGCGTGGGAGGGTGTGTCATCCCCGCTCTTTAAGATGAAGTCCTTTCTGGAGACCACCCTCCCGGGCTCGGCGGCACCGGCCCGTCGCGAGACCGACACCTTCGACACCTTCTTTGAATCAAGCTGGTATTACGCGCGTTTCTGTTGCCCCGATGCCGATGCCATGGTGGATGAGCGTGCGCGCTACTGGATGCCGGTGGATATCTACATCGGCGGCATCGAGCACGCCGTGCTGCATCTTCTGTACGCACGCTTCTTCCACAAGCTGATGCGCGATGCAGGCCTGGCCGTTTCCGATGAGCCGTTCACCCGCCTGCTCACCCAGGGCATGGTGTGCAAGGAAACCTATTTCCGCGAGGCTGATAACGGCAAGAAGACCTACTTCAATCCTGCCGCGGTGGCGACGGTCGCCGATGAGAAGGGTCGCGTCATCGAAGCACGCGCTAACGTTGATGGGCAGCCGGTGCAGATAGGCCCGGTGGAGAAGATGTCGAAATCCAAGAACAATGGCATCGATCCCCAGACCCTGATCGACAAGTACGGTGCGGACACCGTGCGTCTTTACACGATGTTCGCCGCGCCGCCGGAGCAGTCGCTCGAATGGTCTGACTCGGCGGTGGAGGGGGCGTCTCGCTTTCTGCGTGGTCTGTGGCGCCTGGTGCATGAGCACGTCGCGGTCGGTGCTGCGCCGACGGTAGCGGCAGTCAGTCTGGATGAAGCCCAGCGCACGCTGCGCCGCCGCGTCCATGAAACCATCGTGAAGGTGACGGACGACATCAGCCGCCGCTACAAATTCAATACGGCCATCGCGGCAGTGATGGAGCTCGTCAATGCCCTGCAGAAGGCCGCGGCGGCGGATGACGCCACCCGGGCGGTGAAACAGGAGGGTCTGGAGACCTGCGTACTGCTGCTTGCTCCGATCGTGCCGCATACCACGGAGGTAATGTGGGAAGCGTTGGGACACGCCCCCGGATCCCTGCTCGATGCGCCGTGGCCGGTGGCTGACAGCGCCGCTCTCGTGCGCGACGAGCTCAATATCGTGGTTCAGGTCAACGGCAAGAAGCGCGCCGAGCTCGCGGTGCCGGCGGATCTCGACGCAGCCGGTGTGGAAGCAGCCGCATTGGCCGACCCTCAGGTCGCGCGCCACCTCGAGGGCCTCACGGTGCGCAAGGTGGTGGTGATCCCGGGTCGACTCGTGAATATAGTGGTGGCATGACCCATTCAGGCCGCCCAGTCCTCCGCCTTGCCCTGCTCGCCGTATTGGCAGCGACCCTGCTGCTCAGCGCCTGCGGCGGGTGGCATCTGCGGGGCACCGGCCCCAGCCGGATTCCGTTCAAGCGCGTGTTCATCGTTTCCGACGGAGGGGGATATCTCTATCCGTGGTTCGTGACCCAGCTTGGCTACAGCGGTGTCAGCGTCATCACGGATCGCCAGGCGGCCGAGGCCGTCATCGAGCTGCGCCGCGAGCGATTCGACCGGCGCGTGCTGTCGGTGGATGATCAGACCGGTAAGGTGCGCGAGATGGAACTCGGACTGGAAGTGGAGCTCACGGTGCGCACACCCGGCGGGACCGTGGTTGCGCCGCCCGAGACCATCGTCTGGACCCAGGACTTCGTGTTCGACGAAGCCGCGCTGCTCGGTACGGAAGAAGTGGAAACCACCATTCGCTACGAGCTGGCCAAAGATGCGGCGCGCGCCCTCATTTTCCGGCTCGAGGCCTTGGACCTCGACCTCGCACGCAAGAATGCAGGTTAGGCCGGAACAGCTCCCGGACCATCTCGCACGCAAGGGTCTGCAATCGCGCTATCTCCTGCACGGGCCGGAACCGCTGCAGGCCATGGAGAGCGCCGATGCGATCCGCAGCGCTGCCCGGGGTGCCGGCATCGCAGAGCGGGTGGTGTTCGATGGCAGCAGCCAGGACTGGACCAGCCTGCGCGGGTTGAGCGGCACGCTGTCGCTCTTTGCAGAGCGTCGGCTGATTGAAATCCGCCTGACGGGCAAGAAGCCGGATCGCGAGGGCCTGGAGTGCCTGGCGGATCTTCTTGGCGACGACCAGTCACCCGATGTGTTCCTGGTGTTGGCCGGCGCCCTCGATCGTCGGCAACAGGAGGCTGCATGGGTGCAGGCCTGTGAGCGACAGGGCGTGGTGGTCGGGTGCCGCGAGCCAGATGAAAACGCCTTTCGCAGCTGGCTGGCCGGACGGGCGCGCGCCCGGGGTCTTGAACTCACCGCCGAGGCCATCGAATTCCTGGCGTTGCGCACCGAAGGCAACCTGGTCGCGGCCACGCAGGAAGTGGACAAGCTCACGCTGCTGGCCGAAGGCTCCTCGCTGGACCTGGAGGCGGTGATCGCGGCGGTATCAGACACCGCGCGCTATGACACCTTCCAGTGTGTGGACGCAGCGCTCGCGGGGCAGCCCGCGCGCACGGTGCGGGTGTTGCGTGGCCTGCGCGCCGAGGGCACCGAGCCCGTGCTCATCAATTTCGGCCTCGTGCGTGAGCTGCGCACCCTGACCCGGGTGGCTGCCGCGCGCGCCTGCGGGGCATCGCTCGAGCAGGCGTTCAGGGAGCAGCAGGCCTGGCCTTCGCGACAGCCGCTGCTGCGCCAGGCCCTGCAGCGACATCCCGTGACCCGTTTGAGCGAGCTCCTCGAGGACGCCATCCGGCTCGATCAATTGATCAAGGGCCACGGGCTCGGCAATGTATGGGACGATCTCGAATCCCTGCTGCTGGCCCTGGCCAGCGTGTCCGGGCCTGGCAAATCCCCTTCAACTTCCGGTGAGACATGAGCGTATCCCAGTCCAGCATCACAGACGTCCAGGCCTATATGCAGGGGCTTGGACGCGCCGCGCGCGCGGCCTCCGTGGAAATCGCGCGTGCCTCCACCGCGGCCAAGAACCTGGCGCTCACCGAAACTGCCCGTGTCATCGAGGCCGAGGCAGCGGCGCTTGCTGCGGCCAATGCGCGCGATCTCGATGCGGCGACAGATCTGGACGCCGCCGCACGGGACAGACTTGCCCTGACGCCAGCGCGCATCGCGGCCATGGCGCAGGGTTTGCGCGAGATTGCAGCCCTGCCTGATCCGGTGGGTGCGATCACCGATCTGGCCCGTCGCCCGTCCGGCATCCAGGTCGGACGCATGCGGGTGCCGCTCGGCGTGGTCGGCATCATCTACGAGTCCCGCCCCAACGTGACGGCCGATGCCGCAGGCTTGTGCCTCAAGTCCGGTAATGCCGTCATTCTGCGCGGTGGCTCGGAAGCGCTGCATTCCAACCAGGCGATCGCCGCCTGCATCCTGAGGGGCCTTGAGGCCGCAGGTCTGCCCGCGGCCGCAGTGCAGGTGGTGCAGACTGCGGACCGCGCAGCCGTAGGTGCCTTGCTGCAGAGTCCCGCGTGGGTGGATGTGATCGTGCCTCGGGGCGGCAAGAGCCTCATCGAGCGCGTTACCGCGGAGGCGCGCGTGCCGGTGATCAAGCATCTTGACGGCGTGTGTCACGTCTACCTCGATGCAGATGCTGACCCGGCCAAGGCCGAACAAGTGGCTTTCAATGCCAAATGCCAGCGCTACGGCACCTGCAACACCATGGAAACCCTGCTGGTCCATGCCGATGTTGCGTCCTCCCTCCTGCCTCCACTTTTTGCGCGCTACCGCGCCGCCGGGGTGGAGTTGCGAGGGTGCGCGGCCACCCGCGCACTGGATGCCGGGGTCGTGCCGGCCACGGAAGAGGACTGGTATGCCGAATACCTCGCACCCATCCTCGCGGTGCGCGTGGTGTCCTCCCTGGACGAAGCCATGCAGCACATTCGCCAGTACGGCTCGCAGCATACGGAGGCCATCATCACGGAGAACTACAGCCATGCCCTGCGTTTCCTGCGCGAGGTGGACTCCAGCTCAGTCATGGTGAATGCCTCCACCCGCTTCGCGGATGGCTTCGAATACGGGCTGGGAGCGGAGATCGGTATCAGCACCGACAAGTTCCACGCTCGCGGCCCGGTGGGTCTGGAAGGACTCACCTCGCAGAAATGGATCGTGCTCGGGAACGGGGAGGTCAGGGGCTGAACGCCGACAGTCAGCCTGTGCGATCTCTCGGGGTGCTGGGCGGTACTTTCGATCCCGTACACCACGGGCATCTGCGACTGGCCATCGAATGTCGCGAAGTGCTTGGCCTATCCGAGGTTTGCCTGCTGCCGGCCCGTCTGCCCAATCTCAGGGACGAGCCAGGCGCCAGCGCTTCTGATCGGCTTGCAATGCTCTACGCCGCGGTGCAGGGGACCGCACTCCGGGTGGATGATCGCGAGCTCGCCGGCAACGGAATCACCTACACCGTCGAGACCCTGGCAGCCTTGCGGCGGGAGGAACCGCACACCGCGATCTGCTTCATCCTTGGGCAGGATGCCTTCAATGGCTTGCCGCGCTGGCACCGTTGGCAGGAGTTGCTGGGGTTCGCCCATCTGGTGGTGGCCACCCGTCCGGGTTACGCCCCGCCGCAGGACGAGGCACTGCAGGATCTCCTCGCACGTGCCGAGGTGCAGGAAGTGGACGCATTGAAAACACGCCTCTCAGGACACATCCTCATGCAATCGATTCCCCTGCTGCCCATTTCGGCCACGGACCTCCGCGCGCGCGTGCGCGCCGGTCGCTGCCTTGCCGCACTCACGCCACCTGCGGTGGCGGAGTACATCGAACAACATCGCCTTTATCGCTGAGGAGCATCCTCCACCCATGCCAGTCAAACCCAAAGTCCTTCTCGAGGCGGTTACCAAAGCGCTTGATGACGGCAAGGCCGTCGACATCAAGGTGCTGGATGTGCGCAAGCTCACCAGCATGACCGATTACATGGTGGTGGCCACCGGCGGTTCTTCGCGACAGGTGAAGGCGCTGTCTGATCAGGTGGCCGAAGCCGCCCGTGCCCTCAAGCAGAAGCCGCTCGGGACGGAAGGACAGCAGGCGGCCGAATGGATCCTGGTCGATCTCGGGGATGTCATCTGCCATGTGATGCAGGCGGAAACGCGCGAGTTCTATCAGATCGAAAAACTCTGGGCACCCCCCCCGCGTGCGCGCAAGGCGAGAGCCGACGCGGCAGCCCCGGTGGAGTAGCCGCTGCGGTGCGCCTCCAGCTCCTGTGCGTGAGCAGGCGCCCTGCCGCGTGGGCGAGCGAGGCTACGGATGAGTACCTCAAGCGCCTGCAGGGCCGACTGGATCTGAAGGTACGTGAATTGCCGCCGGCACAGGGCGTGGCCAATGCCGAGCAGCAGCGTGAGCGTGAGGCAGATGCGCTGTTCAAGGCGCATCCGGAACGCGCCCTTCTGGTGGCGCTGGATGAGCGTGGCAAGCCATGGTCCACGGCCGAACTCGCGACTGAGCTTGCCGACTGGCAGCAGGGGGGGCGCGATGTAACGCTCGTGATTGGCGGCGCCGAAGGATTGGCCCAGAGCGTGCGTGACCGCGCAACGCGAGTCTGGTCTCTCTCCCGGCTGACGTTGCCGCATCAGATGGTGCGCGTGATCGTGGTGGAACAGATCTACCGTGCCTGGTCCTTGCTCAATCACCACCCCTACCATCGCGCATGAGTCCTGATCTGTTGCTGGCTTCTCGTTCCCCGCGGCGCGCGGAACTGCTGCGCACGCTGGGCGCGTCGTTCGCGGTGGTGGATGTGGAAGTGGATGAGACCCCGCACGCGGCTGAGCCCGCGGGCAGCTATGTGGCGAGGCTCGCGGGCGCGAAGGCCCGGGCGGGGCGGGTAGCCAGCGGTAGTTCACTCCCGGTGCTGGCCGCGGATACCACAGTGGTTTGCGCCGGAGAAATCCTCGGCAAACCTGCCGATGCCGAAGATGCCGCGCGCATCCTGCGCCGCCTGTCCGGGCGCTGGCATGCCGTGTTCACGGGCGTTGCGCTGGCCACGGACACACTGGCGGTACTGGCGGTACAGGTGGTGGAAACGCGCGTGCAGTTCCGGACCTTGAGCGAATCAGAGATTGCCGCCTACTGGGCGTCGGGCGAACCGGCTGACAAGGCCGGTGCCTACGGCATCCAGGGTTTGGGCGGCGCCCTGGTGGCGCGTATCGAGGGCAGCTACTCCAATGTGGTCGGCCTGCCGCTTGCCGAGACGCTCGCGCTGCTGGATGCCTGCGGCATTCCCCATGCGCTCGGCACTCCCTCTCCGGCGGGCGCTCACGCGGGTTTGGCGAAGACCAGGTAATAGCCGGCGATTTCACCTTCGCCGTGGCGCCGGATGGGGCGGGACTCCGCCTTGCGCAGCTGCAAGCCATGGCGTCTGCCCAGACTGACGCAGTAGGCATAGGAATGGGCATAGCGCAGAGTGGAGAGCAGGGCAAAGCCTTCCTCGGGATGCTGCTCCACCGAGAAAGCGAACAATCCGCCGGGTGTGAGCAGGCGGGAAGCGTCCCTGAACACTTCATCCAGATCACCCACGTAGATGAACACATCGGTGGCCACCACCAGATCCAGCGTATCTGTGCGCGCCCGGAGGTAATCCCGCACATCCGCAAGGACCAGCTCGTCATAGATCGCTCCGGTGCGCGCTTTCTCAATCATCATCGGTGCCAGATCAACCCCGACCAGTCGGCGCGCATGCGGCCGCAGCAACCGGCCCAGGGGGCCGGTGCCGCAGCCGAGATCGAGAATCTCCAGATCCCGGCCCAGTTGCGTGCCCAGGAGTTCAAACAGCACCTCGGGCGCGGCGTAGCCGAGCACACCCACCAGATGTTGTTCGAATAGCGGTGCATAATCGTCGAAAAGATTTCTGAGATATTCCGCAGGCGCGGTGGGTGGGGGTGAGCCGCCTTCTGCTGCGGCCATGAAGAAACGCACCAGATCCGGATCGGGGTGGCCACAGGCGAGCGCGCGCGCGTAGCAGACCTTACCGCCTTCGAGATCACCGAGCTTGAACCGGTCTACGCCACAGTTGAACCAGCTGGTCGCCTGTCCGGGTGCGAGTTCAAGTGCCTTTTCATAGACCTGCAAGGCCTCCCCGAACAGGCCAAGGCCATCGAGAGATACACCGAGGTGGTGCAGAAAGAGGGCGTTTTCCGGTGCCAGCGCCACCGCGCGCGAATAGCTGTCGCGCGCCTCGTTCAGCCGATCAAGGCGCAGCAGGACGCTGCCCTGATTGAACCAGGCCTCGGCGTAATCACTATTGATGGCGAGCGCCTGCGTGTAACTCTGCAGTGCCTCCTCGTAACGCCTGAGCTCGGCGAGTGAAATGCCCCGGTTGTACCAGGCACCACCAAAGCCGGGCGCGAGATCGACCGCGCGATCGGCGGCTGCCAGTGAGGCCTCCAGCAGGCCCCGTTCGCGCAGGATCACGCTGAAATTGGAATGGTAGACCGCATTGTCAGGCGCCAGTGCAAGGGCACGCTGCAGGCAGGTCTCAGCCTCATCGAGTCGTCCCGCGCGCAGCGCCTCGACACCGCGCAGATGCGCAGCTTCGGCGGCGGGATCGGTGGAAGCGTTTTCGGTGTTCATGCGCGTCGAGTGTAACCCTTGGGTTTGGTGTGCGATGCTTGTAGCGATCATTCTTTCGGCGCTCCACCATGCACACTATTCAGCAACGTCTGCAAGATCTTCGCACGGCGATGGCCAACGCCGGTGTCCAGGGACTGGTCGTGACCAGTGCTGATCCGCATCTCAGCGAATACCTGCCTGCGCGCTGGCAGACCCGACAATGGCTGTCGGGCTTCACAGGCTCCATGGGAACGCTGGTCGTGACAGCTTCCGAGGTCGCGTTGTTCGCCGACAGCCGTTACTGGGTACAGGCTGAGCGCGAACTGGCCGGCACGGGCATCGTGCTGGAAAAACTCACCGCCGCGGCCAGCAGCGCCCATGTGGAGTGGCTGATCACGCGACTCGCGTCCGGGAGCGTGGTGAGTGTGGACGGTCAGGCACTCTCGCTCGCTGCCGCGCAGGCGTTGGAGTCGGCATTGGTGCGTGCCGGCATGACACTGCGCACAGACCTCGACCTTGCGGATGCAATCTGGCCCGACCGCCCGGGATTACCGGCCGCACCCGTCTACGAACATGCGTTGCCCTGGGCATCCGCTTCGCGCAGCGCACGTCTGCGCGAGGTGCGCGCGGCGATGACACAACGGGGCGCCACGCATCATCTGGTTTCCACCCTGGATGACATCGCCTTCATCACCAACCTCCGGGGCGCGGACGTGGAGTACAACCCCGTGTTTCTGGCGCATCTGCTGATCACCCCCGAAACGGCCACGCTTTTCATCGGTGACGGAAAGGTGGACTCGGCACTCATGCAGGCGCTGGCGGCAGACGGCATTGTGCTTGCCCCTTATGCCTCGGCGGCGTCGGCACTCGCGCGCCTGCCCGAGAAAG
The DNA here is from genome assembly GCA_030830685.1 of Gammaproteobacteria bacterium. Lineage (GTDB taxonomy): Bacteria > Pseudomonadota > Gammaproteobacteria > CAIKBL01. The sequence continues at coordinate 778 of JAURMM010000133.1, read as the reverse complement.
CCGTCTGCCTGATTGACCCGCGCCGAGTAACCCTCGGCTTGCGCAGTGCCTTGCCGCCGCAACTCAAAGTCGTCGAGGCCATCAACCCGAGCACGCTGCAGAAAAGCCGCAAGACAGAGACCGATGCGGCACACCTGCGGGAGGTGATGCGGCAGGATGGGGCGGCGATGTGCGAGTTCTACGCCTGGTTCGAATCCGCTCTCGGACGCGAACGCATCACGGAGCTCACCATCGATGAACACCTCACCGCAGCACGTGCGCGGCGCCCGCATTTCGTTGGACTCAGCTTTCCAACCATTGCGGCCTTCAATGCCAATGGCGCCATGCCGCACTACCGCGCCACGCCGGAATCCCATGCGGTGATCGACGGGAACGGACTGCTGCTGATCGATTCCGGCGGGCAGTACCTGGGAGGCACCACGGACATCACTCGGGTATGGGCCATCGGTGAGGTGAGTCCTGCCATCAAACGTGACTGCACCCTGGTATTCAAAGGCATGCAGGCGCTCAGTCGCGCGCGGTTTCCGCGTGGCACGCTGGCCCCGATGCTCGACGCCCTGGCGCGCGCGCCATTGTGGGCAGAGGGGCTCGATTACGGCCATGGCACAGGCCACGGCGTGGGTTATTTCCTGAATGTGCATGAAGGGCCGCAGAGCATCAGCAAAGCGGTGCCGGAACCCACCATGGCCATGGAAGCCGGCATGGTCACGTCCAATGAGCCCGGCCTGTATCGTCCCGGGCAGTGGGGCGTGCGGATCGAGAACCTGGTGCTGAATCG